>DATMUG010000289.1:0-18601 GCA_035563915.1 Pseudomonas sp. | reverse complement strand
CATGGTGGCGTGGGCGATCGAGCCCATGATGTCGTGGCGATACAGGCGCTGGTCGAAGGTGACGGAGGCGGTGAAGCGGGCGACGAAGGCGTCGACGGGTTCACTGAAGCGGCCGCCCCAGGACTGATTGGTCTTGTCAGTGCTCATGAATTCGCTCGTATCGGCTGGATAAAGATGGCGTTGAAAGCTGCGGCGGATAATAACAGGGTTGCCAATTCTTTCGCTGACACTGGTCGACTGGTTTTCACACGATTTGGCCCTGCAGGAGCGAGCCTGCTCGCGATGGTCGTTAACGATAACGAGGGCTGTCTGGATAAAACCGTCGCTCTCAGGTCCATCGCGAGCAGGCTCGCTCCTACAGTTTTAGCTGTCAGTGCAACGATATTTTCCGATTGAGCAATATCGTCCCGGCAACCGTCTACAGTTGGACAGTAGGATCAGCGCACTTCTCGGTGCAGACGCTGACTATAAGAAGAGGGGGTGTTCATATTGCGTTACAGCAAACCCTGTGGCGATCCTTCGCCAAAGCAGGCCTGGACCGTCAATCGCCCGGTATTTGAAAATTTTGCTGCCGGACGAGCGGCACTTTTTGACGCTCGCGCTAGTCTTAGCGTGGATCGCGGTGACGGACGTCACTTCACCTGTCTACGCTATCCTTGTGCGAGACTCACGCAGGAATCCAGCGCAATATGAATGTCCTGATCGTTGATGACGACCCTATTGCCCGCGAGCGCCTGAGCCGAATGGTTGGCGAACTCGAGGGATACAGTGTCCTGGAGCCCAGCGCCACGAACGGCGAAGAAGCGTTGGCACTGATCGACAGCCACAAGCCGGATATCGTGCTGCTCGATATCCGCATGCCCGGCCTCGATGGCCTGCAGGTGGCCGCACGATTGTGCGAGCGCGAAACCCCGCCCGCCGTGGTGTTCTGCGCAGGAACCGATGAATACTCCGAGGGAGCCTTACGGGCCAGCGCCGTAGGCTATCTGGTGAAACCGGTGAGAACTGAACAGTTAAATGACGCGTTGAAAAAAGCCGAACGCCCCAACCGCGTTCAACTCTCCGCCCTCACTCGGCCGGCGGCCGACAGTGGCAGTGGCCCTCGCAGCCATATCAGTGCGCGCACCCGCAAGGGGATCGAGCTGATTCCCATCGATCAGGTGGTCTACTTCATTGCCGATCACAAATACGTGACCTTGCGTCACGAATCGGGCGAAGTACTGCTGGATGAGCCGCTCAAGGCCCTTGAGGACGAGTTTGGCGAACGTTTCGTGCGCATACACCGAAATGCCCTGGTCGCCCGTGACCGCATAGAACGCTTGCAGCGCACGCCGCTGGGGCATTTCCAGCTGTTCCTCAAGGGCTTGAACGGCGATGCGCTGATCGTCAGCCGGCGTCACGTGGCTGGCGTGCGGAAAATGATGCAGCAGCTTTGATTCGCGGGCTGCATGTGAGCCTCACACACGATTTCCGGACATCCAGGGCCAGGGAGGCCGAGTAGTTTCTGATACAAGTCAAAGTGGATTTGGCTGAGCTGTTATCATCCGCCGTATCTATTCAGTACGGATTGATCCATGTCCACTCGCCAAATCCGCATCGCCACCCGTAAAAGCGCTCTTGCCCTGTGGCAGGCCGAATACGTCAAAGCCCGCCTGGAAGAGGCCCATCCGGGTCTGCTCGTGACCCTGGTTCCGATGGTCAGTCGCGGTGACAAGCTGCTCGATTCGCCATTGTCGAAAATCGGCGGCAAGGGCCTGTTCGTCAAGGAGCTGGAAACCGCGCTGCTGGAAAATGAAGCTGATATCGCCGTGCACTCCATGAAGGACGTGCCGATGGATTTCCCCCAAGGCCTGGGCCTGTTCTGTATCTGCGAACGCGAAGACCCGCGTGACGCCTTTGTCTCCAATACTTACTCCAGTCTCGATGCGTTGCCGCCGGGCAGCATCGTCGGCACCTCGAGCCTGCGCCGCCAGGCGCAATTGCTGACCCGTCGCCCTGACCTGGAAATCCGCTTCCTGCGCGGCAACGTCAATACTCGCCTGGCCAAGCTGGATGCGGGCGAGTACGACGCGATCATCCTTGCCTCCGCCGGTTTGATCCGACTGGGTTTCGAGGATCGCATCACCTCGGCCATCAGTGTCGATGACAGCCTGCCGGCCGGTGGCCAGGGGGCGGTAGGCATCGAGTGTCGCAGCGCCGACAGCGAAATCCACGCCCTGCTTGCACCGCTGCATCACCAGGACACCGCGACCCGGGTGACTGCCGAACGTGCCCTCAATAAACACCTCAATGGCGGCTGTCAGGTGCCGATCGCCTGCTACGCCGTGCTGGAGGGCGAGCAAGTCTGGTTGCGCGGGCTGGTGGGCGATCCGAATGGCGGTCTGCTGCTCAGTGCCCAGGCGCGTGCACCCCGTGGCGATGCTGAAGCTCTGGGTGTACGAGTGGCCGAAGACCTGCTGAACCAGGGTGCCGCCGACATTCTCAAGGCGGTCTATGGCGAGGCGGGCCACGAGTGACGGGCTGGCGCCTGCTGCTGACGCGTCCGGCGGATGAGTCGGCAGCGCTGAGCGCTGTTCTGGCGCAGCAGGGGATTTTCAGCAGCAGCTTGCCGCTTTTGGACATCGTGCCGATACCTGCCTCTGACACAATGCGCGAGGTGATCCAGGGGCTGGATCGCTACTGTGCGGTGATTGTGGTCAGCAAACCGGCTGCGCGGATTGGCGTCGAGCTGCTCAATCGGTTTTATCCGCAGACGCCGCCTGTGAAATGGTTCAGCGTGGGCGCGGCAACGGCGCAGATTCTTGAGGATCGCGGCCTGGACGTGAGCTTTCCCCAGGAAGGCGATGACAGCGAAGCCTTGCTTACGCTCTCGAACCTGCGCGATGCCATTGCCCGGCCTGATCCACGGGTACTGATCATGCGCGGGGAAGGCGGTCGCGAACTGCTGGCTGAGCGCTTGCGCGAGCAAGGTGCTAGTGTCGATTATCTGGAGCTGTACCGCCGCGAGCTGCCGCAATACCCGGCAGCGGCGCTGCCGGAACGGATCCGGGCGGAACGCCTGAATGCACTGGTGGTCAGCAGTGGACAGGGTTTTGAGCACCTGCATCAATTGGCTGGCGATGTCTGGCCGCAATTGGCGCAGTTGCCGTTGTTTGTACCAAGTCCCAGGGTTGCCGAGCTGGCACGTGCTGCCGGTGCCCTGACAGTTGTGGATTGTCGTGGCGCCAGTGCCGCGGCTTTGCTGACGGCGTTACGGGAGCATCCCGTACCCGTTTCCTAATGCAAAGGATGGATACGTGAGCGAAACAGCCTTGCCTAAAGAAGACATCCGGCCAGTGCTTGATGCGCCGATTGAAACTCCACCCCCTGCCGTAGAGCCGCGCCGAGGCAATGGGCTGGCCATCGTCGCGCTGTTGCTGGGCGCTGCGGGTGTTGCGGTGGGTGGTTGGGGAGTCTGGCAGGTGCGACACCTGCAGGCGACCCATCAGCAGCAACTGAGTCAGGTACAGGCTCTGAGCGATGAAGCGCAAAGCCTCAAACTCAATGAACAACGCCTGAGCGCGCGTCTGGAGCAACTGCCCGGTGCCGATGTGCTGGAAGAGCGCAGCCGCCTGGTCGTTCAGTTGCAGGGCGATCAGCAACGACTCAACCAGCGCCTGGAAACCGTTCTCGGCGCCAGCCGCAAGGACTGGCGCCTGGCCGAGGCCGAGCACTTGTTGCGTCTGGCCAGCCTGCGCCTGTCTGCACTGCAGGACATCAGCAGCGCCCAGGCTCTGGTGCAGGGCGCCGACGACATCCTTCGCGAGCAAAACGACCCGGGCTCCTTTGCCGCGCGCGAACAGGTGGCCAAAACCCTGGTGGCGCTGCGCAGCACCGATCAACCGGATCGCACCGGGTTGTTCCTGCGTCTGGGCGCGCTGCGCGAACAGGTGACCGGCCTCACTGAGCTGGCTCCCGAGTACAAGGACCGGGGTGAGTCCCTGCTGGGCCTGACCGCCGACGGTGATGGCGCCAGTCGCTGGGCGCAATGGTGGGATCAGATTTCGCGCTACATCCGCATCGATTTCAACGCCGATAAAAACGTCCGTCCGCTGCTCGCCGGGCAGAGCCTGAGTCAGGTACGCCTGGCCTTGAGCCTGACGCTGGAGCAGGCGCAATGGGCTGCGCTCAATGGCCACGCCGCCGTTTACAGTCAGGCGCTGGACGAGGCCCGTGATGTGCTCAAGAACAACTTCAATCCGGACAACCCGCAAAGCAAGGTGATGCTTGAGCAGGTGGCCGAACTGAGCAAGCAACCGGTCACCGTGGTCACCCCTGATATGACCGGTACGCTGAGCGCGGTGCAAGGCTATCTGGAACGTCGCAATGTCAACGCCGAGGACTCGGTCAAGCCGCTGGCCAAGCCTGCCGCGAACACCGCGCAGGAGGCCACGCCATGAAGCGCCTGTATGTGATCCTGTTTCTGGTCATCGCCGCCGCGGCGGCGCTGGGGTTGGCGATTGCCGAGCATTCCGGTTACGTGCTGATCGCTTATAAGAGCTTCCGTTACGAGTCGAGTCTTTGGGCGACGTTGGCCCTGGTGGCGGTTCTGTGGCTGGTGTTCTGGGGCATCAAGGCACTGATCGAACTGGTGCTGACTTCCGGCGGCGTGGTCAATCCCTGGTCGCGGCGCAACCGCAGTCGTCGGGTGCAGGTGGCGATCGAGCATGGTCAGCTGGATCTGGCAGAGGGTCGCTGGGCCAGCGCGCAACGGCACTTGCATCGGGCTGCGGAAGCGGAGCGTCAACCGCTGCTCTATTACCTGGGCGCTGCGCGTGCCGCGAACGAACAGGGGCACTACGAAGAGAGCGACCACCTGCTGGAGCGCGCGTTGGAGCGCCAGCCGCAGGCCGAGCTGGCGATTGCCTTGAACCATGCGCAATTGCAGACCGATCGTGGCGACACCGAAGGGGCGCTGACGACGCTGCAAGCCATGCGTGAACGTCACCCGCATAATGCGCAGGTGTTGCGCCAGTTGCAGCGTTTGTATCAGCAGCGAGGCGAATGGTCGGCGGTGATTCGCCTGTTGCCGGAATTGCGCAAGGACAAGGTCCTGCCAGCGGCAGAACTGGCGGAACTTGAGCGTCGTGCCTGGGGCAAGAATCTTTCCCTGGCGGCGCAACGTGAAGGGGATGGAACAGTCGGTTTGGAATCGCTCAAGGGCGCCTGGCAGCAACTGACGTCTGCTCAGCGCCAGGAACCGCAACTGGTGCTCGCCTATGCCGAGCAATTACGGCAACTGGGGGCGCAGGTCGAAGCTGAAGAGGTCTTGCGCACAGCGCTCAAACGCAACTATGACAGTCACCTGGCGCGTCTCTACGGGTTGGTTCGCGGTAGCGACCCGGCGCGTCAGTTGCATCTTGCCGAGGGCTGGCTCAAGGAGCATCCCGCCGATTCCGGCCTGCTGCTGACCCTGGGTCGTCTGTGTCTGCAAAGCAGCCTGTGGGGCAAGGCCCGTGACTATCTGGAAAGCAGCCTGCGCATGGAGCGCAATCCGGAGGCCTGCGCCGAGCTGGCGCGGTTGTTGGCGCAAATGGGTGATACCGAGCGCAGCAACCAACTGTTCCAGGAAGGTCTGGGTTTGCTGGACGAGCGCTTGCTCGCGGCGCCGTTACCAGTGCCCGTCCACGCGTGATCACTGCACCTTGCAGCCGCGGATTGCGCCCGCGGCTGCAAGACATTGTGTGGTTCAGGGCAGCAAAATTCGCGCTGCTTTTACCTTCCTACAAAGTCATCGGCAGGGTCCTACAAAGGGTTACTCCTAATCCTTCAGCGTGCGTTGGGAATTCCCTACATCTCTGCTGAAGTGTCCCAAGCTGCTCGCCTTGAAACGCCGGATCGCTTTCCTCTACCGTAGCCGTCGGTCTTTAACTGTTACGGAAAAGCCATGTCTTTGGCCTGCACACGCTCCTTGTTTTTCACGGTCTTCGTTGCGGGCGCCCTGGTCCTGGGCGTGTCCTACTATCTGGAATATTCCGTCGGCCTCACCTCCTGTGGCTTGTGCCTGTTGCAACGGGTTTGCCTGGCGCTGCTGACAGGCATCTGCCTGATGGCGGCGGTGCAGGGGCCTGGTCGACTCGGCTCCTTTCTCTATTGGCTTCTCGGTCTTCTCTGCAGCTTGGGGGGTACGCTCACGGCGGGGCAGCAGGTGCTATTGCAGAGCAATCCAGCGCATCAATCGGCAACCTGTGCTTCAGTCCTGACCAACCCGTTCGCCAGTGGGTCATGGCTCAGTGTTGTGCAGCAGATATTCAAAGGCGCTTACGACTGCGCCCAGCGCTCCTGGACATTGCTGGATCTGAGCATCCCCGAATGGAGTTTGCTGTTCTTCGTCGCGATGACAATTCTCGGTGCATATCAGCTATTGCGTCTCATCTGGATCACTGTGCGGCGACCGCTCAGCGGCGAGTCGTCGCACCAGGGCCTGTTGAACGATTAAACACTTGTATGAACTTTATCGCCTGCGTACCTTGAAGCCTCAGTCGTGCGGGCATAATCTGGCCCGCACGTGTCATTGGAATTTTGTCGCTCGATGACGCTCTGCCCCGAACGCCCATGACAAGAGGCAAACGGGCATAGAGCAGCTGACCCACAAGGGAAGAGAGATCACCATGCTCGAAAGTTGTCAGAATGCTCAGGAACGCTGGGGTGGAGTGCACCTGCTGATCGATCGTTGGTTGCAGGAGCGCCGAGAACTGATCGGGGCCTATGACGCACTTGGCGCAGAACCTGCGGCCCTGAGTGAAAGTCGCAAACCCTTGCAGGAGTTCTGCGGCGTACTGGTCGATTACGTATCGGCCGGTCACTTCGAAATCTACGAACAGCTGACGGGGGAGGCCAAGGCCTTCAACGACAAGCGCGGCCTGGAACTCGCCGAGACGATCTATCCGCGCATCGATGTCATCACCGAGAAGCTCCTGGCGTTCAACGACCTGTGTGATGAAGGCAAGTGTGTCGCGGAAAAATTCAAGGAGCTCGGCGGCCTGTTGCATGAACGCTTCGAACTGGAAGACTGCCTGATCGAAGTGCTGCACACCGCTCACAAGGAAGCGGACTCGGTTCAGGTCTGAACCACATCCGGCAAGACACGAAAACGGTGCGCCATGGCGCACCGTTTTTCATTTGTGCGGTCAGCCGGTGGCGCCGCGCAATTCGACTTCAAATACCAGGGGGGTGAACGGAGCGATCAGGTCGCCGGCACCCTCGGCGCCATAGGCTTGCGCCGATGGGATCACGAGGCGCCATTTCGCGCCTACCGGCATTTGCTGCAGCGCAGTTCGCCAGCCACTGATGACGCTGTCGAGACTGAACCACTGTGGCTGATCGTTCTGATCGAACACAGTGCCGTCAGGCAGGCGTCCGATGTACAGCACCTGCACCTTTGCGTTCGGTCCGGTCTTGGCTCCATTACCCGGTGCCAATTCAGTCAGCAGTATTCCATCGGCCAGTTCACGAACGCCGGGTTTGGCTTTTTCCTGGGCGAGAAATCGTTTCTCGTTTTCCACCGCCAGTTCGTTTTCCGGTGCCGGTGTCTGCATCGCAACCCGGGCTTCGTGTTCGGACAGAATCTGTTCGATCTGCTCGTCTTTCAATGCCAGTGGCTTGCCTTGATAGGCCTGCTGCAACCCCTCGACCAGAGCCTTGAGTTGCAGATCAGGAACCTCCTGGCGCAAGCGTTCGCCAAGGCTTGCACCGAGGCTGTAAGCAAGATCGTGAGCGTCGTTTTCCTGGCTTTTTTCAGCGGCCTGAGCCGCGGAAAAAATCACGCACAGCGATAAATAAAGGTAGCGCGACATGGGCACTCTCCGACCTGAAGTGCGGGCGATTATGCCAGTGTGAATGTGCTTAACGGTGAACTGCTTTTACGCAAGTGCAGAAGTTTTTCACTCCTTTGCAACAGGACGCTTTCGATAGTGTCAACATGCCCTAGCGGCGGTTGCAGCAGAGGTCTAGTATGAGCCGCACTCACTTCAGCCAGGAGGTAAACCATGTCGGCCACCAAGAAGCCAGTAAACACTCCGTTGCATCTTCTCCAACAACTGTCGGGCAGCTTGCTCGAGCACCTAGAAACTGCCTGTTCGGAAGCCTTGGCTGATGCTGAAAAACTGCTCGCCAAGCTGGAAAAACAACGCGGCAAAGCCCAGGAAAAATTGCACAAATCCCGCACCAAATTGCAGGACGCGGCAGCGGCCGGCAAGGCCAAGGCGCAAGCCAAGGCCAAGGATGCAGTGAAGCAACTCGAAGACCTGCTTGATGCCCTCAAGGAGCGTCAGTCGGACACTCGCGGCTACATCCTGCAACTCAAGCGCGATGCTCAGGAAAGTCTGAAACTGGCCCAGGGCGTGGGTCGTGTTCAAGAGGCTGTCGGCAAGGCATTGTCCCTGCGTGCAGCCAAGCCTGCCGCGGCTCCCGCGAAGAAAGCCGCTGCCAAACCGGCTGCTGCAAAAGCACCGGCCAAGCCTGCCGCCAAACCGGTTGCCAAAGCACCGGTGAAAGCCGCAGCGAAACCTGCTGCAAAACCTGTCGCTAAAACGGCTGCTGCCAAACCCGCTGCCAAACCGGCGGCCAAACCAGCCGCAGCCAAGACCGCTGCCAAACCAGCCACCGCTAAAACCGCTGCCGCCAAACCTGCTGCAAGAACCGCTGCCGCGAAACCCGCCGTGGCGAAAACCGCAGCGGCCAAGCCAGCTGCAAAACCAGCCGCCAAGCCAGCTGCAAAACCCGCCGCTAAAACAGCTGCTGCGAAGCCGGCTGCCAAGCCAGCTGCAAAACCGGCCGCTAAACCCGCTGCGAAAACAGCGGCTGCCAAGCCTGCCATTGCGGCAAAACCTGCTGCTGCAAAACCAGCAGCCAAGCCCGCCACTGCGGCAAAACCTGCTGCTGCAAAACCAGCAGCCAAGCCAGCCGCTGCCGCAAAACCTGCTGCCGCAAAACCGGCTGCCAAACCAGCCGCAGCCAAGCCTGCTGCGAAACCCGCTGCCGCGAAACCTGCGGTGAAAAAACCGGTCGCCGCCGCCAAGCCGGCCCCGGCTTCGACAGCTACCGCCAAGCCAGCAACGCCTGCGACGCCAGCACCTTCTGCTCCGGCCGCAACTGCGCCAGCAGTCAGCACCTCGACAGCCACCACTGCACCAACGCCAGTGGCACCGTCGAGCGCCACCACCCCAACCAGCGCTTCCTAAGAGCCGGTTACCGCGACGCGCAGCTGATGCAGCGCGTCGCGGTCATGGTGTGCGGCGTCTGCCGCCACACCTTCAAGCCAGGGCGATAAATCGTTCGCTTCATCCTGCTGCCAACTCTGCGTCGACTGCTCCAGTCGCACGATCAAATGCCGTTCGGCTTCCAGTTCCAGTGCCTTCACTTTTTCGCGCAGGGCATGAAGATCGCCATCGCCTGAGGCAGCGGATTTCCATTGCGTTCGCAATGCCCGTAACGGCTGCACCACAACGACGTCCCAGGGCTCTGCCACGCTGCGCAGTTGCTGCAAGCGTTGCTCATTGCAGGCAACGCCTCGCTGGCCCAGCCACGCCGCACACAGCAGCAGGCACACATTGACCCCTGTCGACTGCAATTGCAGGCAGGCCGGTTCAACCCCCGGGCGGGCGTAAGCGGAAAGGGAAAAGCTCCACAGGTCAGAGGACATAGTGCTACTCGCGCCAGTTGCGAGCGAAGCTGGTAGACTCCGCCGCCATTATGATTCGACTTCAGAACCTGACTTTACAGCGTGGTCCGCAACGTCTGCTAGAAGACGCCGAGCTGACCCTGCACGCCGGCCAGAAAGCCGGCCTCATCGGTGCCAACGGCGCCGGCAAATCGAGCCTGTTCGCCTTGCTTCGCGGTGAGCTGCACCCGGACTCGGGTGATTGTTTCCTGCCGGCCGACTGGCGTATCGCCCACATGCGCCAGGAGGTCGACACGCTCGAGCGCCTGGCGGTCGACTACGTGCTCGATGGCGACCTGCGCCTGCGTCAGGTGCAACGCGAGCTGGCGGCAGCCGAAGCGGCCCATGACGGTGCCGCCCTGGCACGCCTGCACTCGGAGCTCGACAGCGCCGACGGTTATACCGCCGACGCCCGGGCGCGCAAATTGCTGGCGGGCCTGGGGTTCACCAACGAACAGATGGATCGCCAGGTCGGCGATTTCTCCGGTGGCTGGCGGATGCGCCTGAACCTGGCTCAGGCCCTGATGTGCCCTTCGGACCTGTTGTTGCTCGATGAACCGACCAACCACCTGGACCTCGACGCCATCATCTGGCTCGAAGAATGGCTCAAAGGCTATCCCGGCACCTTGATGCTGATCTCCCACGACCGGGATTTCCTCGATGCCGTCGTCGATCACGTGGCCCACGTCGATCAGCGCAAGATCACCCTGTACCGCGGCGGCTACAGCGCTTTCGAGCGAGCCCGTGCCGAGCGCCTGGCCCAGCAACAGCAGGCCTACGAGAAGCAGCAGGCGCAGCGCGCGCACATGGAAAGCTACATCGCCCGCTTCAAGGCCCAGGCCACCAAGGCCCGTCAGGCCCAGAGCCGGATCAAGGCGCTGGAGCGGATGGAGGAGCTGACCGCCGCCCATGTCGATTCGCCGTTCGATTTTGTCTTCCGCGAATCGCAGAAAATTTCCAGCCCGCTGATCGATCTGTCCGATGCCCGCCTGGGCTACGGCGACAAGACCGTGCTGGAAAAGGTCAAGCTGCAACTCACCCCCGGCGCGCGGATCGGATTGCTCGGTCCGAACGGCGCGGGCAAGTCGACGCTGATCAAGAACCTCGCGGGCGAACTGTCGCCACTGGCCGGGCGCATGACCCGTGGCGAAAACACCGTCGTCGGTTACTTCGCCCAGCATCAGCTCGACTCCCTGGATTCCAAGGCCAGCCCGTTGCTGCACTTGCAGCGCCTGGCGCCGACCGAGCGCGAACAGACCTTGCGTGATTTCCTCGGTGGTTTCGACTTCCGGGGCGCGCGGATCGACGAGCCGGTACTGAATTTCTCCGGCGGCGAGAAAGCGCGTCTGGCCCTGGCGTTGATCGCCTGGGACCGACCGAACCTGTTGCTGCTCGACGAACCGACCAACCACCTGGACCTGGAAATGCGCCTGGCGCTGACCATGGCCCTGCAGGAGTTCAGCGGTGCGGTACTGGTGGTCTCCCACGACCGTCACCTGCTCAAGAGCACCACCGATAACTTCTTCCTGGTCGCCGATGGCAAGGTCGAAGAGTTCGATGGTGACCTGGACGACTACACGCGCTGGCTGGTGGACTACCGTCAGCGCAACGCGCCGGTCAGCAACACGCCGGTCAACCCCGACAAGACCGACAAGAAAGCCCAGCGTCAGGCCGCGGCCGCCCTGCGTCAGCAGTTGGCGCCGCACAAGCGCGAGGCTGACAAGCTCGAAGCCGAGCTGGGCAAGCTCCACGAGAAGCTGGCGAAAGTCGATGCCAGCCTCGGCGACAGCGATATCTACGAGCCGACGCGCAAGAACGAGTTGCGTGACCTGCTGGCAGAACAGGCCAAATTGAAGGTGCGCGAAGCGGAACTGGAAGAGGCCTGGATGGAAGCCCTGGAACTGCTGGAAAGCATGCAGGCGGAGCTGGAGTCGCTGTCCTGATGGAGGCGTTCAAGCTGCCGCTGCCGGCGATGTGGGTCGAGCCGATCTGGCTCGGCGTGCAAATCCTGCTGATACTGCTGGCCGGCTATCTGACCCAGCGTTTCGTGGCCAGGGTCCTGACCCGCCTGGGCGAGCGTTATCCGTTTCCGCCGCAATTGCTCATGCCCCTGCGGGGCGGTCTGCGCTGGCTGATCATGGGCAGCGCATTGATCTTCGTGCTCGAGCGCCTTGGGGTGTCTGCCACGGTGCTGTGGACGGCGCTTTCCGGGTTTGTCGCGGTCGCTGCGGTAGCGTTTTTCGCCATGTGGAGCGTGCTCTCGAACCTGCTGTGCTCGGTTCTGATTTTCACCGTTGGCCCGTTCCGTCTCGGCGATGTGGTCGAACTGGTGGACACCACGGACAAGCCTGGTGTGAAGGGGCGGGTGGTGGCGATCAATCTGCTGTACACCACGTTGATAGAGGCTGAAGAGCTCGGTACCGGCAGTGCCATGGTGCAGGTGCCCAATAGCCTGTTCTTCCAGCGTTCGGTGCGGCGTTGGCGCGGTACGGATGCGTTTCCTTCGAGCGGGTTTGAGAAATAGTCCTTCTGTCGCCTGATAGACCGCTTTCGCGAGCAAGCCCGCTCCCACATTGGATCGCGTTTTCCCTGGAAGAACGCGTTCTCTTGTGGGAGCGGGCTTGCTCGCGAAGGGGTCCTTAAGCTGTAAACACCGACCGGCAACCGCAACATCCTGCAAAAAATCGGTGGTCACCGGCCCAAAGCCGCATTAGCTTAGACGTCTGTCACGAGTTCGAGTCGAGGTGTGCAATGGAGCTTCAAACATGGCTGGCGTTTTTTGCCGCCTGCTGGGTGATCAGTCTGTCTCCCGGTGCCGGCGCCATCGCGTCGATGTCCAGCGGTCTGCAATACGGTTTTTGGCGTGGCTATTGGAACGCCCTGGGCCTGCAACTGGGCCTGGCGCTGCAAATCGCCATTGTCGGCGCCGGTGTGGGCGCGATTCTGACGGCGTCGGCCACCGCCTTCTATGCGATCAAATGGTTTGGCGTGGCGTACCTGGTCTACCTCGCGATCAAGCAATGGCGTGCCCTGCCCAGCGACATGAGTGATGACGCGGCCATTCGCCAGATCGGCAAACCCATGGCCCTGGTGTTCCGTGGTTTTCTGGTGAACATCAGCAACCCCAAAGCGCTGGTGTTCATGCTTGCGGTGCTGCCTCAGTTCATCGACCCGCACGCGCCACTGCTGATCCAGTACCTGATCATCGGTGCGACCATGATCTGCGTCGACCTGATCGTCATGGCCGGCTACACCGGGCTGGCGTCCAAGGTGTTGCGCCTGCTGCGCACGCCCAAACAGCAGAAACGCATGAACCGCACTTTTGCCGGGTTGTTCATTGGCGCGGCGGCGTTCATGGCGACCTTGAGAAAGGCTGCGGTGTAAACCCGAGCGATTCTTTGTGGCGAGCGAGCTTGCTCGCGCTGTGCTGCGAAGCGGCCCCAGTCATTTGCGAGCGCTGCGCACTCGAGCGGGAGCAAGCTCCCTCGCCACATGAAGTAAAAAGGCGACCTACTCAGGTCGCTTTTTTCATTTATCGCAAACTCGTTGTGGCGAGCGAGCTTGCTCGCGCTCAAGTGCGAAGCGCTTGCATGATGGTGGGGCCGCTTCGCAGCCCGGCGGGAGCAAGCTCCCTCGCCACAGAGTGATACCCGGCATTTAGCGCAGGATGACCGGTGCTGAATCCGCCGGCAGGTCGTTGGGTTGCGGTGCCTGGCCGGGCTGCTCATCACCACCGCCCAGCTGTTCGCGCAATTGCCGCGCCACGTCTTCACCCAGGGATCGGGAAACATCCCTGACCACCCGTGGCCGATTGAGTGACACGTGGATGTCCCGGTCATTGATCAGTTTGGTGTCCTGGCCTTCGCCCATTGCCGTGAAGGCCGAAGTGATTTCATAGGTTTGGGTGTTGATCAGGCTGAAATCCGCCACCAAGGTCAGTGCCAGCACCGCCGAATAACTGTCGGTGTTGGCCAGCTCGTTCATGTCCTGGGTGAAGTCGATGTCAGACACAGTACCGAACAGCACATAGTCCGCGCCCTCGAACTGCCCGGCCTTGATGCGCTTGATCACGTCGTAGACATCGTCATCGACGCGCGGGGTGTAGGGTGTCCCCTGAATCAGCTGAAACATCCCGCTCTTGAGCATCTGGCCTTTGATATCACCGGTAAAACGCCTGATTTCGGTCTGTTCCAGATAGCTGTTCTGCGTCGTGTACTCGTCGTAGCTCGATGAACCGCTGGCGCCGTAATAGCTCTGTTGATGGTCATCGCGAGCGGAAACGACATGCACGTATTGCTCGACACTGGCCTCATAGGCGAGGTCGGTGACGGCGATTT
Source organism: Pseudomonas sp. (assembly GCA_035563915.1). Taxonomy (GTDB): domain Bacteria; phylum Pseudomonadota; class Gammaproteobacteria; order Pseudomonadales; family Pseudomonadaceae; genus Aquipseudomonas. The sequence goes on along the minus strand of DATMUG010000289.1, from coordinate 4,564 downwards.
TCGGTGCGGCTTGGGCGCTGATTGCGCAAGCCAGGGCCATGATGCCAATCCAGGTACGCATGGTTCAGCGCTCCGTGGTCTTGCGGATTTCTTTTTCGTCCATCCACTCGGCCAGCCCGCTTTCGACGTCGACCAATTGCAGGCTGAATTTGTAAAAGACGTCCTTGTAATCACTGCTGCGCTTGACGATCGAGCTGATCGAGCCTTCCAGGCGATACCGTGCGGCAATCATATTCCCGGTTTTCGCCACGGTGCTCTTTTTGTACAGACCGCTCTGGTTTTGCAGCTTGAGCTGATCGACCTGGCTTTGCAGGTCGGTGTTGTCGCTGGCAAAACGCGCAGTGCCTGAACGCATCAGTTGGGTTTTGATCGAGGTGGTGATTTCACGGGTGTCGATGTATTCGCTGGTCTTGTTGCGCACGTCGTACACCTGAACCACGGGGCGCCCCTTCAATACACCGGATTGGGCGAGGGAGCGGGTCATGCTTTCAGCGATCATTTGCAGGTCCGTTGAACCGAATTCGTTGGTCACCAGTTCCACGGCCTTCGGGTCGCCGTAGCTGATGTTGCCGCTACCCAGTACGGGAGAGGTGTTGTTGGCACAACCGCCGATCAACAAGGCGCTCAAGGCCAGCAAGGAAATGCGTGCATACATGGGCAGGGTCTCTGATGAAGTGGTCATGGCGTGTTGATTTCCAGGCGGAAGTCCACGGCCTGGGGCACGGGGGCGATGGCAGGCAGAAAACTCGTCTGTTGCGCGTACAGGGTCAGGCTTTTCCAGCTTTCTGCATCGGCGACCGGAAAGCCTTCCGGGCCCAGCCACAGATAGCGGTAGTACAGGGTCTTGTTGCGAGTGTCGGTATTGCTCAATTGTGCGTTGACCGTCAGGAATCCATTTTCCCGGGCCATGCGCATGGGGCCGATGGCCAGGTCCTCGATTGGCCCTGTTGCCAGGACCTTACTGGCGGCGCTGCCCGGCTCCGGTGGCGGCGTTGCGCAACCGGCCAGAAGGGCCAGGGCGACCACGGCGATGCTTTTCAATCCCATGAAAATCTCCGTTCAGTTCAAGACCGCAGACTGCGGCGGGGGTGTGGACTCGAGCTGCAGGGCTCTGTCGGCGGCATAGAGGCGGTTGCTCACGGCGCGCAGGCTGAAGGCCTGGTGTGTTTGATCGATCCTGAATTGGACCGGCTGCAATTCCGGCGCGTTGGGCAGTGTCAGCTGGTGCACGCCTTTCTGGAGTCGCAGGCGCACCACGAAGGTCTTGTCGGGCAGCGTGCGCCAGCTGCGGGTGTCGGCATCTTCGTGCTTGATTTGCTCCAGGATCGCCGCCTCAAGCTGGTCGGGATGGCGTTTTTTCAGGTAGGCCTGGTAACGGGCATTGGAGCGGGCGCGAACCAGGGTGCGCTCGATGATCCCCGGCATATCGTCGCGCAAGGTGCGGCGTGCCATGTCGCCGAAGCTGTTGAGCAGGGTCAGTTTCTGTTTTTTGCCGTCCACGGTAATGAAGTCCACCGGCGGCGTGGAGGTGTCGGGGACGATGATCGGGAATGACATGTTGGTGATGAAGTTTTCGCCGTCGACATCCACGTTAATGGGCACGCGAACCGAACTGCGCGCCGGCGCCAGGCCGGTTTGCACGATCAGCAGGACATCACTTTCGCCGGACTTGAGTGGCGACTTGTCGAGGTTGCGCAGCGCTTGTTCGAGCAGTGGCGTATTGGGGCGCAGTTCGATCGCCTTGCGGTAGCCGGGCGCGGCGAGGTCTTTCTCGTTCAGGGCTTCATAGATAAAACCGGCGAGGTAATGACTGAATGCGCTCTGGTAGCTGTTTTTCAATGCCACCACTTCAGGCGCATCGAGGGTCGCGACCGGGTAGCCCTGCAGGTCTTTGTATTGCACGGTGATCCCTTGTGCCTCGGCCTGATTTTCCAGTTCGAGGTACCGCAGGTCACGCTTTTCGGCGATGCCGGCCTCGCGCTCGTGGGTTTTCTTGATCAGCACGCGAGCGTCGGCGGGGTCGGCGCTGGCCATGAAAATCAGGGCCATTTGCGTGGTCAGGGCGACCCTCTCGAAATCGTAGCCGTCGTAAAAGCGCACTTTGTCGTTGGCGACATAGCTGTTGAATTCGAGGAATTTTTTGAAAGTGGCGAATCTCGACGAATTTTCGTACGCCACGATTGACCGGTCGGCGTAGTCCCAGGCTGCAAAACTGCCGGTCATGTCACCTTTCAGACGCAGCAGTTCGCCTTTCTCCAAGTGATAGAGCAGGTCTTGGGGGGAAAAAGGGTTGTTTCGCTCCAGCACAGCCAACGAGCCGTCGAGTTGACCGGCCTGGAAATAATCCAGGGTTTCTCCCAGCTCGGCGTTGTAATCGCGTGTGGTCGGGCAACCACTCAACATGAAGCACGCACCGAGTACCAGCAGGAGGCGGGTGGCCATGTACCTTGTGTCTTCCTTGAAAGACCACCTCAGGGTGGCGATCTGTAGACGCGAATGATGGCACTTTGTTCCCGGCCCTGACGAGCGCTTGAGCAGACAAAGCTTGAGTGAAAATCATTGAGAGGGAACAATATGTTACTTCGTATTTCCCAATGAGATTCATTCATGATTGCCCCCTCCCGTTTTCTGGCCTGGCTGGTTGCGCCGGTGCTTGCCCTATGCAGTCTCAATCTGCTGGCCGACACCGTGGAAGGCGCCCCGCAAGCCCTGCATCTGCTCGACTACATCGGTGCGGACTACCCGCAAGCGGTGCAGGCAGGCGAGGTCGTCAACGAGTCCGAATTCCGCGAGCAACTGGAGTTCGTCCAGGCGTTGCAAGGCCTGGTGAGTGCCCTGCCGTCCAAGCCGGAAAAAGCCGGGCTGGAGCAGGGCCTCACCACGCTTCGTGGTGCGATCACTGAGCGTCAGGACGGCGCGGATGTCGCCCGTCAGGCGCGGCAGCTGGGGGCGAAACTGGCCGTGGCCTATGAAGTGAGCCAGGCACCGATCATTACTCCGGATCCGACCCGGGGCGCGCCGCTTTACGCGCAGCACTGTTCCGTTTGCCACGGCGACACCGGCGCCGGTGATGGCCCGGCGGGCGTTGGGCTGACGCCGCCACCGGCCAATTTGCGCGACACGGCGCGGCTGGATCACCTGAGCCTGTATGCGATCTACAACACCCTGGGGCTGGGTGTGGAAGGTACTGACATGCCGGCCTTCGCCGATCAGCTGGACGATCGCCAGCGCTGGGACCTGGCCACTTACATCGCCAGCTTCAGCGCCGACCCGGCGCCTGCCGGTAGCGACAAGGTCTACAACATCGCCGACCTGGCTCGTCAGACGCCGGCCGAGGTGCAGGCGACCGATGGCTCGCAGGCCGCAGCGATCTTCCGCGCACAGCGGGCACAGCCGCCGCAGGTCAAGCGTGGCCCGGCGCAGTTGCTCGACTACACCGCCGCGACGCTGGACAAGAGTCTCGCCGCTTACCGTGCCGGTGACCACGATCAGGCCTACGACCTGTCGGTGGCGGCGTATCTGGAGGGCTTCGAACTGGTCGAAAGCTCCCTCGATAACGTCGACACCAATGTGCGCAAGGACACTGAAAAATCATTGATGGCCTACCGGCAGTCGTTGCAGGACGGCCTGTCCGTGGAGCAGGTCGAGCAGCGTCTGGACGCGGCCAAGGCCAAACTGAAGACCTCCGCCGGTTTGCTCGGCAGCGATGGCTTGAGCTGGTCCCTGAGCTACATTTCCGGCCTGTTGATTCTGCTGCGCGAAGGCCTGGAAGCGATTCTGGTGCTGGCGGCAATCCTGGCCTTCCTGCGTAATACCGGCCAGCAATCGGCGGTGCGCAGCGTCAACGTCGGCTGGGGCCTGGCGCTGTTGGCGGGCCTGGGAACCTGGGCGCTGGCGGCGTATGTGATCGATGTCAGCGGTTCGCAGCGTGAACTGCTGGAAGGCGCGACGGCGTTGTTCGCCAGTGTCATGGTGCTGTGGCTGGGCGTGTGGATGCACGACCGTCGTCATGCCGCCGCCTGGCAGGACTACATCAAGAGCAGCCTGGTGGGCGGCGGCGGGCGTTTCGGTTTTGCGATTCTGGCGTTCTTCTCGGTGTACCGCGAACTGTTCGAAGTGATCCTGTTCTACGAAACCCTCTGGTTGCAGGCAGGCCCTGCGGGGCACGACGCGGTACTGGCCGGGGGTGCGACGGCGCTGGTGCTGCTGGTCGGTCTGGCCTGGGTGATCCTGCGTGGCTCGGCGAAACTGCCGTTGGCGCTGTTCTTCAGCATCAACGCCGGCCTGCTTTGCGCGTTGTCGGTGGTGTTCGCCGGGCATGGCGTGAAGGCGTTGCAGGAGGCCGGGATCTTCGGCACGCGGCCGGTGCCGTTCTTTGAATTCGATTGGCTGGGGATTCATGCCGATGCGTATTCGTTGAGTGCCCAGGCGGTGGCGATCATTGCGATTGTGGTGCTGTATGGCCGCAGTTGGGTGGCTGAGAAGCGGCGGGTGCAGGTTTCTTAAAAGCATTCGCTTCGCTCATATTCGCGGGCAAGCCCGCTCCCACAGGATTGCGTATAAC
>DATMUG010000288.1:0-5410 GCA_035563915.1 Pseudomonas sp. | reverse complement strand
AGTCGGCATCAGCGGCCTGGACCTCGCCGAGCATGAGCAGCACCTGGAACGCTGGCTTGCAGCCGGCTACCACGGCGAAATGGAATACATGGGCGCCCACGGCAGCAAACGCTCGCACCCCGAAGAACTGGTACCGGGCACCTTGCGTGTCGTTTCCCTGCGCATGGACTACCTGCCGGGCGACACGCAAATGGCACAATTGCTGGCCAAACCGGAAAAGGCCTACATCTCGCGCTATGCCTTGGGCCGCGATTATCACAAGTTGATCCGTAAACGCGTTCAACAACTGGCGGACAGGATTCAATCCGAGATTGGTCCGTTCGGCTTCCGCGCCTTCGTCGACAGCGCTCCGGTGCTGGAAAAAGCCATCGCCGAACAGGCCGGCCTGGGCTGGATCGGCAAAAACACTCTGGTGCTCAACCGCAAGGCCGGCAGTTACTTCTTTCTCAGCGAACTGTTCGTCGACCTGCCCTTGCCGGTGGATGAACCCCACAGCAGCGAACATTGCGGGCGCTGCACCGCGTGCCTCGACATCTGCCCGACCAACGCCTTCGTCGGCCCGTATGTGCTGGATGCGCGACGCTGCATTTCCTACCTGACCATCGAGTTGAAGAACGCTATTCCCGAAGACCTGCGACCGCTGATCGGCAACCGGGTGTTCGGCTGCGACGACTGCCAGATCTGCTGCCCGTGGAACCGCTTCGCCCGCCCCTCCGGCGAAAGCGATTTCAAGCCACGGCACAATCTGGACAATGCCGAACTCGCCGAGCTGTTTCTGTGGGATGAAGACAAGTTTTTGAGCAGCACCGAAGGCTCGCCGCTGCGCCGGGCGGGTTACGAACGCTGGCTGCGCAATCTGGCGGTGGGTCTGGGGAATGCGCCTTCAACGATTCCGGTGCTGGAAGCGTTGAAGGCGCGACGGGATTATCCGTCAGAGTTGGTGAGAGAGCATGTGGAATGGGCGCTTGAACAGCACTCCCGATCAGCACAGGCAAAACCTGCAGACACGGTGCTCAAGCCGCAGTCTGGACATTGAGTGTCGTTGCCTCATGCCCGTCGCTGTCCGGGTGCGTTATTCGCACCTATTTTTTTTCGTTGTAGTGGCCACCCACCTGCTTGATGGTGACAATCTTGTGCTTGGTGTTTTCCGTCAGATAAATGCGATCCCCCTGCGATAAGTAAAGATGCATCGGCTTTGCCCCGGAACTGGCCGGACCATACATTGGCGTATAGTCGGCGTGTATGAGCGCGGCGGCGGAGGTCGGGGAATTACCCGCCTCGATATGTTTCATGAACAGTTCAGCTCTGTCTTCCGTGGCCTTGCGCGCTTCTATTCTGACAATATTCATCTTGTCTTTGGGCCTGACCAGTGTCCACTTCACTTCTTCGGCAACCGGCTCAGCGGCTTTCCTGGCTTTTGCTGCAGCCTTGGCTCCTTTTCCCTTGATCATTCCTTTGGCCATCTCTTTGCCCGCAGCGCCTGCCCCCTTGCCACTCGCCCCTTGCGCCCAGGCGCCAGCGAGTTTCCTGCCCGCATTAACGCCCGCTCTGGCACCCGCCCCCAGCCCAGCCCCGAACGAAGCCAGTCCAAGACCAAAGGTGATCCAGCCCAATATATTCCCCGCTTGAGATTCCGGCTCCAGCTCATTGACCACCTCGCTGGCAATACTCGACAAGCCCGAAGTAACGGCCAGCCCCAAGGCCGCCACTGCCCAGGGCGTCGTCGCTCCCATCGTCAATACGCTGGCAACAATCCCGAAAACGCTCAATCCAACGCCCAGGATGGTTTGCCAGGAGATGTGTCCAGTGGGGTCAATACGATTGACAGGGTCGCCCAGGCAATAGGCGTAGGCATTCAATCCGCCTTCACCAAACGGACTCATGCTGTCGGGGCTGAGAAAGCGCATCAAGGTCGGGCTATAGGCTCGGTATCCATTGCCCAACAGATACAGACCGGTAGCCGGGTCCAGTTGCTCGCCGTTAAAGCCCGCCAGACTGAACAAGCCACCTTCGGCGGGACGGTGCCCATAAGGGCTGTAAGCGCAATCGGTCAGATGCTCCTCACCCAGTTGAGCCAACACACTTTGCTGCTGATCGGTGCCGAACAGCTGAATACCGGAGCTCAATCCGAGTTGTTGCTGCCCTACAAGCAATCCACCGTGACGCACGATGCTGGATGAACGATTGCCGCTGACTTCATGGGTGATCCGGCCTTCATGGTAATAACGCTGGGTAGTTACCGTATCCGGTTGCGCCAGTTCAACCAGTTGGTCGAACCCGTCGTAATGGTAGCCGCGAATAACCTTGCCTCCTGCACCGGTCAATTGCTCGAGTCGCCCGAACGCGTCATAGGCCAGGGTTCGCGCCTGATCATCCTTGATCATCCTGCCGTTGGCGTCATATTCCAGGGTCACTGCCGAGGGATAGTCGACGTGTGAATGCTTGACCGAGCTGAGTTGCGCAGGGTCCGGATTGTCATAACCGAAGGTAGTCAGGTTCACACCCAGCGGGAACCGCGTCTGTACGGTGAGCAGGTTGTCCAGCGCATCGAATGTGAACGCCTGCTGAACAATCTCCTTGCCATAGGGATCCCGGGGCTTGTGGGTTCCGGCGCAGTCGTACTGGATCAGACGCCCGCGCCTGTCGTAGGAAAACTGTTCATCGCGCAACACTTGCGTACCGCGGCTGGACACCTTCCGCGCCAGTTTGCCAGCCAGTGTATAGGTCGACACCAGCGTCTGATCGGGCTGGCCCTTGACCTCGAAAGTACGGCATGTTTCACGACCGATATCATCGTAGGCAAACCGGGTGATCATTTGACGCTTGAGCGAAGTCTCTTCGGTCATTGTCCATTCCAGCAACCCGGTCTGAAGGTTGTAGTGGAATTCGGTTTTCAGTGACCCCTGCAAGGTTGATAGCAGACGACCGTGATCATCGTATTCGGATCTGCGCTCCGTCCCCAGCACATCGATATAGGTGAGCGGTCGACCCTCGAGAGAATAGGTAAAGGAAGTTGATTTACTGATCACCCCGTAAGTGGTCGTTTCGGATTTGATGCGCCCGGAAGGGTAATACGTAAAACGACGCTCTCTGCCGTTTTCACTGCAGGTCAGGGGATGACCATTGACCGGGTCGTAAGTCATGGTTGTGAGCAACGCACCCGCCTTGCGCTCCGTCAGTAAACCGCCCAGCTCACGCAAATAGGTGAATTCGGTTTTCTTGCCGTCGGGACTCTTGTGCCACTGCGGCTGACGGAAGCCCGCTTCATAACCGGCTTCGGACTTGCGCCCGCCCACTGTGCTTTGCGTGAGACGATTCAAGCCGTCATAGGTTTGCCGGCCCAACATTTTGCCGTCGACCTGGATACCGGCCGGCAGCGCTTCGTCACTGTGATCGGCGTAATCGGTTACCACCTCGCTGGCATCGGGCAGGACGCTGCGGGTCATCCGGTCGAAGACGTCATATTCATAGCGTGTGGTATTGCCGGCGGGATCGGTCTCGGTGGTCGTGCGCCCGAGGCCGTCATAGGTGTAAACCGTTTTGCCCAGACTGCTGTTCTTAAGGTTGAAGCTCTCGACACTCAGAGGCTTTCCGAACGAGTTGACGAGTGTGACTGTCTTGCCCATCCCTTGAAGCCAATTCGTTTGCTGGCGAGCGACCGGATCGACCTCGCTGTGTTCGATGCGCCCATCGGCATGGAGCGTCTTGCAGACCTGGCCCCAGTCATCGAACTCGTAGCGAGTCACCACTGGACAAGGTTTGCCGTCGCGCCAATCGGTCAGTGTCACTTGTATCCTGTTACCCGCCGAATCATGAACCGCGGAATAAAGGGTGCGAGTCTGAATAAGTCCCTCCTTGTCCGGATGGTCACAGTCCTTTTCCGCAACAGTGATCACCCGTTCCAGGCCGTCAACACTTACGCGTTGCTCGCCGCCAGCGGGATTCGTTCCCACTATTGTGGCCGGCAGTTTCTGGCTGGCGGATATATAAGACCACTGAGTAGAGCTCGCGAAGGGCGTTCCAGGGGCAACCGTCTTGCATACTGCCCGGCCGATTGCGTCGTACTCATACTCGATGTGCTCGCCATCGACACCGATTTCCGAGACCTGTAATCCAGTCAGCGTCGAGAGCACTTTTTCACTGGTCTGCAGCGTTCCATCAAATCCGTATGTACTGGACTTTACTTCCAGCCGGGTGTCCTTGAGCTCATAGGAAAATTCAGTACGGGTCTTTTTATCGTTACGGGTGACGCTTTGCTCTTGCGTGGCCCCATGTTTGAACGGGTCCTGCGGCGTATTCAGGTAACTTTTTTCGGTTTTCGACCGCTGGATCTCAACCCCCTCCACAAGCTCGAAAAAACGCTCCTCAACTGGCAGGACGAAGGCCAGCTCTGCACCTTCCAGCGCAGGATGCAGGGCATAGTCGTAGTAGGTAACAGTCGAGTTCCCTCCCCCGTCTGCCGGGATGACTGTCCTCTTTTTCTGGAACCTGGCGAAGCCCATCGGATCCTCTGGACAGTTGTCCCCACCGCTTGCCGGATAAAACTCCGACAAAGTGGTCATTCCATTCGGCTCGACAAGTTTGAGCAAGTTGCCTTCACCATCGAACTCAGTGACGGTGGTTTCCTGACGCGTCTGTTGGGTGCGTCGGTCGAGATAAGTCACCGTCTGAATCTTTGGCATGCGGAACTGAGCCGGCTGCTCATTGAATGGCTTGGTGACGGAACAATGGTATTCGGTGGCGACTGAGGTCTTGGCATCACCTCTTGTAGTGACCTCTGCGGTCAACAAATGGAACTTGTTGTAAGTGCGGTTGACAAGGGTGTGCACCGCCCCCTTGACCACCAACCGCTCGGTCGAGGAATAGACGTAGTTGGCGGGCGCCAGGTAGAGAGGATCTCCGTCATTGCTTCTGGTCGGGATGAGGCCCTGCCCGAGAAAGTTATGGTCGGAATACGAGTATTCCTTGCAGAGCCTGGGTTGGTGGTGCCCCGGATAAATATCGTGAGCGATGACAAATGGCAGTGACCGCTCCACGCCGTTTACGAAGAGGTGACCCTGGCGCTTGTAGCGAATGAATTCGACACCGCGCAACGGATTGACCACGCGCCACAAATAGATGGCCTGATCAATGACCTCATATTCCAGCTCCCAGCCTTTGCCGACCGGAAGCTCGATGGCCGTTACCCGACTATTTTTCAGGACCAGTCCGTAATCGGTAGCGGCCGAAGTGCCAGGATGCCGGGTCAGTATCACCTGACCTGCCTTGCGTGTGATTTTCAGCAGGCATCGCTGGGTGTCATTGACTTCAACCAACATGGGAAACTGATTGAACAACACATGCTTCAGCGTGATGCTCACACCGTTCGGGGCAATGATTTTTTCTACTACCGCGACCTGGGTGCCGGCCT
>DATMUG010000287.1:0-7369 GCA_035563915.1 Pseudomonas sp. | reverse complement strand
GCGCTCGAAAATCAGCACACCGAGTTCGTCTTCAAGCTTTTTCACGCCCACCGACAGGGTCGGCTGGCTGACGTGGCAACGCTCGGCCGCGTGGCCGAAATGCTGCTCTTGGGCGAGGGTAACGATGTAGCGTAATTCTGTCAGAGTCATAGCAAGCGTCCATGAAGATGCGGGCCAAGCATACCGGCTGCAATCGATAGACGCACGTTATCAGAAGGTAGGTGTTGGCTGACACCGGACAATGCCAGTTTGCCGCTGGCAGATAAGCGAAAGGCAAAAAAGATCGCAGCCTGCGGCTGCTCCTGAAAACCCGTGTAGGAGCTGCTGCAGGCTGCGATCTTTTGATTCCCTGCTTTTAACGTCTGCGGTCTATCTTGTATACAAAGGGCGCAACAATTTCTATGGAGCCATTGGTGAGCATGTGTGCTGGTGGTTTTGGCAGAGGCTGGGCGCGGCGGATCATGTCCAGGGTCGCCCGGTCCAGATCGGCAGTGCCTGAGGCGCCTACCAGTTCGAATGACAAGACATTGCCTTCGGCATCCACCACGAAACGCAGGCGGTTTATGCCTTCCTTGCCCCGTGCCTGTGCACTGGCCGGGTATTTTTTGTACTTCTGCAGGTGCGCCAGCAGAGTACCTTCCCAACTGGCCTTGGCGGCTACTTGAGCCGCTGACGGACCAGGATCGGGCGCAGCGGATTTCTCGGTCGGTGCCGGAGTCGGTGGCGCTTCGCTCGGCTTGGCTTCGGAAGGTTTTTCCTTCGGCGGCTCCGGCTTCTTCTCCACAGGCTTGGGTGGTTGCGGCTTGGGCTTTGGCTTGACCGGTTTGGGTACCGCGATCTCTGCCTTTGGTGCTTCGGCGAGTTTCGGTATGGGCAGTTCTTCAACCGGAGCCGGCGGCTGCGGTGGGGTGACGACCTTCGGCGGTGCAGGCGGCGGGGCAGGAACCGGTGCCAGCTCGACCATCATCGCCTGGGGCGGCAATTCGATGGGCGGGCGGGCAGTCCAGTTCACGGCCAGCGCGATGGCCAGTGCGTGAACACCCAGCACAATGGCCAGGCTACCGCTGTAACGCGTCAGCTTATGGCGCGTTGTGATCATTTCTTGACTGCCGACTCGAGTCCAACCAAACCGACCTTCAGGTAACCGGCCGAGCGCAGGTTGTCCATCACGCTCATCAGGTCGCCGTAATCCACGCCTTTATCGGCCTGGAAGAAGATTGTCGTGTCTTTCTTGCCATGGGTCCTGGCGTCGAGTGTGGCGCCGAGTGCTTCGGCCTTCACTTCGTCGTCGCCCAGATACAGGCGCTGGTCAGCCTTGACGCTGAGGAACACCGGTTTCTCGGGCCGCGGCGCCGGTTTGGCGGTGGACGCGGGCAGGTCGACCTTGATGTCCACGGTGGCCAGCGGCGCTGCCACCATGAAGATGATCAACAGCACCAGCATCACGTCGATGAACGGCGTGACGTTGATTTCGTGGTTTTCGGCCAGATCGTCGTCTGCCCCTTCTTTCAAATGCAGGCCCATGGCCGATTACCCCACTTTCACCATGTGCGGTTGAGAACTGCGCTCAGGCTGGTGATCGAGGTCACGGCTGACCAGCAGCAGGACTTCTGCCGACGCATCGGACACCTGTGCCTTGTAACCGGCGATGGAGCGGGCAAACACGTTGTAGATCACCACCGCAGGAATCGCCGCAACCAGGCCCAACGCAGTCGCCAGCAGGGCTTCGGCGATGCCTGGCGCCACGACGGCGAGGTTGGTGGTTTGGGTTTTGGCGATGCCGATGAAGCTGTTCATGATGCCCCATACGGTACCGAACAGGCCGACGAATGGCGCGGTGGAACCAATGGTAGCGAGCACGCCGGTACCGCTGCTCATGTTGCGTCCGCAGGCTGCGACCAGGCGCTCAAGGCGGAAGCTGACACGCTCCTTGATGCCTTCTTTTTCCCGGGCACTGGCCGACAGGTGCATTTCTTCCAAAGCGTCGTGCACCAACAGGTTGGCGAGGGTGCCTGGCTTGGCGGCGGTTGCGCTGGCTTCCTTGAGGGTGGCGGCTTTTTTCAGATGGACGATCTCGGTGCGCAGACGGCGCTTGGCGCCCATGAGCTCGAGGCCTTTGGCGATCCAGATGGTCCAGGTGATGATCGAGGCGATGGCCAGGCCGATCATCACGGACTTCACGATGACATCGGCGTTCTGGTACATGCCCCACGGGGACAGGTCATGGGCCATGCCCAGGGTGTTGTCGGCTTCGAGGACTTCGGGAGCGTCTTCACCGAGGGCTTCTTGAGCGGGGGCTGCCTGAGCCGGGTCGGTTGCGGCGGGAGCGGCATGGTCGGCGGGGGCCGCTGCAGGGGCGGCCTGTGTGGCGGGTGCCTGTGCATCAGCGAAAGCGGCAACCGGTGCCAGCATCAGGCTGAAAAGCAGGGCGGCCATGGCGCTCCAGGCGCGAGGTCGTTTGGTTGGCGAAGCGAGGGTTTGGTTGCGTGTCATGCTGGCCGGACCTGAGATAGAAAACGATGGTGCTCTTCCAGGCCTCGTAAGGCCGAGAACAAAAGTGGCGCGCATTATTGCAAGTAATTCTTGTTAACAAAAGTAATGGAGTCGCTTTTTTTCCTGTATCGCTAGCCGCTCGTCCCTTGCCAGCGCTAGTCTGTCCGTTTCCAAGGGGAGTTTTGCGATGTCCAAGCCTTCTGTTTTGATCGCCGGTTGTGGTGATGTCGGCAGTCGCCTGGCGAGGCAATTGCTCGTAGCAGGGTGGGAGGTCCATGGCTTGCGTCGGGATGTTTCCCGCTTGCCCGAGGGGGTGATCGGCGTTGCAGGCGACTTGTTCAACAAGGAATGCCCGCCGACCTGGCCGATTGGTGCGGTGGATTACCTGGTGTATTGCGCGGCCGCCACCGATCACGACGAGGCTGGCTACCGCAGCGCCTATATCGAGGGTTTGCAGCATGTGCTGGAGTGGCTGGACGATTACGGGCAAGCACCCAGTCGCCTGCTGTTCGTTTCCAGCAGCAGTGTTTATGGTCAGCAGGACGGCGAGTGGGTTGACGAGACTTCGTCAGCGGTAGCGGCCGGTTTTTCAGGGCGTGTGATGCTCGAAGCCGAGCAGGTTGCACTCAATAGCGGCATTCCCGCCAGCATTGTGCGTTTGACCGGCATTTACGGACCAGGTCGTGAGCGACTGCTTACTCAGGTGCGCCAGGGTTATCGCGTGGCGGTCGATCCACCGCTATATGCCAATCGAATTCACGCCGATGACGCGGCCGCATTGATGGCTTACCTGCTTGAGGCGGATCGGCGGGGTGTGGCGCTGGACGATATCTATATCGGTGTCGATGACGCGCCGCAAGCGCTGGCGGAGGTGGTGGGCTGGTTGCGCGAATACCTGGGCGTGACGCAGTGGGCGGAAGACGCCAGTGTGCGACGCACCGGGAGCAAGCGTTGCAGCAATGCGCGGGCGAAGGCTTTGGGCTGGACGCCGAAGTATCCGAGTTTCCGCGAGGGGTATGCTGCCATTCTTGACGGGCGCTGAAAGCAAAAAAGATCGCAGCCTTCGGCAGCTCCTACAGGTGTATACATGCCTGTGTAGGCGCTGCCGAAGGCTGCGATCTTTTCAAAGCATCACTGCTTTTCGAGCAACCACTTGCGATCACCCGGTGTGAACTGCGGCATTTCGTCCGCCTGCGCCGTGTTCACGGCCTGGAAAATTTCCAGTTCCTTGCCTTTGCGCGCAAAGATCCATGGATTTCCCTGGCCGTTGAGTTGCAGCCACATGTTGTCGTTGCCGCCGCTCATCGAAGCGCAGTCACCGGCCAGGCACAGCGCATAGCGGTCAGCACCCGGCAGGCCGGTCACTTGGCCGTCGGCCTGGAATTGCACAGTGCCGCCTTCGCCGGGACCATTGATGATTTCCCAGGTGCCCCCCATGTAGGCTGAGTACAGCGCGCGTTCGAAGCTGGCTCCAATCGGCGCGCCATCGGGCACTGGGATCAGCGCACGATCGAAGACCTGGGCGGGTTCGTTATCAAGCGCGGCCTGGCTCAATTGTTTGCCATCGCGCTTGAGCTCACTGCCGGAGCTGCCATAAAAGTCGACTTTCCAGGCACCGGACGCTTCGCCCGACAGCTTGCCGTCGACATTCTCAAAACCATTGGTGTAGCGGGCCTGACCGGCCTTGGTGTTGACGTCCCATTCCAGGTTCGGGCCATAGGCCTGGAGCGCTTCGCGCAGGGGAACACCCTTGGAGGCTGCATCGATGGCAGCCTGATTGATCCAGGTGCCACTGATATCACGGTCGGCAGGGTCGCTGGCACAACCGCCCAAAAGCAGGGCGAGCAGCGAGAGAGCAAGCGCTTTGCGCATGGTGGAATCCTTTCAAGCTTTACTTTACAGCAGAGCGGTGGCGCAGCCTGTGGCTGCGCCGGGCACATTACTCGATGACCAGGATGGCATCCATTTCAACCTGCGAACCCTTCGGCAGGGCTGCTACGCCGATGGCGGCACGAGCCGGGTAAGGCTGTTCGAAGTATTTGCCCATGATCTCGTTGACCTTGGCGAAGTGGCTCAGGTCGGTGAGGAAGATGTTCAGTTTGACGATGTCCTTGAACGAACCACCGGCGGCTTCAGCCACGGCCTTGAGGTTCTCGAACACCTGGACGGTCTGGGCTTCGAAGCCTTCGACCAGTTCCATGGTTTTTGGGTCCAGAGGAATCTGACCCGACATGTAAACGGTGTTGCCAGCCTTGATCGCCTGGGAGTAAGTACCAATGGCGGCCGGGGCCTTGTCGCTGGTGATAACAGTCTTGGTCATGTATGACTCCTTGTAATGGATGGATGGCTACGCACGCATGCGGGTGATGCGGATCACCCCGGTCAGGGCGCGCAGTTTCTTGATCACGCGGGCCAGATGCACGCGGTCGTGCACGCTGACCACCAGTTGGACGACGCTGATGCGACCATCGCGTTCGTCCATGCTGATTTTCTCGATATTGCCGTCTGCCGCGTTGACGCTGCTGGCCAGCAAGGCGATCAAGCCGCGCTGGTGTTCGAGTTCGACGCGCAGTTCGACATTGAATTCGCCGGTGACATCCTTGGCCCACGAAAGCTGGATGCATTTTTCCGGGTTGTGGCGGATTTCACTGATGTTGCGGCAATTGTCCAGGTGCACAACCATCCCCTTGCCCGCGGACAGGTGGCCGACAATCGGGTCGCCCGGGATCGGTGTGCAGCACTTGGCGTAACTGAGCACCAGACCTTCGGTGCCGCGAATCGCCAGCGGGCCTTCAGGGCTTGGCAGCTGTTCGCCTTCGCCGAGCAGTCTGCGCGCCACTACATAGGCCATGCGATTGCCCAGGCCAATGTCTTCGAGCAGGTCTTCTGCCTGTTCGAGGCGATATTCGGTGAGGATGGCCTTGATGCGCTCGTCGGAGATTTTTTCCAGGGAGCTGTCGAAACCATTGAGGACTTTGTTCAGCAGGCGTTCGCCCAGGCTGATGGACTCGGAGCGGCGTTGCAGTTTCAGCGCGTGACGGATGTGCGTGCGCGCCTTGCCGGTCACCACGAAATTAAGCCACGCCGGGTTCGGTCGAGCGCCCGGAGCGCTGACGATCTCGACTGTGGAACCACTTTGCAGCGGCTCGGACAGCGGCGCGAGACGACGATTGATCCGGCAGGCGATGCAGCTGTTGCCCACATCGGTGTGCACCGCGTAAGCGAAGTCAACCGCGGTGGAGCCTTTGGGCAGCTCCATGATCCGGCCTTTGGGCGTGAACACGTAGACCTCGTCCGGGAACAGGTCGATCTTCACGCTTTCAATGAATTCCAGGGAGTTACCGGCGCGTTGCTGCATCTCCAGCACACCTTTGACCCACTGGCGGGCGCGGGCGTGAGTGCCTTTCGGCTGCTCATCGCCACTGGATTTGTACAGCCAATGGGCGGCGATGCCGTTGTTGGCCATCTCTTCCATTTCCCGGGTGCGGATCTGGATCTCGATCGGTACACCGTGCATGCCGAACAGCGTGGTGTGCAGCGATTGATAGCCGTTGGCCTTGGGGATCGCGATGTAATCCTTGAAGCGACCGGGCAATGGTTTGTACAAGTTATGAACGGCGCCCAGCACGCGGTAGCAGGTATCGACCTTGTCGACGATGATCCGGAACGCGTAGACGTCCATGATTTCGTTGAAGGCTCTACGCTTGCCGCGCATCTTCTTGTAGATGCCGTAGAGGTGTTTCTGGCGTCCGCTGACCTCGCCCTCGATGCCGTCGACGGCCAGGCAGTGGCTAAGGGACTCTTCAATCTTGTTGACGATTTCCTTGCGATTGCCCCGGGCGCGCTTGACGGCCTGGTAAATACGCGCGGAACGCATCGGGTGCATGGCCTTGAAGCCGAGGTCTTCGAATTCTATGCGGATGGCGTGCATCCCCAGCCGGTTGGCGATGGGGGCATAGATTTCCAGGGTTTCCTTGGCGATGCGGCGACGTTTTTCGCCGGATAACACTTCCAGCGTACGCATGTTGTGCAGGCGGTCGGCCAGCTTGACCAGGATCACGCGAATATCGCGAGCCATGGCCATGGCCATCTTCTGGAAGTTTTCGGCCTGGGCCTCGGCCTTGGTCTCGAAGTTCATCTGGGTCAATTTGCTGACCCCGTCGACCAGTTCGGCCACGGTTTCGCCGAACTGCGCTTGCAGCGCTTCCTTGGCGATACCGGTGTCTTCGATCACGTCATGCAGCATGGCCGCCATCAGGCTCTGATGGTCCATATGCATGTCGGCAAGAATGTTCGCAACCGCGAGTGGGTGCGTGACGTACGCCTCACCGCTACGACGGCGTTGGCCGTCGTGGGCTTGTTCGGCGTAGAAATACGCTCGGCGGACCAGGTTGACCTGGTCTTTGCCGAGGTAGGTCGATAAGCGATCGGCGAGGGCGTCTATGCTCGGCATGATGTCTCCTGCCAAAAGCTGTGATCCCGCGCCGTGCTACGTCGACCAGGCATAGGCTTAGACGGCCTCGTTGGACTCGTCCTCGAATGCAGCGAAAAGCGGTTCATCTTCAACGATTTCGGCTTCGGCGATAGCGGCGTAGTCGATCAGGCCTTCAGCGATTTCACGCAGGGCGACAACGGTAGGCTTGTCATTTTCCCATGCTACTTTCGGCTCTTTGCCGCCGGTGGCCAGTTGACGGGCACGCTTGGTAGAGAGCATGACCAGCTCAAAGCGGTTATCCACGTGTTCTAGGCAGTCTTCAACGGTTACGCGGGCCATGGTATTCCTCGGAGCGAATGCAATATGCGCGCTGCCCGGTTGGGCGAGCGGACTGAGCAGTTTAAAAAATCACCAGCGATTAGGGAAGCGCTGATTTTTTGA
>DATMUG010000286.1:0-6968 GCA_035563915.1 Pseudomonas sp. | reverse complement strand
CAAGCATCGTGTGAGCCAGCCGTGGTTGTTCCGCGACGCGTGAGATTGATGTAGTCAGGGTTGGCCCCATCGCTGGCAAGCTCGCTCCCACATTTGAAATGCATTCCAAGGTGGGAGCGGGCTTGCTCGCGAAGAGGCCGGCCCTGTTTACACAAATTTCAGATCATTCAGGCGTCGCGAAACAACCACGGCTGGCTCGCCCGGTGTTTGGCTTCGAACGCCGCAATCGCATCGCCGTCCTGCAGGGTCAGGCCGATGTCGTCCAGGCCATTGAGCAGGCAGTGTTTACGGAACGCATCGATTTCAAAGCTCAACACTTTGCCGTCCGGACGGGTCACGGTCTGGGCTTGCAGATCAATTTGCAACTGGTAGCCCGGCTCGGCCTCGACCTGCTTGAACAGCTCATCGACTTCTTCGTCGCTCAAGATGATCGGCAGCAAGCCGTTCTTGAAGCTGTTGTTGAAGAAGATGTCCGCGTAGCTCGGCGCGATGATGCTGCGAAAGCCGTACTCTTCCAGCGCCCACGGCGCGTGTTCACGGCTGGAGCCGCAACCGAAGTTCTCCCGGGCCAGCAGCACGCTGGCGCCTTGATAGCGTTCGGCGTTGAGGACGAAGTCCTTGTTCAGCGGGCGCTTGGAGTTGTCCTGATACGGCTGACCCACGTCCAGGTAACGCCATTCATCGAACAGGTTCGGGCCGAAACCGGTGCGCTTGATGGACTTCAAAAACTGCTTGGGAATGATCTGGTCGGTGTCGACGTTGGCACGATCCAGAGGCGCGACAAGTCCAGTGTGCTGGGTAAAAGCTTTCATGCTGCGCTCCTTTTAGATCAATTCACGGACGTCGACGAAACGACCGTTCACCGCTGCCGCTGCGGCCATGGCCGGGCTCACCAGGTGAGTACGACCACCGGCGCCCTGACGGCCTTCGAAGTTACGGTTGGAGGTCGAAGCGCAATGCTCGCCCGACTCCAAACGGTCCGGGTTCATCGCCAGGCACATCGAGCAACCCGGCTCACGCCATTCGAAACCGGCTTCGAGGAAAATCTTGTCCAGGCCTTCGGATTCGGCCTGCGCCTTCACCAGACCCGAACCCGGCACCACAATGGCCTGCTTGATGGTGGAGGCCACTTTGCGGCCCTTGGCGATCACCGCCGCCGCGCGCAGGTCTTCGATCCGCGAGTTGGTGCAGGAGCCGATGAATACGCGATCGAGCTGGATATCGGTGATCGCCTGATTGGCGGTCAAACCCATGTACTTCAAGGCACGTTCGATGGAACCGCGCTTGACCAGGTCCATTTCTTGGGCCGGGTCCGGCACGTTCTGGTCAACAGCCAACACCATCTCGGGCGAGGTGCCCCAGCTGACCTGCGGTTTGATCTGAGTGGCATCCAGCTCGACCACAGTGTCGAACACCGCATCGGCGTCGGACACCAAATCCTTCCAGGCTTCGACGGCCAAATCCCATTCCGCGCCTTTCGGGGCGAACGGACGACCCTTCACATAGGCCACGGTTTTTTCGTCGGCCGCCACCAGACCTACGCGCGCGCCGGCCTCGAT
This sequence comes from Pseudomonas sp., assembly GCA_035563915.1. Taxonomy (GTDB): domain Bacteria; phylum Pseudomonadota; class Gammaproteobacteria; order Pseudomonadales; family Pseudomonadaceae; genus Aquipseudomonas. Next base: position 5,409 of record DATMUG010000286.1, on the reverse strand, counting down.
GGACATGTTGCAGATGGTCATGCGGCCTTCGACGGACAAATCGCGAATCGCACTGCCGGCAAATTCGATGGCATGACCGTTACCACCGGCGGTGCCGATCTTGCCGATCACGGCGAGGACGATGTCCTTGGCAGTGACGCCAAACGGCAACTTGCCTTCGACCACTACCCGCATGTTCTTCATTTTCTTGGCGACCAGGCACTGGGTGGCGAGCACGTGCTCGACCTCGGAAGTGCCGATACCGTGAGCCAGGGCGCCGAATGCGCCGTGGGTCGAAGTGTGGGAGTCGCCGCAAACCACGGTCATGCCCGGCAAGGTGGCGCCCTGCTCCGGGCCAATGACGTGGACGATGCCCTGGCGCACGTCATTCATCTTGAACTCGACGATGCCGTATTCGTCGCAGTTATCGTCGAGGGTCTGGACCTGCAAACGCGAGACCTGGTCGGCAATGGCTTCGATACCACCCTTGCGCTCAGGCGTGGTCGGTACGTTGTGGTCCGGGGTCGCGATGTTGGCATCGATGCGCCACGGCTTGCGCCCGGCCAGACGCAGGCCTTCGAAGGCTTGCGGCGAAGTCACTTCATGAATGATGTGACGGTCGATGTAGATCAGCGCGGAGCCATCGTCGCGCTGTTTGACCAAATGCGAATCCCAGAGCTTGTCGTAGAGCGTTTTGCCGGCCATCAGACGGTTTCCTCATCAGCTTGTTTCTATGCCCCGGGTCTTGAGTGATTCAATAACCCTTTGGCTTGTGAGGCTGATCGTATGGGGTTAGATTAAATAACTCAAATTCATATTTTTTATGCTTTGGATAACCAACTGGAATGCAACATGGATCTGGCTAACCTCAATGCCTTTATTGCCATCGCCGAGACCGGAAGCTTCTCCGGGGCCGGTGAACGGCTGCATCTGACCCAACCGGCCATCAGCAAACGCATCGCCGGGCTGGAGCAGCAATTGAAGGTACGACTGTTCGACCGGCTGGGCCGTGAAATCGGCCTGACCGAAGCCGGCCGCGCCCTGCTGCCCCGCGCTTATCAGATTCTCAATGTCCTCGATGATACGCGCCGTGCACTGACCAACCTCACAGGGGAAGTGACCGGTCGTCTGACCCTGGCCACCAGTCACCACATCGGCCTGCACCGATTGCCGCCTTTATTAAGGGAGTTCACCCGTCGCTATCCGGATGTCGCGCTGGATATTCAGTTTCTTGACTCGGAAGTGGCCTACGAGGAAATCCTGCACGGCCGTGCAGAATTGGCGGTCATCACCCTGGCCCCGGAACCCCATGCGCTGGTCGCGGCTACGCCGGTGTGGGACGACCCGCTGGATTTCGTGGTCGCTCCGGAGCATTCACTGCTCCACAACGGCAAGGTCAGTCTGGCGGACATCGCCCGGCACCCGGCAGTGTTCCCCGGCGGCAACACCTTTACCCACCACATCGTCCAGCGCCTGTTCGAGGCCCAGGGCCTGACGCCGAACATCGCCATGAGCACCAACTACCTGGAAACCATCAAGATGATGGTGTCGATCGGTCTGGCCTGGAGCGTCTTGCCGCGCACCATGCTCGATGATCAGGTTGCGCGAATACCATTGCCGGGCATACAACTCTCTCGCCAGCTAGGCTATATCCTGCACACAGAACGGACACTGTCGAACGCAGCGCGGGCCTTCATGGCCTTACTGGATGCTCAAATCGATCTGCCAGGGACTCAAGGCTGACTTGTGCTACGCCTAAAGCCGCGAATTCCTGAACAAAACGCCCACTTCAGTCCAAGGCTTGCCAATGCCGAAATCTGTTGACCGTATCCCGCCAATGCCGCGAATTCAGGCACTTGACCCAAAACGCTCCGAGCAGAGCTGGGAAAGTGCCCCGCAATTGCTGGCCGCCCTGAACGGCGCACGTTTGGGTGCCTGGTATTGGGATATCGAGCGCGGGCAGATCAGCTGGTCGCGAGGCACGCAGGCGCTGTTCGGCTTCGATCCACGCCAGCCACTGCCGGCCGACCTGGAATACCTCGACTTGCTGCCCCCCGAAGACCGGGCCAAAACCGTGCGCGCTTTCCATGCGGTGATCGCCGGCGCACCACTGGAACAAGCGATGCATCACCGCATTCGCTGGCCCGACGGCAGCCTGCACTGGCTGGAAATCAACGGCAGCCTGTTGCCGGACAAAAACGGCCGGCCGCGGATGATCGGCGTGATTCGCGAAATCACCCATCAGCGCCAGCGCGAACAGGCGCTCAGCAGCTCGGAAAAGCGTTTCGCCACACTGTTTCACCTGTGCCCCAACATGGTCCTGTTGACACGCCAGGACGACGGCCTGATTACCGAAGCCAACAAATACTTCGAAAGCCTGTTCGGCTGGCCGGTGCATAAGGCCATCGGTCGCACCACCCTGGAACTGGGCCTGTGGGTTCACCCCGAGCAGCGGGCCGAACTGGTCAAGGCCACCAAGGCCCAGGGCGGCCTGATCAGCATGGAAGTGCAGTTTCGCGCCAGCAACGGGCAGATTCATGACGGCATCCTCAGCGCGCAGAAGGTCGAACTGGAGGGCCAGCCCTATCTGTTGAGCACATTCCTCGACACCACCGACCGCAAAGCCGCCGATCAAGCACTCAAAGACAGCCAGGAACGCCTCGACCTGGCGCTGGACTCCGCGCAATTGGGCACCTGGGACTGGCACATTCCCAGCGGCATGCTCTACGGCTCGGCCCGCGCCGCCCAATTGCACGGGCTGGAAGCCAAACCTTTCCACGAATCCTTCGAAGAGTTTTTCGAAGGCGTCCCCGGCAACGAACGCGACACCATGCGCGACGCCTATCGCAGCCTGCGCGAAGGCCCGGCGGGCAACTATCAGCTGACCTACCGAGTGCAGCTGCCCGACGGCAGCACCCGCTACCTGGAAAGCCGCGCGCGACTGTACCGCGATGAAAACGGCCTGCCGTTGCGCATGGCCGGCACCTTGCTCGACATCACCGACCAAGTGGAGCGCGAACAGCGGCTGGTGGCTTCCGAAGAAAAATTCGCCACCCTGTTTCAGGTCAGCCCGGACCCGATCTGCGTGACTCACCAGGACACCGGCCAGTTCATCGAGATCAACTCCAGCTTCACCCAGACCTTCGGTTGGACCACCGGCGACGTGATCGGGCGCAGCGCTGACGAAATCGGCCTGTGGGACGCCTCGGCGAAGAGCCTGCAACGCATCGAACAGGTAATCCGCGAACAGGCGCTGAACAATGTGGCGATCATTGTCCAGCACAAGGATGGGCAACTGCTGACCTGTGTGATTTCCAGCCGTCAGATCAGCGTCGGCGAGCAGCCGTGCATCGTCACCACCCTGCGCGACATTACCCAACAGCAACGTTCGGAAGCGGCACTCAAGGCCAGCGAAGAGAAGTTCGCCAAGGCGTTCCACTCCAGTCCCGACGCCATCACCATTACCGAACGCGACACCGGTCGCTATCTGGAGGTCAACGACGGCTTCTGCCGCCTGACCGGCTACCGCGCCGACGAAGTGATCGGCCGTACTGTTTATCAAGTCGGGATCTGGGCCGAAGAAAAACAACGCTCCACGTTGCTGGCCGAATTGCAGATCAAGGGCCGGGTTCACCACCTGGAAATGCTCGGGCGCAACAAACGCGGTGAGTTGCTGACGGTCGAAGTCTCGGTGGAGCCGATCACCCTTAATGAAACCGCGTGCCTGCTGCTGACCGCCCGGGACGTCAGCCTGCTGAAAAACGCCGAGGCTCAGATCCGCCACCTGGCCTACCACGACCCGCTGACCAACCTGCCCAACCGCGCGTTGCTGATGGATCGCCTGAGCCAGCAGATCGCCCTGCTCAAGCGCCATAACTTGCGCGGTGCGCTGATGTTCCTCGACCTGGACCACTTCAAGCACATCAACGACTCGCTCGGCCATCCGGTGGGCGATACCGTGCTGAAAATCATCACCGCGCGCCTGGAAGCCAGCGTGCGCATGGAAGACACCGTCGCACGCCTGGGCGGTGACGAATTCGTGGTGTTGCTCAGCGGCCTCGAAGGTTCGCGCAACGACGTCAGCCTCCAGGTGCGGGAATTGGCCGACACCCTGCGCGAATTGCTGTCCGAGCCAATGTTCCTCGACGGCCAGCGCCTGCAAGTGACACCGAGCATCGGCATCGCCCTGATTCCCGACCACGGCTCCACGCCGACCGACCTGCTCAAGCGCGCCGATATTGCGCTGTATCGGGCCAAGGATTCGGGGCGCAACACCGCGCAGATGTACCACTACACCATGCAAAAGGCCGCGAGCGAGCGCCTGCGCATGGAAACCGACCTGCGCCTGGCCCTGTCGCGGGGCGAGTTTCGCGTGCACTACCAGCCTCAACTCGATGCCCGGGAGAATCGCATCGTCGGCGCCGAAGCGCTGGTGCGCTGGAACCATCCGGAACTCGGCGCGCAATCGCCCACCGAATTCATCAAAGTGCTGGAGGACAGCGGCCTGATCCTGGAGGTGGGCACCTGGATCGTCGATGAAGCCTGCAAGGCCTTCAGGCAACTGATTGCCAACGGCCTGGTGGACCCTCTGGATTTCAGCCTGTGCGTGAACATCAGCCCAAGACAATTTCGCCAGAACGACTTTGTCGAGCACATCGAAGAAAGCCTCGCCCATTACGGCCTGCCAAGTACCATGCTGAAACTGGAAATCACCGAAGGCATCGTCATCCAGAACCTGGAGGACACCATCAGCAAGATGCGCCGCTTGAAAAAACTCGGCGTGAGCTTTGCCATGGACGACTTCGGCACCGGTTATTCCTCACTGACCTACCTCAAGCGCCTGCCGGTCGACACCCTGAAAATTGACCAGTCGTTCATTCGCGATGCGACCACCGACCCCAATGACGCCGAGATCATCCGCGCCATCGTGGCCATGGCCCGCAGCCTGGAACTGAAAGTGATTGCCGAAGGCGTAGAGACACCCGAACAGCTGGAATTTCTGCAAGAGCTGGGTTGCCACTTCTATCAGGGGTATCTGCACAGCAAGCCATTGCCGGTCGAGGAATTCCAGAAGCTGCTGCGATGATGATTCCGCGACTGTAGGAGCGAGCCTGCTCGCGATGGACGACAGAACACCGCGGGGTGTCAGGCTGCAGCGTTATCGTTGACGACCATCGCGAGCAGTCTCGCTCCTACAGAGGGGGCGTTCATACCTGTGTATGACGTTCCTGACCCTGTGTACAAGTGACGCCCTCCCCGCCACACCGTAAATTGGATCCCACGCATTCGGCAGGCGGCCAAGCACCTCGCCTCGCCGAAGAATGATCGCCGGCAGCCGATCATTCTCCCGTGCAACACCCCGGCTCTTCTTCCCGATCACAGGGCCGGGTTTTCTGCGCCCGCATACTCGTTATGCGGGCGCTTTTTTTT
>DATMUG010000285.1:0-3541 GCA_035563915.1 Pseudomonas sp. | reverse complement strand
CTTTCGCGAGCAAGCCCGCTCCCACATGGTTTTGCGTTTTAGCTGACGAAGCTTACTTGGCGGTAAAGGTGGTGTAGCTGTTGATCAGGTTGCGGTAGTTCGGCAGGCGCTCGGACAGCAGGTTGGCCAGGCCTTCCATGTCGTTGCGCCAGTCGCCTTGCAGCTCGCAGGCCACCGAGAACCAGTTCATCAGGTGTGCACCGGCCGCCGACATGCGCGCCCAGGCCGCTTGCTGCACGGTGGTGTTGAAGGTGCCCGAAGAGTCGGTCACCACGAACACTTCAAAACCTTCGGCAATGGCCGACAGGGTCGGGAACGCCACGCACACATCGGTCACCACACCGGCGATGATCAGTTGCTTGCGGCCAGTGGCTTTCACGGCCTTGACGAAGTCTTCGTTGTCCCAGGCGTTGATCTGGCCCGGACGGGCAATGAACGGTGCGTCCGGGAACTGCGCCTTGAGTTCCGGCACGATCGGACCGTTAGGACCCTGGTCGAAACTGGTGGTCAGGATGGTTGGCAGTTTGAAGAACTTGGCGATGTCACCCAAAGCCAGCACGTTGTTTTTGAATTCGTTGGGCGAGAAGTCTTGCACCAGCGAGATCAGACCGGTCTGGTGATCGACCAGCAGTACCGCTGCATCGTCTTTGTTCAAGCGTTTGTAAGGTACGTTGCTCATGAAAAAACTCCTTGGTGGATGGTTTTTGCTTTTGGCGCTGACGGATCACGCCGGCGCTTTGGGTATTCGTCAGAAGGCAAAACACGAGCAGCCAAAGGCGCCCCAGAAACCGGCGAAATCGCTGACCGGCGCGTTCGACAGGCGTGCCCGTTCGTGGCTGTGGGAGTGCACCGCGCAGGGCCCGCTGCACTGGTGGACCTGGGCCTGCAACGGTGAGTTCGGGCGCCAGTGGCCCGGGACTTTCACCACCGGCGACCAGTCCGGCAGCACTGGCACGCTGGCCGGTCCCAGTTTTTCGAAATCCCCGGCGGCGTAGACGACCTTGCCGCCGACCACGGTCAGCACCGACTCGATCCACTTGATCGCTTCTTCGTCGACACTGAAGAAATCCACGCTCAGCGCCGCCACGTCCGCCAGTTGCCCAACCTTGATCTGGCCTTTCTTGCCCTGCTCGGAGGAGAACCAGGCACTGCCGTGGGTGAACAGTTCCAGCGCGGTCAATCGCGACAGGCCTTCAGCGTGCAACGCCATGCCGCCGACGGTGCGACCGCTGACCATCCAGTACAGCGAGGTCCACGGTTTGTAACTCGACACCCGCGTCGCGTCGGTGCCGGCGCCCACCGGCACGCCTTCGGCGAGCATGCGCTGGATCGGCGGCGTGGCTTCGGCGGCCTTGGCGCCATAACGCTCGACGAAATACTCGCCCTGGAATGCCATGCGATCCTGAATCGCGATGCCGCCACCCAGCGCCCTCACCCGCTCGATGTTCTGCGGGGTGATGGTTTCGGCGTGGTCGAAGAACCATGGCAGACCGTTGAACGGAATGTCGCGGTTGACCTTCTCGAACACGTCGAGCATGCGGCTGATGGATTCGTTGTAGGTCGCGTGCAAGCGGAACGGCCAGCGCTGCTCGACCAGATGGCGCACCACCGGTTCCAGCTCGTCTTCCATGCTTTGCGGCAGGTCCGGACGCGGCTCGAGGAAGTCTTCGAAGTCCGCCGCCGAGAACACCAGCATCTCGCCGGCGCCGTTATGCCGCAGGTAGTCATCGCCCTGATGCAACTTGACGCTGCCGGTCCAGTTCTTGAAGTCGGTGAGTTCTTCCTTGGGCTTCTGGGTGAACAGGTTGTAGGCGATGCGTACCGTGAGCTGCTGGTCCTTGGCCAATTGCTCGATCACCTGGTAATCGTCCGGATAGTTCTGGAAACCGCCGCCGGCATCGATGGCGCTGGTCAGGCCCAGGCGATTGAGTTCGCGCATGAACTGGCGGGTCGAGTTGACCTGATATTCCAGCGGCAGCTTCGGCCCCTTGGCCAGGGTCGAGTACAGGATCATCGCATTGGGACGCGCCACCAGCATGCCGGTGGGGTTGCCGTTGGCATCACGAACGATCTCGCCGCCGGGCGGGTTCGGCGTGTCGCGGGTGTAGCCGGCGACGCGCAACGCGGCACGGTTGAGCAAGGCGCGGTCGTACAGGTGCAGGACAAATACCGGTGTGTCCGGCGCGGCCTGGTTGAGCTCTTCGAGGGTCGGCATGCGTTTTTCGGCGAACTGGAATTCGTTCCAGCCACCGACCACCCGCACCCACTGCGGGGTTGGCGTGCGATCGGCCTGTTCCTTGAGCATGCGCAGCGCATCGGCCAGCGACGGCACGCCTTCCCAACGCAGTTCCAGGTTGTAATTCAGGCCGCCACGGATCAGGTGCAGGTGCGAGTCGTTGAGGCCGGGAATCACGCAACGGCCCTTGAGATCGATCACCTGGGTGCCCGAGCCGCGCAACGCCATGGCTTGGGCATCGCTGCCAACGGCCACAAAGCGACCTTCGCGGATGGCCACGGCGCTGGCGTGGGGATTTTCCCGGTCAACGGTATGGAACTGGCCATTGAACAAAATGAGATCGGCGTTCATCGGGTTTCCTCAACGTGAGTGGAGTGGGACTGGCCGGCTTCAAGCCAGGGCGCAAACAGCCGCGTGGCCAGCGGCATGAAGACGTACACCACCGACAGCACGATGGTCAGCGTGATCAGGAAGGTGGCGACCACATAGCTGGACAGAAACGCATTGAGTTGCAACAACGGCCCCCAGATCAGTGGCACCAGCAAGGTGTGCGGCAAAATCACCAGCAGCGTCACCACGGCCTGCTTCCAGCGAGGCGGTGGCGATGCCGCATCGGCCAGCGGGGCGAACCAGAACTCGTTGACCGGATTGACTTCCGTTTGGTCGCCGTCGGCCAGCATGGGCGTGGCTTCGTCGATCAACGCCTGGCGTTGCGGTGAGTCCAGCCAGCGCTGCATGGCCTCGGTCGAGCAAAAGCGTAGTACACAGGTGAACAGGTGCAGGCCCGCGTGCTTGCCACGGACCACATCCACCCCCAGGTGCCCTTCGCTCTGCCCGGCCACCTTGACGATGTTGCGCAGCCACGCTTCATAGGGCACTTCATAACCGGCCTTGATCCGGTGCTTGACGATCAGGGTGACGACTTCGCCCGCCCCGGGGCTGGTCGGTTCAAGTCGATTGAAATCAGACATACGCAAGGCTCCGGCAAATCGAGTAGTGAGATTGCCGGGATGGGGGAAGAAAAAATTGGATGTACGTGCTCTTTTTGAGAATCGAAATGTTCAGATCAACACCCATCCAATTTGGGACCGGATTTGGCCGGGAGGCATGGGGTGGCTGGCAGGACGCCATCGCGGGCAAGCCCGCTCCCACAGGATCTCGAGTGAGCTCAAAATCTTGGTACGCCACAAAACCTGTGGGAGCGTGGCTTGCCCGCGATGGCGCCAGTTGCCTCACCACCGCATCCAAAATAATAAAGAGAACCTGAAAGATGCCCGTACCCGATCCGTTCCGCGAAGGCATGGC
>DATMUG010000284.1:0-2335 GCA_035563915.1 Pseudomonas sp. | reverse complement strand
GTACCGTCGAGGTTGAACGAGTAACCGGTCGGGATCACCAGACCCACGACGGATTTCTTCGCGCCCAGACGCTCCATCTTGATCAGCATGCGTGGCAGTACCGATTCCGAGGACGAGGTACCGAGTACGATCAGCAGTTCTTCACGGATGTAGCGGATCATCTTCAGCACGCTGAAGCCGTGCATGCGGGCGATGGCACCCAGCACGATCAGGATGAAGGCCAGGCAGGTGATGTAGAAGCAGGCCATCAGTTGACCCAACTGCACCAGCGAGCCGACACCGTAAGCACCGATGGTGAACGCCATCGCGCCGAAGGCACCGATTGGCGCGAGCTTCATGATCATGTTGATGATGTTGAACATCACGTGGGCGAAGCGATCGATGAAGTCAAGGATCGGGCGGCCGTAGTCACCCAGGCGATGCAGGGCGAAACCGAAGATCACCGAGAACATCAGCACTTGCAGGATGTCACCGGTGGCGAACGCGCCGACGATGGTGGTCGGGATCACGTTGAGCAGGAAGCCGACTACGCTCTGGTCTGCGCCTTGCTGCACGTAAGTCGCGACTTTCGAGGCGTCGAGGGTGCTGACGTCGATGTGCATGCCGTTGCCCGGCTGCACGATGTTGACCACGATCAGGCCCACCAGCAGGGCGATGGTCGAAACGATTTCGAAGTACAGGAGTGCGTAACCGCCGGTCTTGCCGACCGACTTCATGCTTTGCATGCCAGCGATGCCGCTGACCACGGTGCAGAAGATGATCGGGGCGATGATCATTTTGATCAGCTTGATGAATCCGTCACCCAGTGGCTTTACCGCCACACCGAACTGCGGGTAGTAGTGACCAAGGGCAATACCGATGATGATCGCGACGATCACCTGGAAATACAGGGATTTGTACAGTGGCTGACGAGTCGTCATTGCAAGTGTCCTCAAGCGTCCCGCGGGCAACATCCATCTGTTGGGCGCAGAACCTGAATTGCGAACCCTCCTGCACTGGAGGGATTTGTTGTTGGAGCGGCGCTATTCCCGCGGAATAGACGCACACTTCTGTCGCTCTTATCGCAAACGCCGTGCCACTTTGGTGCAATTCGCTGCAAGCCTTTTGATATCAGGGGATGCAGGCTAATTTTTGTCACTGCCCGGTGACGCCAGTGTGGCGGATTTCCGCCAAGTCAGCAGCTCTCGTCCTACAATTTGGCGGAAATCCGCCTTGTTGCCCTGCGCATGCCCCGGCTACCATCCAGCGCCTGAGGAAGGATCTGCCGCTTATGCGCGAACGTACCATCGCCAGTCATTTCGCCCGCGCCGCCCTCGGTGGCGCACGCCGTTCGGGCTTCGACTATGCGCCGCTGCTGCAGCAACTGGGGATCAGCCCCGATTTGCTCGATGAACCTCGGGCGCGCATCGCCCCGGAGCAATTCACCCAACTGATCCAGAGCCTGTGGCTGGCGCTGGATGACGAATACCTGGGTTTCGGCAATGCGCCAAGCAAGCCCGGCAGCTTCGCGATGATGTGCCACGCGCTGATCCACTGCCGCAATCTGGAGAAGGCACTGCAACGCGGTTTATTGTTTTATAGCCTATTCCCCGAGGCTCCGCGTCTGAGCCTGAGCCGCGAAGACGAATGGGTGCGCCTGAGCCTTGATGACTCGCAGTTATGGGACCCGGATCACTTTCTCAGCGAGAGCCTGCTGGTGATCTGGCATCGCCTCGGCAGTTGGCTGATCGGCCAGCGGATTCGTCTGAAGCAGGCCACCTTCAGTTATCCGAAACCGGCGCACGGTGCCGAGTACGACCTGCTATTCCCCTGCCCTTTGGTGTTTTGCGCCCAGCAAAGCAGCCTGTTGTTCCACAGTCGCTATCTGTCGATGCCGCTGTTGCAGGACGAACGCACCCTCAAGCACTTTCTCGAACGCTCACCCGCCGACCTGCTATCGCGCCCGGACGACGGTGACAGCCTCAGCAGTCGCCTGCGCCGCTTGCTCAGCCGCGACAGTGCGCAGTGGCCGGACCTCGAAGCGGTGGCCGCGCAGCTGCACATCAGCCCGCAAACCCTGCGTCGGCATTTGCGTGAGGAAGGCAGCAGTTTTCAGGAATTGAAGGATCAGTTGCGCCGCGACATCGCGATCTATCATCTGGGACGGGCGGATCTGTCGTTGCAACAGATTGCCGAGCAGTTGGGTTTTTCCGAACCGTCGGCGTTTCACCGGGCGTTCAAGAAATGGACGGGGCTGACACCGGGGGCTTATCGGGCGCAGGAACAGTAGGCGGTCACATCGCCGGAAAATGAATCCTGAACGCCGCCCCGCCCATCGGCGAATCCCCCAGTGTCA
>DATMUG010000283.1:0-32808 GCA_035563915.1 Pseudomonas sp. | reverse complement strand
GTCGAAGCCTTCCTTGACCAGCACCTCGGCGGCCTTGAGGGTTTCGATCACGTTGGGGAACAGGGTTTTCTGATCCGCCAGCACTTCCAGTTTCACCAGGTTGTGGCCATCGAGCAGCTCACGGGCCAGGCGGCAGGTGCGCACGGCCTCGACAGCGTCGTAGCAACCGGCGGTGTTGGGCAGGAAGGTGTAGCGATCCGGTGACAGCACTTCAAGCAGGTTCGGCTCGCCTTCGATCTGACCGAGGTTGGTACGGCGCACGGCGAACGTGACGATCTCGGCACCCGAGGCTTCGATGGCCAGGCGGGTTTCTTCCATGTCACGGTATTTGCCGGTACCGACCAGCAAACGCGACTGGTAAGTACGACCGGCCAGGACGAAAGGCTTGTCGCTACGAACGATGCTCATGGGAAATCCTCTGTAGGGGTGAGGTTCTTGCAGAATTTTCGGCCCTTGCAGGCCTGACGGCTAGCCGCCGCCGATGGCGTGCACGACTTCGACGTTATCGCCGTCATTGAGCGTGGTATCGGCATGCTGGCTGCGCGGGACGATATCCAGATTGAGTTCGACCGCCACCCGGCGTCCGGTCAGGTCCAGACGGGTCAGCAGGGCCGCAACGGTTTCACCGTCGGGCAGTTCAAAGGATTCGCCGTTCAACTGAATGCGCATGTGCTATGCCGCCATCATTTTTAGGGGGTGGCATTCTAGCCCGATCAGTCTGGCTGACCCAAGCCATTCGTCAGACATGGACCTTGTAGGCGCTGCCGAAGGCTGCGATCTTTTGATCTTGCTCTTTTACAGGCAAAAGATCGCAGCCTTCGGCAGCTCCTACAGGCTCCGGCCAAGGTCAGGTCAACCGCCAGGCGGCGAGCCCCAGGCAGAACCAGCCCGCGAGGAAGGCCAGGCCGCCGAATGGGGTGACAATGCCAAGCTTGCTGATACCGGTCAGGGTCAGCACATACAGACTGCCTGAGAACAACAGTATGCCGATGGCAAAGGAAGCGCCGGCCCAGGTGACCAAGCGTCCGGAAATCTGCGTGGCCAGCAGTGCGACACCCAGCAATGCCAGTGTGTGTACCAGCTGATAGGTGACGCCGGTGTGGAAAATCGCCAGGTACTCGGCACTCAGGCGGTTTTTCAGGCCGTGGGCGGCAAACGCCCCAAGACCGACCCCGGTGAAGCCGAAAAAAGCGGCCAGCATCAGAAAGCCACGCAGCATGAAGAACTCCAGTCAGACTCGATCAACAGGGTCTGTATAATGGCCCGCTCAACGGGTTCGGCCAAGCCATCTCTATGCTGCGTATCTATTTCCGTCGTTTCACCAAGGCCGTGCTCTGGTTCATGGGCGGCAGCGTATTGCTGGTGCTGATTTTTCGCGTGGTGCCGCCGCCGGGCACCGCGCTGATGGTCGAACGCAAGATCGAATCCTGGATCGACGGCGAACCCATCGACCTGCAACGCAGCTGGAAGCCCTGGGAAGAAATCTCCGACGACCTGAAAGTCGCGGTGATCGCCGGCGAAGACCAGAAATTCCCTGAGCACTGGGGTTTCGATATCGATGCGATCCGCGCCGCATTGGCTCACAACGAGCTGGGTGGTTCGGTCCGAGGCGCCAGCACGCTGAGCCAGCAAGTCTCGAAAAACCTGTTCCTGTGGTCCGGTCGTAGCTGGCTGCGCAAGGGGCTGGAAGCCTGGTTCACTGCCTTGATCGAAGTGTTCTGGCCCAAGCAGCGGATTCTTGAGGTCTATCTAAACAGCGCCGAGTGGGATGACGGGGTGTTTGGTGCGGAAGCGGCGGCGCGGCATCACTTTGGTGTCAGCGCCAAGGGCCTCAGTCGCCAGCAATCGAGCCTGTTGGCGGCCGTACTCCCGAACCCGCGCGTGTGGAGCGCCAGCCACCCGACCTCATACGTGGCCCGCCGTGCGGGCTGGATCCGGCGCCAGATGAGTCAGTTGGGCGGGGATAGCTATTTGGTGGGGCTCAACGATTCCCGCCGGGCGCCGTGGTCTCAATAACACCGCAATCTCCTTGTAGGAGCGGGCTTGCTCGCGAATACGGTGCATCCGTCGACATTTCTGCTGAATAACACAACGCCTTCGCGAGCAAGCCCGCCCCCACAGGGATTCCGTGTCGTGACCGGAATTTGGGAGACAAACAAAAACGCCCCGATCACTGATCGGGGCGCTTTTTATTGCCGGTGCGCACGTTATGCGGCAATCGACAACTTGAGCTTGTTCATCGCGCTCTTCTCAAGCTGACGAATACGCTCGGCCGACACGTTGTACTTCTGCGCCAGGTCGTGCAGCGTGGCTTTTTCTTCTGCCAGCCAACGCTGGTAGAGAATGTCACGGCTACGGTCGTCCAGCACTTCCAGCGCTTCGTGCAGGTTGTGATTGGAGTTGTCACTCCAGTCGGCGTCTTCCAGTTGACGGGCCGGGTCGTACCGGTGGTCTTCCAGATAGTTGGCCGGGGACTGGAAAGCGCTGTCGTCGTCGGCTTCGGCAGCCGGGTCGAAAGCCATGTCATGGCCGGTCAGGCGACTTTCCATCTCACGCACTTCCCGTGGCTCGACACCGAGGCTTTCCGCCACGCGATGCACTTCTTCGTTGTTGAGCCAGGCCAGGCGCTTCTTTTGGCTGCGCAAGTTGAAGAACAGCTTGCGCTGGGCCTTGGTGGTCGCGACTTTCACGATGCGCCAGTTGCGCAGGATGAATTCGTGAATTTCCGCCTTGATCCAGTGCACGGCGAACGAAACCAGGCGCACGCCCATTTCCGGATTGAAACGTTTCACAGCCTTCATCAGACCGACGTTACCTTCCTGGATCAGGTCAGACTGAGCCAGACCGTAGCCGGAATAGCTACGGGCTATATGTACGACAAAACGCAGGTGGGCGAGCACCATCTGCCGAGCCGCCTCAAGATCCTGCTCATAATAGAGACTCTCGGCCAGTTCACGCTCCTGCTCCGGCGACAGCAATGGAATGCTGTTGACCGTGTGCACATAGGCCTCCAGGTTCGCACCCGGGACCAGAGCATATGCAGGCTGCAAAGAATTGGTCATACGAAAAAACCTCCGACTTACAAACTCGTGCAGTTAAGCACTGCGAAAATTGACCGGAAACCGAAGAACAAGTTCCCAAAAAAGCTGAAAGGTCAATACGAGCAAAATGATATTACTTTGGCGCCAGCTCCCGCAGGTGGCGAGCGACTGCAATCCACGCACCGATATACCCCAACAGCACCGCGCCAAGCAAGAGAGACAGACCATCGGCAACCGGCACACCGGCCAGCGCAAAATCACTGCCATACAAACCAGCCAGCCCCACCACCGCGTCGTTCAGCCAGTCAAGGCCGAACGCCAGCACGCCCCAGGAAAGAATTCCCGCACCAAAGCCATACAGCGCACCCATATACAGGAAGGGTCTGCGTACATAGCTGTCAGTGCCGCCGACGAGTTTAATCACTTCTATCTCTGTGCGGCGGTTTTCAATATGAAGACGAATGGTATTGCCTATCACCAAAAGTAATGCAGAAACCAGAAGCACGGTCAGACCGAAGACAAATCGGTCGCCCAGCTTGAGGATGGCTGCCAGACGCTCGACCCAGACTAGATCAAGCTGCGCTTGCTGTACCTTGGGCAATTCGGAAAGTTTTTGTCTTAATGCTTCAAGCGTCGGCTTGTCGACTTCCTTTGGTGTCACCAGAACAACGCCGGGCAGCGGGTTTTCCGGCAGCTCCTTGAGCGCCTCACCCAGGCCGGACTGCTGCTGAAACTCTTCCAGCGCCTGATCGCGACCAACATACTCGGCATCGGCAACCCCGGGCATGCCCTTGATCTGCTCACGCAGCGCTTCACCTTCTGCCGGACTGGCTTCGAGTTGCAGGTACAGGGAAATCTGCGCCGCTCGCTGCCAGGAACCGCCAAGGCGCTCGACGTTACTTAGTAAAAGTGACAGCCCCATGGGCAAGCTCAAGGCGACCGCCATCACCATGCAGGTAAAGAAGCTGCCGATGGGCTGCTTGCCCAGTCGACGCAAGCTGTCCGCCATGCTGGCGCGATGGCTTTCGATCCAGGCACGGAACAGCGTGGCGAAATCCGGACCGTCATCGTCGTCATGTTTTTTCTTCGCCGGCTGCGGATCGGCGGCCTTGGGGGCCACGCGTTCGGAAACCTTTGGACTGCGTGTCGCACTCATACCCCGGCCTCCCCGTCGCCGATCAATCGACCGCGTTGCAGCGTCAGCATGCGGTGACGCATGCGCGCAATCAGTGCCAGGTCGTGACTGGCGATCAGAACGCTGGTGCCCAGGCGGTTGATGTCTTCGAAGACGCCCATGATCTCCGCCGCCAGACGCGGGTCGAGGTTACCGGTCGGCTCGTCCGCCAGCAGCAATGCCGGGCGATGAACGATGGCGCGGGCGATGCCGACGCGCTGCTGCTGGCCGGTCGACAGGTCGCCGGGATACAGGTCGGCCTTGTCCGACAACGCAACGCGCTCCAGGGCCGAATCGACCCGCTTGGCGACCTCGACCTTGGACAGGCCCAGGATCTGCAACGGCAGTGCGACGTTGTTGAACACCGTGCGATCGAACAGCAACTGGTGATTCTGGAACACCACGCCGATCTGTCGACGCAGGAACGGAATCTGCGCGTTGCTGATGGTGCTCAGGTCCTGCCCGGCCAACAGCAACTTGCCGCTGGTGGGGCGTTCCATGGCCAGCAGCAAGCGCAACAGGGTGCTTTTACCGGCGCCGGAATGGCCGGTGACAAACAGAAACTCGCCACGACGGACTCGAAAGCTCAGCTCATGCAAGCCGACGTGACCGTTCGGATAGCGCTTACCGACCTGTTCGAAACGAATCATGAACGCTCCCGCTCGGCAAACAGTGCCTGGACAAAGGGTTCAGCTTCAAAGGTGCGCAAATCGTCGATGCCTTCACCAACGCCGATATAGCGGATGGGCAAGCCGAATTGCTTGGCCAGGGCAAAAATCACCCCACCCTTGGCGGTGCCATCGAGCTTGGTCAGCGCCAGGCCCGTCAGTTCGACGGTCTGGTTGAATTGCTTGGCCTGGTTGATGGCGTTCTGACCGGTGCCGGCGTCGAGCACCAGCAGCACTTCGTGCGGCGCATCGGCGTCGAGCTTGCCGATTACACGGCGAACCTTCTTCAGCTCTTCCATCAGGTTGTCTTTGGTGTGCAGACGACCCGCGGTGTCAGCGATCAGCACATCGATGCCACGGGCCTTGGCGGCCTGCACGGCGTCGAAGATCACCGAAGCCGAGTCAGCCCCGGTGTGCTGGGCGATGACCGGGATCTTGTTGCGCTCGCCCCAGACCTGCAATTGCTCCACCGCAGCGGCGCGGAAAGTGTCGCCAGCGGCGAGCATGACTTTCTTGCCTTCCAGTTGCAGCTTCTTCGCCAGCTTGCCGATGGTGGTGGTCTTGCCAGCACCGTTGACGCCGACGACGAGGATCACGAATGGCTTGTTCTGCGAGGTGATTTTCAGCGGTTGCTCGACAGGCTTGAGCATCGCCGCCAGTTCGCCCTGCAAGGATTTGTACAGTGCATCGGAATCGGCCAGTTCTTTACGTGCAACTTTCTGGGTCAGGCGCTGGATGATCACCGAAGTGGCCTCCACACCGACGTCAGCGGTCAGCAGACGGGTTTCCAGATCATCGAGCAGTTCGTCGTCGATGGCTTTTTTGCCGAGGAACAGGCTGGCCATGCCTTCGCCGATGCTGGCGCTGGTCTTGGACAGGCCTTGCTTGAGGCGGGCAAAGAAACCGGTCTTGGATTCTTCGGCGCGCGGCGGCTCGGCAGGTTTTTCGATAGGGGCTTCGACAGCAGCAATCGGGGCTGCAGTCGGCGCAGCTGCCTGGACTACTGGAGTCGCAGGAGCCACCGGCTCAGGAACTGGAGCAGCAATCACAGGCTCGGGAACAACAGGAGCGGGCTCAGCCTGGACAACGGGAACCGCAACCGGCACTTGTACAGGTTCGGGTGCAAATGCCGTCGACGCTGGAATTGGGGGGGTAACGTGCGGTGCCAGCTCGTCTTCGACCAGTGCCACCGGCTCTTCCGCGACTGGCAAGGTCAACCATGGTTGGGCCGATGGCGTCAGAGGCTTTTCGGCTAAAACGGCCGGCTCAACGACCACCGACTGCGGCACAGGCTCGGTCACTGGCTGCACCACTGGCGCAGGTTCTGCTTCTACAACCGGCGCGGGAGCCGGCTCAGGAGTTGGCTGTGGCTGTTCGACGACGGGTTCCTGCGGCTTTTTGCGCAGCCATCCGAACAGGCTTTTTTTCTCGCCAGCCGCAGCTGGGGTCTTCTTGTCGTCGTTGGAACCAAACATGGAGGACGGCTATCTCACGGTAGCGACGCGCCAATGGCGCCCCGGCAATTAAATATTCGATGCAGAACAGACTGCGATTGACCCAGCTTGTTCACGCGCAACATTTTGTCGAGGTGCTTATCGGCGCCTCAAGGAATCGATTTGTCATAGGACTAAAGCAGCAAAATCGCCGAAAAAACGGAATTCAGTCGATAAATTCACACCTTCCGTCGCAAACCCAATCAACCTGATCAAACATTAAGGCCTGATAGGCGTGGCCGCCGCTAAAACGGATCAGTATCCTAGGGCGTGTCATCACTCATTACCAGTACCGCGTGGCCGCCTGAAAGCGGGCCAGACAAGGCGCAGGCCGCAGGGAATGTGCTTTCCTTTTCAAGGACTGCAACGCAGTATGGCCCGTTTTCAGGCGACCACCCGAAGGGCCGGGCCTGATAGTGCGCAGGGCTGCGTTGCTCGGAGTTTATTTGGAATGACCAAACCGCACTCCTCGCGCCTTGCCCTGCGCACTATCAGGCTCCGGCGCGGTACTGGTAATGAGTGATGACACGCCCTACCTCTCGCCCGCTGACGCTAAGACCAAGCGGGCAGCCCAACAGGTTTAAAAACGAATGAATGCTCTAGCCCGCCGCGCCGCAGGCCTGCTGCTCAGCACAGTTTGTCTGCCCCTCTCGGCACTGGCTGCCGATCCACAACCCACCCACGAATTCACCCTCGACAACGGCTTGAAGGTCATTGTGCGCGAAGACCATCGCGCGCCCGTGGTGGTTTCCCAAGTCTGGTACAAGGTCGGCTCCAGCTACGAGACGCCGGGCCAGACCGGCCTGTCCCACGCCCTGGAACACATGATGTTCAAGGGCAGCGAGAAAGTCGGCCCCGGCGAAGCGTCGCTGATCCTGCGCGACCTCGGCGCCGAAGAGAACGCCTTCACCAGCGACGACTTCACCGCCTATTACCAGGTGCTGGCCCGTGACCGCCTGGGTGTGGCCTTCGAACTGGAAGCCGACCGCATGGCCAGCCTGCGCCTGCCGGCCGACGAGTTCGCCCGGGAAATCGAAGTCATTAAAGAAGAACGCCGCCTGCGCACCGATGACAAGCCAATGTCCAAGGCCTACGAGCGCTTCAAGGCCATGGCCTACCCGGCCAGCGGTTACCACACGCCGACCATCGGCTGGATGGCCGATCTGGATCGCATGAAGGTCGAAGAGCTGCGTCACTGGTATGAGTCCTGGTACGTGCCAAACAACGCCACACTGGTGGTGGTCGGCGACGTGACCCCGGACGAGGTCAAAGCACTCGCCCAACGCTACTTCGGTCCCATCGCCAAACGCGACGTGCCGCCAGCGAAGATTCCGCTGGAGCTGGCCGAGCCCGGCGAGCGCCAGATCACGCTGCATGTGAAGACCCAATTGCCCAGCCTGATGCTGGCCTTCAACGTACCTGGCATCGCCACCGCCGAAGACAAGCGCTCGGTGAATGCCTTGCGTCTGATCTCGGCCTTGCTCGACGGCGGCTACAGCGCGCGCATTCCGACGCAACTGGAGCGCGGCGAAGAACTGGTGTCCGGCGGTTCGTCGAGTTACGACGCCTATACCCGTGGCGATAGCCTGTTCACCCTGTCGGCAACGCCAAACAGCCAGAAGAAAAAAACCATCGCCCAGGTCGAAGCCGGGTTGTGGAAACTGCTCGAACAACTGAAAACCACCGCGCCGTCCAGTGAGGAACTGGAACGCGTGCGTGCTCAGGTCATCGCCGGGCTGGTCTACGAGCGTGACTCGATCACCAGTCAGGCCACCGCGATTGGCCAACTGGAGACTGTCGGCTTGTCCTGGAAGTTAATGGACACCGAGCTCGCCGACCTGGAAAGCGTGACCCCGCAAGACATTCAGAACGCCGCCAAGCTGTATTTCACCCGCGAACGTCTCAGCGTCGCCCATGTTCTGCCGGAGGAGACGACTCATGAGTGATCATAAAAAACCGCGCCTGGCCCTGCTCGGCCTGATCGCCGCCGCCCTGATCGGGTCCGCTGCGTTCTATTTCTCCCGACCCGATCAGTCGGTTGCCAGCGAAGCCCTGGACAAGGCCAAGGCCAGCCAGAAGCTGCAATCGCTGACCGAGCTCAATGGCAAGGCACCGAGCCACCGCAAACTCGACGTGCAGACCTGGAACACCGCCGAAGGCGCCAAGGTGTTGTTCGTTGAAGCCCGTGAACTGCCGATGTTCGACATGCGCCTGATCTTCGCCGCCGGCAGTAGCCAGGACGGTGACGCTCCAGGCCTTGCACTGCTGACCAACGCCATGCTCAACGAAGGCGTGGCCGGCAAGGACGTCAGCGCCATTGCCCAAGGTTTCGAAGGCCTGGGCGCCGACTTCGGCAATGGTGCCTACAAGGACATGGCCGTTGCGTCCTTGCGCAGCCTCAGTGCCGCCGACAAGCGTGAACCGGCGCTCAAGCTGTTCGCTGAAGTCGTCGGCAAACCGACCTTCCCCGCCGACTCCTTTGCCCGCATCCAGAACCAGATGCTCGCCGGCTTCGAATACCAGAAACAAAACCCCGGCAAACTGGCCAGCCTGGAACTGATGAACCGCCTGTATGGCGATCATCCGTACGCCCACTCCAGCGATGGCACGGCGAAAAGCGTTCCGGCCGTCACCCTGGCTCAACTGCGGGCGTTCCACGAGAAAGCCTATGCGGCCGGCAACGTGGTGATCGCGCTGGTGGGCGACTTGTCCCGCGCCGAGGCTGAAGCCATTGCCGCACAAGTCTCCGCCGCCCTGCCCAAGGGTCCGGCCCTGCCGAAAATCCCCCAGCCGAGCGAACCCAAGGCCAGCATTGGCCATATCGAATTTCCGTCCAAGCAGACCAACCTGATGCTCGCGCAATTGGGCATCGACCGTGACGATCCGGATTACGCGGCGCTGTCCATGGGCAACCAGATCCTCGGCGGTGGCGGCTTCGGTACCCGACTGATGAGCGAAGTTCGCGAGAAACGTGGCCTGGCTTATGGTGTGTATTCGGGCTTTACCCCAATGCAGGCGCGTGGCCCGTTCATGATCAACCTGCAGACCCGCGCTGAAATGAGCGAAGGCACCCTGAAGCTGGTGCAGGATGTCCTTGCCGATTACCTCAAGAACGGTCCGACCGAAAAAGAACTCGACGACGCCAAACGCGAACTGGCCGGCAGCTTTCCCTTGTCCACCGCCAGCAACGCCGATATCGTCGGTCAATTGGGTGCGATTGGCTTCTACAGCCTGCCATTGAGTCACCTGGAGGACTTCATGCAACAGTCCCAGAACCTGACCGTCGAGCAAGTCAAAGCTGCACTGAACAAACACCTGAGCACGGACAAAATGGTCATCGTCAGCGCTGGCCCGACCGTGCCGCAAAAGCCGTTGCCGGCCCCTACTGATAAACCTGCCGAGCAACCGCTCGGGGTTCCGGAGCACTAATGGCTACCTCTCGCCCAAAAAAACCTGCCCACAACGTGCATAACGGCGTGAACCAATTGCGCATCATTGGCGGCGAGTGGCGCAGCCGCAAGCTGAGCTTCCCCGATGCGCCAGGCCTGCGGCCTACGCCAGACCGGGTGCGTGAAACCCTGTTCAACTGGCTTGCACCTTACGTGCCCGGCGCCAAGGTGCTGGACCCGTTCACCGGCAGTGGTGCCCTATTCCTCGAAGCCTTGTCCCGTGGCGCCGCCATGGGCCAGGCGCTGGATGCCAGCAGCCTCGCGGTGTCCAGCCTCAAGGAACACCTGGGCACATTGCGTTGCACCACCGGCCAGGTGCAAACCGCCGATGCCCTGCGCTACCTGGAAACCCAGGCGGCAACAGCTTATGACCTGGTGTTCCTCGACCCACCGTTCAACCAGAACCTGCTACCCGCCGTCTGCGCATTGCTCGAAGAACGCCAGTGGCTGGCCGAGGACGCCTGGGTGTACACCGAGAGCGAAACCGCTCCATCGACGCTCGGCCTGCCAGGTAACTGGCGCCTGCACCGGGAGCAAAAATCCGGGCGGGTCTATTATTCGTTATGGCAACGTATGGCAGAGATCGCCGGTTGATCGACCGGCCTGAACATGGCGCGCACCTCAATCGGGATGCGCGCCAGCCTTGAGAACAATCGTGCAACCTCCGTCAGAACGCTTTATCCCCGCCTTCGGCCTCGGCAACCCGCACTTGCAGACCTTGTGGGGCCCGCTGTGGCGCAAGACCACGCCTATCGAGCGCGAACGCGAACGCTTGTGGCTTGAAGATGGCGACTTTCTTGACCTGGACTGGCACGGCCCGCACAGCGTCGACGCGCCGTTGGTGCTGGTGCTGCACGGGCTGACCGGCTCGTCGAATTCGCCCTACGTGGCCGGGATGCAAAAAGCATTGGCCGACCGGGGTTGGGCCAGCGTCGCACTGAACTGGCGCGGCTGCTCCGGCGAACCCAATCTGCTGCCGCGCAGCTACCATTCGGGCGCCAGTGAAGACCTGGCCGAAACCATTAAGCATCTGCGGGCCAAGCGACCTCTCGCGCCGCTGTATGCGGTGGGTTACTCCCTGGGCGGCAACGTTCTGCTCAAGCACCTGGGCGAAACCGGCAGAGACAGCGGCGTACTCGGCGCGGTAGCGGTGTCGGTTCCGTTTCGTCTGGACCAGTGTGCCGACCGCATTGGCCAGGGATTTTCAAAGGTCTATCAGGCGCACTTCATGCGCGAAATGCTGGCCTATATCAAGAACAAGCAACGCCAATTCCAGCATGACGGACGCGAGGATGGCCTGGCCGCACTGGCGGCGTTGGGCTCGCTGGAGAACCTGCGAACCTTCTGGGATTTCGATGGCCGAGTGACCGCGCCACTGAACGGTTTTGCGGACGCCGAGGACTACTACCGCCGTGCGTCGAGTCGCTACTTCCTGGGGGAAATTCGCACGCCGACCCTGATCATTCAATCCGCCGACGACCCCTTCGTCTTTCCCCACAGCTTGCCGCACGCCGATGAGCTTTCCGCCTGCACGCAATTCGAATTGCAGGCCAGGGGTGGCCATGTCGGGTTTGTCGATGGTTCGGTCCGGCAACCGGGTTACTACCTGGAGCGGCGCATTCCTCGGTGGCTGGCCGACGTTGGGCTCGGCTAGACCATGTACGACGATCAAGGCGAATCGATCCGCTTCTGGCAAACGGCGCCGTTGACCGGGGTCGAATTATTGTCGGCGCGCTACATCGATCATCGCTTCGCCCCCCATGTGCATGAAGGCTACGTGATCGGCATGATCATGGCCGGCGCGCAGCGCTACCGCTATCGCGGCGCTGAACACCTGGCGGGCAGCGGCACTTTGGTGCTGATCAATCCGGACGAATTACACACCGGCCACAAGGGCACGGAAGACGGTTGGTTGTATCGGGCGTTTTATCCGGACAGCGAACAGATTTTGTCATTGCTGGCTGAACTCGATCTGCCGACCCGCCATCTGCCGGCATTCGGCGCCACCTTGTATCGCGACCCAGACCTGGTGAACGGTTTCTGCCAATTGCACCGGCTGCTGGAAAGCCCGGCTACTGCGCTGCAGCAACAGACGGCCTGGCGCGAGTTGATGTTGTCGTTGCTACAACGCCATGCGGCGGTGGCCGATGCCGGCAAACCGGGCAAAGAGCACCGCGCGGTGACGTTGGCCAAGGAGCTGTTGCACGCGCAACTGGCCGCGCCGCCTTCGCTGGAGGCATTGGCGGCAGCGGTGAATCTGTCGCCCTTCCATTTCGCCCGGGTGTTCCGCCGCGCCACCGGCATGCCGCCGCACACCTGGCTGATGCAACAGCGAATTGCCAAGGCGCGAGCATTGTTGCAGAGCGGGTGCTTGCCATTGGAGGTGGCGACGCAACTGGGGTTTGCCGATCAGAGTCACCTGAGTCGACAGTTCAAGCAGGTGTATGGGGTGGGGCCGGGGGCTTATCGAAGCGCCAGGCAATCCCTTGGAACTTGAAGTCGACAGAGAATTAATGTGGGACCGGGCTTGCTCGCGAAAGCGGTATATCAGTCAACGTAGAGGTCGACTGACCCACCGCTTTCGCGAGCAAGCCCGCTCCCACAGGGGATCAGTGTTTACTCTCCCGTAGCGACACCGCGCGCAGGATCGTTGATCCACTCACTCCACGACCCCGCATACAAAGCCCCCAACGGATAACCCGCCAGACTCAACGCAAACAGGTTGTGGCAAGCCGTCACGCCGGAACCGCAATACGCGACCAGATCATTCGGCGAGCGATCCGCCAGTTTCGCGGCAAACCGCTGCTTGAGCTGATCGGCCGGCAGGAAACGCCCGTCGCTCCCCAGATTGTCGGTAAACGCCGCGCATTGCGCACCGGGAATGTGTCCGGCAATCGGGTCGATCGGTTCCACTTCGCCCTTGAATCGCGGCAAGGCACGGGCATCGAGCAAGGTCAGCTCGGGTTGGCCAAGGCGTTTGTGCAGCTGCTCGGCACTGAGCAACAGTGAAGTGTCAGGCGCTCCGGTAAAGCTGCCGCGACTGATCGCTGGTGCATCGAGACTCAAGGGCAACCCCGCCGCATGCCAGGCCTTGAGCCCGCCATCGAGGATGAACACGCCATCACGCTTGCCCAGCCAGGCCAGCAGCCACCAGGCCCTCGCCGCGTAGGCGCCGGGGCCGTCATCGTACAGAACCACCTCAGTGTCGTTATTGATGCCCCATGCTCGCAGGCGCTCGATCAGCTCGTCCGGCTCGGGCAATGGATGACGCCCGGTCACACCCTTGACCACTTTCCCGCTGAGATCGCGCTCAAGATCGGCAAAACTTGCCCCGGCGATGTGTCCCTCGGCATAGCTGCGCTGACCGTAATCCGGGTCCTCGAGGGCAAAACGACAATCCAGAATCACCAGCCCCGGCTGCTCCTTTTTCAGGTCCAACGCTTGCGGGCTGATCAATTGCGCAATGGGCATAACGGGCTCCTGTGATTAAACGGGGTTTGATCCTACTTCACTTCTTCCAGCGCCTGAGCGAGCGGCACGTAAAACTCTTCGAACAGCGCATTGACCTCATCGCGCGCCTGATCGGTGACGAACCCGGCCTCCAGTACCAGTACCTGATACACGCCGCGCTTGATCGCTTGCTCGCTGAGGTGGCTGGAGTTCTCCCGCGTGGTGCACAGAAAGCGAACCCAGGACGTGAGGATGATCCAGGCATTGAGGGTCAGGGATTCGATCTGCACCTTGTCCATGGTCAGGATGCCGGCGGCGACGAACCCTTTGTAGATCGCCGCGCCCTGAATCAGGCAGCGCTGGGAAAAGCGCCGATAACGCGCAGCCAGCTCGGCATCGCTGTCGAGCAGGTGTTCGAGGTCGCGGTGCAGGAAGCGGTAGCGCCACATGGCCGAGAGCAGTTCCTTGAGGTAGAAGCGCTTGTCCTCGACCGTGGCCGCTCGCCCCTGGGGCGGACGCAAGAAGCTGTCCACCAGGCTTTCGTACTCGCTGAACAGCACGGCGATGATCGCCTGCTTGTTGGGGAAGTGGTAGTACAGGTTGCCCGGAGAAATCTCCATGTGGGCAGCAATATGGTTGGTGCTGATGCTGCGCTCGCCCTGCTGATTGAACAGCTCCAGGCTGTTCTGCACGATGCGCTCGCTGGTTTTTATCCTTGGGGCCATGGCTTGAGCTTAAATTCAGAGTGCGTTGACGGGCATCTTACGACCTATCCGCAGAGGGATAAATCAAAGCTGCGCCAGTATGTCATTTGACTTTATAGAGCATAGACTCTAAAAATTGTCGCATTAAAATAAAAACCGGAGCCGACCATGACTGCTGAAATTTCCTACCTGCAAGATCTGCAGCAACCGCTGGCGGAGCTCCAGGCACAGTTTGATGCGCAGCGCGCCGCCTATACCGCCAACCCGATGCCTCCTGCGGCCCAACGCCTGCAATGGCTCAAGGCATTGCGTGACCTGCTCGACAGTGAACGCCAGGCCCTGATCGATGCGATCAGCCAGGACTTCAGCCACCGCAGCGCCGATGAAACCCTGCTCGCCGAGTTGATGCCCAGTCTGCACGGCATTCATTACGCCAGCCGCCACCTCAAGGGGTGGATGCGGCCCTCGCGGCGCAAGGTCGGAGTGGCCTTCCAGCCGGCTTCGGCCAAAGTGGTCTATCAACCGCTGGGTGTGGTCGGGGTGATCGTGCCGTGGAATTACCCGCTCTATCTCGCCATTGGCCCGCTGGTGGGCGCGCTGTCGGCGGGCAACCGGGTGATGCTCAAGCTCAGCGAGTCGACCCCCGCCACCGGCTTGCTGATGAAGCAGCTGCTGGCTCGAATCTTCCCCGAAGACCTGGTCTGCGTGGTGCTGGGCGAGGCGGATATCGGTGTGGCGTTTTCGAGGCTGCACTTCGATCATCTGCTGTTTACCGGCGCCACCAGCATCGGCAAGCACGTGATGCGAGCGGCAGCGGAAAATCTGACCCCCGTCACCCTCGAACTGGGCGGAAAATCCCCGGCCATCGTATCCCGCGATGTGCCTCTCGAAGACGCCGCCGAACGCATCGCTTTCGGCAAAACCCTCAACGCGGGCCAGACCTGCGTGGCCCCGGACTACGTTCTGGTGCCGGATGATCGCATCGGCTCGTTCGTCGACGCCTATCGCCAGGTGGTTCGCGGCTTTTATCCGACGCTGGCTGATAACCCGGACTACACCGCCATCATCAATGACCGACAGCTGACCCGGCTCAACGGCTACCTCAGCGATGCGACCAGCAAGGGTGCGCTGCTGATTCCACTGTTCGATCAGGGCCAGGGACGTCGCATGGGGCATAGCCTGCTGCTCAATGTCACCGATGACATGACGGTGATGCAGGACGAAATCTTCGGCCCGCTGCTGCCGATCGTGCCGTACAAGGATCTCGATCAGGCATTTGCCTACATCAACCAGCGTCCTCGCCCACTGGCGCTGTATTACTTCGGCTACGACAAACGCGAACAACAGCGCGTGCTCCACGAGACACATTCCGGTGGCGTGTGCTTGAACGACACCTTGCTGCACGTCGCCCAGGACGACATGCCCTTCGGCGGCATCGGTGCCTCGGGCATGGGCCATTACCACGGCCACGAAGGCTTTCTGACCTTCAGCAAGGCCAAGGCCGTACTGACCAAAGGGCGCTTCAACGCGGCAAAACTGATCTATCCGCCCTACGGCAAATCCATTCAGAAACTGATCCAGAAGCTGTTCATTCGCTAACGCTCAACGCCAACGGATAAAAACAATAATGGGTCAAAGCCTGTCCGAAACGCCCGCGCTGTCACGGCGCGGCCTGCTCACGTTCAGCCTGGGCGCCAGCGCCTTTCTCGCCACCGCCGGGTTGGGTGCGACGCTGAGTGGTTGCTCATCAAACGTCCCGCAAAGCGGTTTCGCGGCACTGCGCGGTGGTGACCTGCTGTTTCTGCGCGCATTGATTCCGGTGTTGCTCGACGGCGCGGTGCCAGCCGGGCGCGTGCCCACGGCCGTCGACGGCACCTTGAAAAGCCTGGACTACAACCTCGATCACCTGTCGCCGCAAATGCTCAAGCTGACCCGCCAATTGTTCGATGTGCTGGGCATGGCGGTCACCCGCGGCCCACTGACCGGCATCTGGGGCAGTTGGGAAAACGCCAGCGCCAACGATATCCGCCTGTTCCTCAAACGCTGGGAAGACAGCTCGCTGAGCCTGCTGCGCATGGGACACAGCTCCTTGCTGCAATTGGTGATGATGGCCTGGTATGGGCGCAAGGAGTCATGGGTGCATTGCGGGTATCCCGGGCCGCCTGCGGTTTGAGACCGAGTCGCCCCATTCGCGGGCAAGCCACGCTCCCACAGGGTTTGAGTCGTTCACAAAAGGATGGGCAACCTCGAAACCTGTGGGAGCGGGCTTGCCCGCGATAGCGTCAGCCGCATCACCACCAAACTCAAAACAATAAGAGATCACAACAATGCCCGTACCCGACCCGTTCCGCGAAGGCATGGCCCGTGGCTGGAAAACCCATGACGGCTCGCAACTGACCCAGGACATGACCCTCGAAGCGGACGTGGCGATCATCGGCAGTGGCGCCGGTGGCGGGACCACGGCGGAGATCCTCAGTGCGGCCGGTTACAAAGTGCTGCTGATCGAGGAAGGCCCGCTCAAGACCAGCAGCGACTTCAAACTGCTCGAAGACCAGGCCTACAGTAGCCTCTATCAGGAAGGCATCGGCCGCATGAGCAAGGACGGCGCCATCACCATCCTTCAGGGCCGGGCCGTGGGCGGTACCACGCTGATCAACTGGACATCCAGTTTCCGCACGCCGCAGCCAACCCTGGAACACTGGGCCAGGGAGCACAACGTCAAGGGTCACAGCCCGACGGAAATGGCACCGTGGTTCGAGAAAATGGAGCAGCGCCTGGGCGTCGCACCCTGGATGGTTCCGCCCAATGCCAACAACGACGTCATCCGCAAGGGCTGTGAACAGCTCGGTTACAGCTGGCATGTGATCCCGCGCAACGTGCGCGGCTGCTGGAACCTTGGGTACTGCGGCATGGGCTGCCCGACCAACGCCAAGCAGTCGATGATGGTCACTACCATTCCGGCCACCCTGGAAAAAGGCGGCGAACTGCTCTACCTGGCCCGCGCTGAAAAACTGCTGATCGCCGGCGACAAAGTCACCGGGGTGCAATGCGTGGCAATGGATGCGCGCTGCGTCGAACCCACCGGTCGGCGCATCACGGTCAAGGCGCGGCATTACGTGCTGGCCGGCGGCGGGATCAACAGCCCGGCGCTGCTGCTGCGTTCCGACGCGCCGGACCCCCATCAACGGCTGGGCAAACGGACCTTTCTGCATCTGGTGAACATGTCCGCCGGGCTGTTCGACGAGGTGATCAACCCCTTCTATGGTGCCCCGCAGTCGATCTACTCCGACCATTTCCAATGGCAGGACGGCACCACCGGCAAGATCGGCTACAAGCTGGAGGTCCCACCGCTGCACCCGGCACTGGCCACCACGCTGCTCGGCGGTTACGGCCAGGACAATGCGCAACACATGGCCAACCTGCCACACACCCACGCCATGCTCGCGTTGCTGCGTGACGGCTTCCATCCGGACAGCACCGGCGGCAACGTCGAGCTGCGCGGCGACGGTTCGCCGGTACTCGATTACCAGGTTTCACCTTATGTCCGGGACGGTTTACGCCGAGCGTTCCACAGCATGGCCGAGATCCAGTTCGCCGGTGGTGCCCGGGCCGTGATGCCCATGCACGCTGATGCGCGCTATGTGAAAACCCTGGGCGAAGCCCGCACCTTGATCGATGGGCTCAGCCTTGAGCTGTACCGTACACGGCTGGGCAGCGCCCATGTGATGGGCGGTTGCGCGATGGGGGAAGACCCGAAAAATGCGGTGACCGACAGCCTCGGCCGGCATCACCAACTGGGCAATCTGTCGATTCATGACGGCTCGCTGTTCCCCACCAGCATTGGCGCAAATCCGCAATTATCGGTCTATGGACTGACGGCGCAACTGGCGACTTCCCTGGCCGAACGTTTAAAAAACCCATGAAAACGACGAACATTCCCATCGTCTATAGTGCTTTCTTACCCAACAGTCGACTTTCCCGACCGGTAAGGCTGCGATACCATCCGACTCCCCAACGCACTCCCGCCAGGACGCCGCGATGAACCGAGTGTTGTACCCAGGTACCTTCGACCCTATTACCAAGGGCCATGGCGATCTGGTCGAACGCGCCTCGCGCCTGTTCGATCACGTGATCATTGCCGTCGCCGCAAGCCCGAAGAAAAACCCGTTGTTCCCACTGGAACAGCGTGTCGAGCTGGCCCGTGAGGTCACCAAACATTTGCCGAACGTTGAAGTCGTCGGCTTTTCGACCCTGCTGGCGCACTTCGCCAAAGAGCAGAACGCCAACGTGTTCCTGCGTGGTTTGCGCGCAGTTTCGGACTTCGAATACGAATTCCAGCTGGCGAACATGAACCGGCAACTGGCCCCGGACGTGGAAAGTCTGTTTCTTACCCCGTCCGAGCGTTATTCGTTCATTTCCTCGACGCTGGTCCGTGAAATTGCAGCCCTGGGCGGCGATATCACCAAATTCGTACACCCTGTGGTAGCGGATGCCCTGACCGAGCGCTTTAAAAAGTAGGAGCTGCCGCAGGCTGCGATCTTTTACGCTTGATCGCGCCTGGCGTGCACGGCGCTCGCCAATGCGGCACAATTACGCGCATTGATTTATTGCGCCCGGGCATGCCGCCCCGGCTGGAGTTAGCATGTCCCTGATCATTACCGACGATTGCATCAACTGCGACGTCTGCGAACCCGAGTGCCCGAACGCCGCCATTTCCCAAGGCGAAGAGATCTACGTGATCGACCCGAACCTGTGCACACAGTGCGTCGGCCACTACGACGAGCCACAGTGCCAACAGGTCTGCCCGGTCGATTGCATCCCGCTGGACGAAGCCCATCCGGAGACTCAAGAAGAGTTGATGGAGAAGTACCGGAAGATTACCGGTAAGGCTTGAGAGCTTAAAAAGATCGCAGCCTTCGGCAGCTCCTACAGATTAACGCGTACATCTGTAGGAGCTGCCGCAGGCTGCGATCTTTTGATTTTGACTTTCACTCCTGCTGCTCAAACCCCTCCCCGATACACCCCAGACACCGCACGAACGCCGCCTTCGCCGGGTCGACCACCAGTGCCTGCCCCGCATCACCCACGCCACCGCCCAGCGCGGTAAACGGCAACGACACGACAAACACCCCTGCACCGATCACCGTTGCCACGACCAATAAAGGCCGGGCAATCAGCAGGTCGCCGATCATCGCGTATGCCGGTGGATTATGGATGGTGTAGAGCGGATCGCCGCTGCCGTTGCTGGCAGCGACAGTAGTACCGACGCTCAATAACAGCGCGGCGGCGAGGGTTTTATACAGCTTCATGGCACGGTCCTTCGGCGAGACAGTCAGAACAATGACTATAGAAGACCGTCGACCCTTCAGGTCTGGCAGCGTGGGCAAAAGACGCTGGCGCGCTGCCCCAGTTTCACTTCCCGCAATGGCGTCCCGCAGACCTTGCAGGCCTCATTTGCGCGGCCATACACGAACAGCTCCTGCTGGAAGTAACCGGGCTGGCCGTCACCGCCGATAAAGTCCCGCAACGTGGTGCCGCCGCGCTCGATGGCGGCAGCCAGGATGCGTTTGATTTCGATCGCCAGCTTCAGATACCTTGCGCGGGAAATACCTCCGGCTTCGCGGCGCGGGTCGATACCGGCGGCAAACAGGGCCTCGGTCGCGTAGATATTGCCAACGCCCACCACCACCGCGTTGTCCATGATGAACGGCTTGACCGCCATCGAACGCCCGCGGGACAGCTGGAACAGACGTTCACCGTCGAACAGATCGGTCAACGGCTCCGGCCCCAGGCGAATCAACAGTTCATGGTTGAGCGGATCGAGGCTCCAGAGCATCGCGCCAAACCGGCGTGGATCGGTGTAGCGCAGGGCCAGACCGGACTCCAGTTCGATGTCCACATGCTCGTGCTTGGCGGCGGGTGTGCCGACTTCCACCAATCGAAGATTCCCCGACATGCCCAAGTGGCTGATCAAGGTGCCGACTTCCGCGTTGATCAGCAGGTACTTGGCGCGCCGCTCCACCAGTACGATGCGCTGTCCGGACAGGCGCACATCGAGGTCCTCGGGAATCGGCCAGCGCAAGCGCCGGTCACGCACAATCACCCGACTGACGCGCTGGCCTTCCAGATGCGGGGCGATGCCGCGGCGGGTGGTTTCAACCTCAGGCAATTCAGGCATGGCGACTCTCTACATCAGGCTCTCTGATCAAGGCCCGAGAATACAGGAAGATCCGTCACTCAGCGGTGAGCGCCCATCTCGCGGATCGTTTGCTTGAGGTTTTCGAAGTCGTAGTCGGACAGACCGACGTAATCGAGCACCAGCGGCCCGATGGTCTCCCACTCATGGTCTTCGGTCTGGTTGCCCAGTACCCGGTAGGAGGCACAGATGTGTTCGGCCATCTTCAGAATGCCCAGCAGGTTCTTCAGCGAACTGTGGCGCGAGGACTCATCGCTGAAAATCGCCAGGGCATTGTGGTGGTTGGCGATGGCGGCCGAGACATGGTCCGGCAGGCGCCAGGACTTGGCCGTGTAATAACCGACCACGGCGTGGTTGGTGTTGAACGCCTTGTTTTCGGTGTCCACCACCCGGCAATCAGGGCCGGCATTGGCATAAGCCTGTTCCAGCACCGTCATGTAGTCGGGAAAACGCTGAAGCATCAGCGGCACGCCGCAGTCGTGGAACAGGCCCAGGGCGTAAGCTTCGTCGCCAGCCTGCACGCCAACGCGCTTGGCCAGGGTCAGGCAGGTCATCGCCACGTCCTGCGCGGTGTCCCAGAAGCGGTTCAGGGTGACGATGGTTTCGTCATTCATTTCGCCCTTGATCGACTGCGCGTTGATCAGGTTGATGATCGAGCGACTGCCCAGCAGATTCACCGCGCGCTGGATCGAGGCGATCTTGTTGCTCAAACCGTAATACGGCGAGTTGACGATTTTCAGCAAGGAACCGGAAAGCCCCGGATCCTGGGAAATCAGCTTCGCAATCACATCCAGATCCGGATCCGGCATGTACTGCTCCATCTGCAGATCCACCATGATCTGCGGTTGGGCAGGCACACTGATGCCTTGCAGGGATTGATGGATCTGTTCGGGAGTCAACTCTTGGGACATAAGTACACACTCTGGGCCAGGCGCAGATTCTAGCTTTTTAATATTGGATCCGACATACCAGCGAGCACATCGCGGGAATTTTCAGCCCATTCGACACCGCCTTCGCGAGCAAGCCCGCTCCCACATGGGATTAAAGAACGCTGCAGATCAAATGTGGGAGCGGGCTTGCTCGCGAAAGGGCCATCAGCGTTTCATCGCCCGCGGAACCCGCCACTAGCCCCAACACGCTATACTCCCGCTCTTTTTTCCGGAGCGACGTCATGTCCCTGCCTAGCCTGCGCCTCAAAGCCAACGCCGACCGTCGTCTGCGCAACGGTCATTTGTGGGTCTACAGCAACGAAATCGATGTAGCCGCGACCCCTTTGCACGGTTTCAAGGCCGGTGATCAGGCGATCCTCGAAGCCGCCGGCGGCAAGCCGCTGGGCATCGTCGCCATGAGCCCGAACAACCTGATCTGCGCCCGCGTGCTGTCGCGCGACATCAAGCTGCCGCTGGACAAGTCGCTGCTGGTGCACCGCCTGAACGTGGCCCTGTCGATCCGCGATCGCCTGTTCGACAAGCCTTTCTACCGCCTGGTCTACGGCGATTCCGACCTGTTGCCGGGTCTGGTGGTCGACCGCTTCGGCGACATCCTGGTGGTGCAGATCGCATCGGCGACCATGGAAGCCCACAAGGACGATGTGATCGCAGCGCTGACCCAAGTGCTCAAGCCAAGCGGCATCCTGTTCAAGAACGATTCTGCGGCCCGTGACGCCGAAGGCCTGGAGCGCTACGTTGATACCGTATTCGGCCTGGTGCCGGAGTGGGTCGCGCTGGAAGAGAACGGCGTGAAATTCGAAGCCCCGGTCATCCAGGGCCAGAAAACCGGCTGGTTCTACGACCACCGCATGAACCGCGCACGCTTGGCCCCTTATGCCAAGGGCAAGCGCGTCCTGGACCTGTACAGCTACATCGGCGGCTGGGGTGTACAAGCCGCTGCATTCGGCGCCAGCGAAGTGTTCTGCGTCGACGCTTCGGCCTTCGCCCTGGACGGCGTCGAGCGCAACGCCGCACTGAACGGCTTCGCCGACA
The DNA here is from genome assembly GCA_035563915.1 of Pseudomonas sp. Taxonomy (GTDB): domain Bacteria; phylum Pseudomonadota; class Gammaproteobacteria; order Pseudomonadales; family Pseudomonadaceae; genus Aquipseudomonas. The sequence goes on along the minus strand of DATMUG010000283.1, from coordinate 10,651 downwards.
AAATGACCTGCATCGAAGGCGACGTCTTCGAAGCCCTCAAAGAGCTGAAAGCCAGCGAAGAACGTTTCGACGTGATCGTGGCCGACCCGCCGGCGTTCATCAAACGCAAGAAAGACATGAAAAACGGCGAAGGCGCCTACCGCCGCCTGAACGAACAAGCCATGCGCCTGCTCACCAAGGACGGCATCCTCGTCAGCGCCTCCTGCTCGATGCACCTGCCCGAAGACGACCTGCAGAACATCCTCCTGACCAGCGCCCGCCACCTGGACCGCAACATCCAGATGCTGGAGCGCGGCGGCCAGGGCCCGGATCATCCGGTGCATCCGGCGATTGCGGAAACGCGCTACATCAAGAGCATTACTTGCCGGTTGCTGCCTAACAGCTAACCATGCCCCCCTGTAGGAGCGAGCTCTGCTCGCGATCGCCGTCAACGATAACGCGGGAAACCTGATGCCCCGTGTTGTTCTCAGGCTCATCGCGAGCAGGCTCGCTCCTACAGGGTGCAGGACATATCCTGATCCACTGTCGAAACGACAACCTTCCTTTCCGTGCCTACCGTTTCTCTTCACATCTTCGAAGAGGACAACGGAATGTCCAACACACCTAAAGCCCATCGATTGCGCGCAGGCCGTTACTCTGAACATGGCCGTGTCTATTTGCTAACCGCTGTTACCCATCAACGAGAGCTGACCTTCAAGGATTGGCGAGTGGGAAGGATTGTGGTGAACGAATTCAGAAGAGCCCAGCAAGAGGGAAATGCCAACTCATTGGCCTGGGTCGTAATGCCTGATCACTTCCACTGGCTGGTTGAATTGCGAAGCGGTGATTTGCCGAAGCTGATGCAAGCAACCAAATCCCGAAGTGCACGACTTATCAATCAATCGCGCGGTTACTCAACATCTGTCTGGCAAAAGGGCTACTTCGACCGAGCGTTGCGTCGAGAAGAGGATCTCAAGGCCATGGCTCGCTACATCGTTGCCAACCCATTGCGAGCAAGGCTCGTCGACCATATCGGCGACTACCCCCTATGGGATGCCATCTGGCTCTAATACACACCTGCCCACTGTAGGAGCGAGCTCTGCTCGCGATGGTCGTTAACGATAACGGGGGGAACCTGATGCCCCGTGGTGTTCTCGGGCTCATCGCGAGCAAAGCTCGCTCCTACAAGAGATTCGGAAACGTCTGTATTGACTCACCCGGGTATCAAATCAATTCTCGTTTCCCCTTACGGATCGAGAGCGTTGATTGATGGCAAATCCTTCGCACACCAACGAAAAATCGTGGCTCGTCCTGCTATTGCTGACCATGACGCTGCTGGGAGTTTTCCCACTGGACGTGGTGCTCCCCTCCTTTCCCGACCTTTGCGACTATTACCAGACATCAGCGTCCGACATTGCCCTGTCCGTCAGTCTGTTTGCCATTGGCCTGGCGTTCTCCGTGATGCTGATCGGGCCGCTTTCCGATCTGTGGGGCCGCAAGAAGCTGCTGCTCGGCGGCATCGCGATCGCCGCGATTGGCGCGATGGGTTGCCTGTTTTCCAGCGAATACCACTGGTTTCTATTCTTTCGGGTCGTCCAGGCCGTGGGATGCGGTGCCTTTGCACTGTCACAAGCGCTGATTCAGGATTTGTTTGTCGGCAAAGAACAGGAGCGAATAAGGATCTGGATGACAAGCAGCAGTGGCGTATTCATTTCCATATCGCCGCTGCTGGGCACCTGGCTGCAATTGCACCTGGGCTGGCAGGGCAGCTTCCATGTCTTTATCGCGTTGGCGGCCTTTGTCTGGATAAAGGCCTGCGTATTGCTCAAGGAAACGCCGCGCAGTCGCGATGTGTCGTCCGGCGTTTTTTTTAGTGCCTACTGGCGGTTGTGCTCCGATCCACGCTTGATGGGATATTGGCTGATTTCGGCATTGGCCTTTGCCTGCCATTTTTCTTTCATCGTCATCTCTCCCATCATTTTCATGGAGCGTCTGGGGCTCTCGGCCTACGAATTCGCCTGGGCGCTATTGCTGTATGGCGTGGCTTACGTGTTCGGCGGGATAGTCGCCAGCGCGCTGCATCGGCGCCTGCAGGCCAATACGCAGATTGTTATCGGTCTGGGGCTGATCGCGCTGTCGGGGGCGGTCATGTTCTGGCTGGCGCACCAATTGGGTCTTACTGCCGCCGCGGTGCTGATCCCTATGCTCATTTGTACAGCCGGCACCACCATTGCCAGGCCCATCGCCAACTCCAAAGCCATGACCCTCTATCCACGGGATGCCGGTACGTCCTCCTCGGTCGGCGGGGTGCTGATTTTCTTGTGTGGTGGTGTGATCAGCGTGGTGGTCAATCTCGCGTCCGAGGCGCTGACCACGGCTCTGGCCTCGTGTTTTCTGGTGCTGAGCCTCGTCGGTCTTGGCCTCAATACCCTGATCAACCGCCGTACGTCCTTTAGGAGCGAACTCGCTCGCGATGGTCGTCAACGATAACGCGGGAAGCCTGATGCCCCGTGGCGTTCTCGGGTACATCGCGAGCGGGCTCGCTCCTACAGGGGGCATCCGCATGTCTTGTGAATGTGTGCAGGCATTCCCTCCAGCCGCCAGCCGTGTAGAATCGCGAACATTCATCGCCAGTCATCCCCGGCGGGTTTATGAGCTCAAGCTGAAGCGCGCGGCGATCCCGCAAAGTTATCGGCAACCTATGGACACACGGCCATTTCCGAGTACTCCAGACGTCACTAGAAGCTCACTTCCCTTTTGATACCTGATTAGCCGCCCGGAGTGCTTCATGCCTGATTACCGCTCGAAAACATCCACCCACGGCCGCAACATGGCCGGTGCCCGCGCTCTGTGGCGCGCCACGGGGATGAAAGATGACGACTTCAAAAAGCCGATCATCGCCATTGCCAACTCCTTTACCCAGTTCGTACCGGGCCACGTCCACCTCAAGGACCTGGGCCAACTGGTCGCCCGCGAGATCGAACGCGCTGGCGGTGTGGCAAAAGAATTCAACACCATCGCGGTCGATGACGGCATCGCCATGGGCCACGACGGCATGCTGTATTCGCTGCCGAGCCGCGAGATCATCGCCGACTCCGTCGAGTACATGGTCAACGCCCACTGCGCCGACGCCATCGTCTGCATCTCCAACTGCGACAAGATCACCCCCGGCATGCTGATGGCCGCCCTGCGCCTGAACATCCCGGTGATCTTCGTGTCCGGCGGCCCGATGGAAGCCGGCAAGACCAAACTCGCCTCCCACGGTCTCGACCTGGTCGATGCCATGGTGATCGCCGCCGACTCCAGCGCTTCTGACGAGAAGGTTGCCGAGTACGAGCGTAGCGCCTGCCCGACCTGCGGGTCGTGTTCCGGCATGTTCACCGCCAACTCGATGAACTGCCTGACCGAAGCCCTGGGCCTGGCCCTGCCGGGCAATGGTTCGACCCTGGCCACCCACAGCGACCGCGAGCAGCTGTTCCTGCAGGCCGGCCGCACCATCGTCGAGCTGTGCAAGCGTTACTACGGCGAGAACGATCAGTCGGTGCTGCCACGCAACATCGCCAACTTCGAAGCCTTCGAAAACGCCATGATGCTCGACATCGCCATGGGCGGTTCGACCAACACCATCCTGCACCTGCTGGCCGCCGCCCAGGAAGCCGAGATCGACTTCGACCTGCGCGACATCGATCGCCTGTCGCGCAAAGTGCCGCAGCTGTGCAAAGTCGCGCCGAACATCCAGAAGTACCACATGGAAGACGTGCACCGCGCCGGCGGGATCTTCAGCATCCTCGGTTCGCTGGCCCGTGGCGGCCTGTTGCACACCCAGCTGCCGACCGTCCACAGCCGCAGCATGGAAGAAGCCATCGCCAAGTGGGACATCACCCAGACCAGCGACGAAGCGGTGCATCACTTCTTCAAGGCAGGTCCCGCAGGCATCCCGACGCAAACCGCGTTCAGCCAGTCGACCCGTTGGGAAACCCTGGACGACGACCGTGAAAACGGCTGCATCCGCAGCGTCGAGCACGCCTACTCGCAAGAAGGCGGCCTGGCCGTGCTGTACGGCAACATCGCCCTGGACGGCTGCGTGGTGAAAACCGCCGGCGTCGACGAATCGATCCACGTGTTCGAAGGCACCGCCAAGATCTTCGAAAGCCAGGACAGCGCGGTGCGCGGCATCCTCGCCGACGAAGTGAAGGAAGGCGACATCGTCATCATTCGCTACGAAGGTCCGAAAGGCGGCCCGGGCATGCAGGAAATGCTCTACCCGACTTCGTACCTGAAATCCAAAGGCCTGGGCAAAGCCTGCGCCTTGCTCACCGACGGCCGCTTCTCCGGCGGCACCTCGGGCCTGTCCATCGGCCACGCCTCGCCTGAAGCCGCTGCCGGTGGCGCAATCGGTCTGGTGCAGGACGGCGACAAAGTGCTGATCGACATTCCGAACCGCTCGATCAATCTGTTGATCAGCGACGAAGAACTGGCCGCGCGCCGCGTCGAACAGGACAAGAAAGGCTGGAAGCCAGTGGAAGTGCGTCCACGTAAAGTGACCACCGCGCTGAAAGCCTACGCCCTGCTGGCCACCAGTGCCGACAAGGGTGCGGTACGTAACAAGGCGATGCTGGACGGGCTGTAAGCCTTAACCGCTGAATAAAAATGCCCCGCCAAGTGCGGGGCATTTTTTTGCCCGGTAGAAACCTCCCAAACACTGGAGATCAACTGTGGGAGCTGGCTTGCCAGCGAAGATGCCGGCACATCCAGCATTAATGCTGATTGACACACCGCATTCGCGGGCAAGCCCGCTCCCACAGGGATCATTGGAGTTCACACAATCTGTGGTTCACCCGAAAACTGGTGGGAGCGAGCTTGCTCGCGATGGGAGCCCCTCCGGTCTTACTGAATTTCTTCAGGCTTGACGATCACCCAGTTCTTGTCCGCCGTCACGGTCAAGCCTTCCTTGGCCTGGGCCGCAGCGTTCTTGGCCATCATGCCGTTAATCTGGGTCATGTACTTGTCCTTGCGGTTGACCCACAAGTGGATGCCGCCCTTGGCCACGTCGACACTGTGGAACAGCATGTAGCCGTCGCTGCTCGGGGTATCACCGCCCACCAGGACCGGTTTTTTCCATTCATCGATGTAGGTCAGGATCGCCGCCTGCTTGCCGGCCATCCAGGTCGCCGGGGTCCACAGATAAGGCGTCAGTTCCAGGCCCAGGTTGGCCTTCTCGTCATATTTGCCGGCGGTGATCTGCTTGCGTGCGGTGGTCAGTTCACCCGTCTTCTGGTCCTTGAGCAGCAGGGACACGCCAATCACGTTCTGCGGTTTGACGTTGTAACCGTACTTGGGATCAGACGCGACCATACGCACCAGCTCTTCCGAGGCGGCGGTCATCACGTAGACCTCGATGCCGTTTTCCATGAGCTTGTTGTAGAGCTCTTGCTGGCCAGTGAAGATTTTCGGCGGATTGACGTCGAGTTTCTTGACCACGTCGCCTTCGTAATAAGTGGCCGGCACCGGTTTGCCGGAGGCCATCATCTCGTCGACGTAGCCCTTGAGCTCCTTGAGCGTAAAGCCCGAGAACACCTGGGCGACCCATGGGTAGCAAACCATGTCGTCGACTTCACAGAGACGGTAGTAATAGCTGAACAGGCTTTCCTTGTGGTCGGCGGTGTCCTTGAACGGAATGAGTTTCAGGGAGGGGTCGAGTTTGTCGCGGGTGATCAGGCCCTTGTTCTCCATGAACGGCAGCAACGACTCTTCGAGGTCATAGCGGTAACTGGTGTTGTCCATGTCGAACACCGCGTAGTTACCCTTGTTGGCGTTGGCGGCGATCATGGCGTCCAGCGCCTTGGCCTGATCCGCCGGCCAGTGCTTCAAATCCGTTGCGAACGCCTGGCTGGCGAGGCCCAGGCAAAGTGCAGCAGCGATTAATTTCGGTGCGAACTTCATCGACAAAATCTCCCTGAGTGAAAGACATCGACGCTATCAAATCAGTGTGACAGTCCTCGTCTGTCAGCGACCGTCATCATGCCCATCGCGCCAGATGCATCCCTGAGGGCGACACCCGCTTATTCCAAAAACGACAGTTTCAAGACGTTTTCGGTATTAATTCATTGGAAATCAAGCTGTTAGGCTTCCCGGTTCGCAGCTGCCCCGGAAGGCAGTTGGCACATGTCTAATGGGAGTTCCAATGAATCTGCCGCTGATTCTCAATCTGTTGGTGTTCCTCGCCCTGCTCCTGGGCCTGGCACACACCCGCCACACCACCTGGAGCCTGGCAAAGAAAGTCTTGCTTGCTCTGGTGCTGGGCGTGGTATTCGGTGTCGCGCTGCACTCGGTCTATGGCACCGGCAATCCAGTGCTCAAAGCTTCGATCGGCTGGTTCGATCTGGTGGGCAACGGTTACGTGCAGTTGCTGCAAATGATCGTCATCCCGCTGGTGTTCGCCTCGATCCTCAGCGCCGTGGCTCGCCTGCATAACGCTTCGTCGCTGGGCAAAATCAGCTTCCTGACCATCGGCACGCTGCTGTTCACCACCGCCATCGCGGCGCTGATCGGCATCGGCCTGACCAACCTGTTCGGCTTGACGGCTGAAGGCCTCGTGGCCGGCACCCAGGAACTGGCCCGTCTGCAAATCATCCAGTCCGATTACGCGGGCAAGGTCGCCGACCTGAATGTGCCTCAGTTGTTGCTGTCGTTCATTCCGCAAAACCCGTTCGCCGACCTGGCGCGGGCCAAGCCGACGTCGATCATCAGCGTGGTGATTTTCGCCGCCTTCCTGGGTGTCGCCGCGCTGCAACTGCTCAAGGATGACGTGGAAAAAGGTCAGAAAGTGATCAACGCCATCGATACCCTGCAAGCCTGGGTGACGCGCCTGGTGCGTCTGGTGATGAAGCTGACGCCGTACGGCGTGCTGGCGCTGATGACCAAAGTGGTGGCCGGTTCGAACCTGCAAGACATCATCAAGCTCGGCAGTTTCGTAGTGGTGTCCTACATCGGCCTGGGTCTGATGTTTGTCGTCCACGGTGTGCTGGTATCTGCCGCCGGCATCAACCCGCTGCGGTTCTTCCGCAAGATCTGGCCGGTGCTGACCTTTGCCTTCACCAGCCGTTCCAGCGCCGCGACCATTCCGTTGAGCATCGAGGCGCAGACCAGCCGCCTGGGCATCCCACAATCGGTCGCCAGTTTCGCCGCTTCGTTCGGCGCGACCATTGGCCAGAACGGTTGCGCCGGCCTGTACCCGGCAATGTTGGCGGTGATGGTGGCGCCGACCGTAGGCATCAACCCACTGGATCCACTGTGGATCGCGACGCTGGTGGCGATTGTCACGCTGAGTTCGGCCGGTGTGGCGGGTGTGGGGGGTGGTGCGACCTTTGCCGCGCTGATCGTACTGCCGGCGATGGGCTTGCCGGTGTCATTGGTGGCGTTGCTGATATCGGTCGAGCCGTTGATCGATATGGGGCGTACGGCGTTGAACGTGAGTGGTTCGATCACGGCCGGGGCGATTACCAGCCAGGTGATGCAGCAGACGGATAAAACGCTGCTGGAGGCGGATGAGCATTCGGCGTTGGCGCACGCTTAACGGTAGAACATCTTTGTGGCGAGGGAGCTTGCTCCCGCTGGGTCGCGAAGCGGCCCCAATATGGCTGACGCAATCTTTCAGGAAGAATGCAGTGCCAGGTTTTGGGTCTGCTGCGCAGCCCAGCGGGAGCAAGCTCCCTCGCCACAGGGCTAGGCTTTTTCCCAAACCTCGAAGTTGTACGCCGGCTTGTCGCCTTCCGCAGGATTCGGAACATTCGACACCAGTTTCCACTGTTGCTGATCAAACTCCGGAAACCACGCATCCCCTTCCGGGCTCAACGCCACGCGGGTCAAATACAACCGATCGGCCTGCGCCATTCCCTGGGCATACAACTGCGCCCCGCCAATCAGCATCAGCTCATCGACACCCTGCTCCTTGGCCCATTCCTCGGCACGAACCACGGCGGCTTCCAGCGACGGGTACACCTCGGCGCCTTCCAGCACCAGATCCGCCTGGCGGCTGACCACGATGTTCAAGCGCCCCGGCAACGGACGACCGAGGGAATCCCAGGTCTTGCGACCCATGATGATCGGCTTGCCCAGGGTGGTGGCCTTGAAGTATTTGAAATCCCCCGGCAGGTGCCAGGGCATGCTGTTGTCGACGCCGATCACACGGTTTTCACCGAGGGCTGCGATCAGGCTTAAAGGGAGTGATTTAGTCATGCCGGCGAGGATACCAGAGGCTCGGCTTCTGGCAACGTAGCCCCCCCGACAAGCGCCACAGCGGTTATGCTCACAGCTCAATTAAGCGACGGGATGCCGCGTGACTGAACTCAATACCCTCTGGCTGACAGAGACCATCCGCCTGCGTGAAGAACATGCCGGCCCCCTTGAAGATCTGGAAGCCAATCGCCTGGCCCGCAGCGCCGGCGGCGACTTATCGACACGCATTCAACGCCGGGCCCTGTGGCTGGCCGAACGGGATGGCCTGAGCGGCGCGCTGGTGCATTGGCTGCAAGGCGCTCGACTGGCACTGCTCGTGTTGGCGGCGTTGGCCGTGGTCAGCGGCGCCGGCCTGGCGTTTGCCGCATTGGGTGACGGACAAGCACCGGTCAATGTGTTCTGGGCCTTGGGCAGCCTGCTCGGGCTGAATCTGATTCTGCTGTTGAGTTGGGCGTTCGGCCTGGTGTTTGCCGGCGAACACGGCGCCAGCCTTGGGCGCCTGTGGCTGTGGCTTAGCGAGAAGCTCGCCCGGGACGCGAAAGCGGCACAACTGGCGCCCGCGCTGTTGCTGCTATTGCAGCGGCAAAAACTCAATCGCTGGGCCATCGGCGTGCTGGTCAACGGCTTGTGGCTGGTGGCGATGCTCTGTGCGCTGGTAATGCTGCTGACCTTGATGGCCACCCGGCGCTACGGTTTCGTTTGGGAGACCACCATTCTTGGCGCGGACACCTTCATCACCCTGACCCAGGGCCTCGGCGCCCTGCCGGCCCTGCTCGGATTCAGCGTGCCTTCGGTTGAGATGATCCGCGCCAGCGGCGATGCCGCGCTGAACATCGAAAGCGCCCGGCAGGCCTGGGCCGCTTGGCTGGTTGGGGTGTTGCTGGTTTACGGCGTATTGCCGCGCCTGCTCCTGTCGCTGTTTTGCCTGTGGCGCTGGAAAACCGGCCGAGCGGCCTTGCACCTGGACCTGAACCTGCCCGGCTACGCGCAACTGCGCGAGCGCCTGATGCCCACCAGCGAACGCCTGGGTGTCAGCGATGCGGCGCCCGAGCAACTTCACCGGGTCGAAAGCGGAGTCAGCGAAGCGCAGAGCGAGGGTGCATTGTTGGTGGCCATCGAACTGGACGACGAGCGCCCATGGCCGCCGCAACTGCCGAAAAACGTCAGCAACGCCGGCATTCTCGACAGCCGCGAATCGCGGCATAAATTGCTCGAACAGTTGAGCCGCTTCCCTCCGGCCCGCCTGGCCATTGCCTGCGATCCAAGGCGCTCTCCGGATCGCGGCAGCCTGGCATTGATCGCCGAACTGGCCCGTAGCGCAGCCGCCACTCGCGTCTGGTTGCTGCAACCCCCACCCGGAGAAGCACTGGATGCCGACCGACTCGGCGATTGGCATGCCGCCCTGCAACAGCTGGAGCTTCAATTCGCCGATTGTGCGCCGTTGAATTGGCTGGAGACGGGCCATGACTAAACCGCTGAAGCTCGCCGTGGTCGGCCACACCAACGTCGGCAAGACCTCATTACTGCGTACCCTGACCCGCGATGTCGGCTTTGGCGAAGTCTCCCATCGCCCCAGCACCACGCGTCATGTCGAGGGTGCTCGTCTATCCGTGGACGGCGAGCCTCTGCTCGATCTGTTCGATACCCCCGGCCTTGAAGACGCCATCGCCCTGCTCGATTACCTCGAACGCCTGGAACGGCCGGGCGAGCGCCTCGACGGTCCGGCTCGACTGGCGCGCTTCCTCGAAGGCAGCGAAGCGCGGCAACGCTTCGAACAGGAAGCCAAAGTGCTGCGGCAACTGCTGACCTGCGACGCCGGCCTCTATGTGATCGACGCCCGCGAACCGGTGCTGGCCAAATACCGCGATGAACTGGAAGTGCTGGCCGGCTGTGGCAAACCGCTGCTGCCGGTGCTGAATTTCGTCAGCAGCACCAATCACCGCGAACCGGCCTGGCGTGAAGCGCTCGCGCGTCTGGGGCTGCATGCGCTGGTGCGCTTCGACAGCGTGGCGCCACCGGAAGATGGCGAACGTAGACTCTATGAAAGCCTCGCGCTACTGCTCGAACATGCCCGCCCGCAGCTTGAGCGGTTGATAGCCGATCAGCAGGCGCAACGACAGGCGCGCCAGCAGAGCGCGGCGCGGCTGATTGCTGAATTATTGATCGATTGCGCCGCCTGTCGACGCAGCGTGGTCAGCGATGCTGAGCAAGAGCAGCAGGCCATCAGCGAACTGCGCAAAGCTGTTCGCCAACGGGAACAGCGTTGCGTCGAAGCCTTGCTCAAGCTCTACGCCTTTCGACCGCAGGACGCGGCGGCCAGTGACCTGCCACTGCTCGACGGGCGTTGGGGCGATGATTTGTTCAATCCGGAAACACTGAAGCAATTGGGTGTGCGGGTCGGCGGAGGAATCGCGGCGGGGGCGGCCGCCGGGGC
>DATMUG010000282.1:0-15541 GCA_035563915.1 Pseudomonas sp. | reverse complement strand
CAGGACACAAAAAAACCGCCCGAACCATTGAGGATCGGGCGGTTTTTTTATGCCTGGGGTTCAGTCAGACAATCATGGGTACTGCTGAACGTTGCCCTGCTGCTCGGCACCATACTGTTGGCCCGGAATCGCCTTGAGGTTGACCTCTACACGACGGTTCTGTGCACGGCCATTGACGTCGGCGTTGCTGGCAACCGGGCTATCCGGGCCGGCGCCACGGGAGCTCAGGTTGGTCCCGCTCACACCCTGCGAAGTCAGGTAAGTGGCGACACTCTGTGCGCGACGCTGGGACAGGTCCATGTTGTGCTGACGGCTGCCGGTGCTGTCGGTGTAGCCAACGATCTCGATCTGGTTCTGGTTGAATTCCTTCAGCGAGCCAGCCAGGTTGTTCAGCGGCTGGTAGAAGCTTGGTGCGATGTTCGCCGAATCGGTGGCGAAGGTGATGTTGCCCGGCATGATCAGCTTGATCTGATCGCCCTGGCGCTGCACTTCTACACCGGTGTTGGCCATGCTCTCACGCAGTTTTTTCTCCTGCTGGTCAGCGTAGTAGCCGTAACCGGCAGCGGACGCACCCACCACCGCAGCGCCGATCAGCGCGCCTTTACCACGGTTATCGTGGTTGATGGCAGCACCGGCGATGGCACCGGCCAAGGCACCGAGGCCGCCGTATTTGGCGGTTTTGCTCATGCCTTGTGAGCCGCCATCAGCCTGCCCCTGACTTCCGTCATAAGGGTTAGGCGATGCACAACCGGACAACAGCGCCACGGCGGTAGCAACAATAATCAAACGACGGGTGGTGAACATGAAGAGCTCCTACTTTTTTGCATTCTGTGGTGCAACGGATATAAGCATCGAACCTTTGCGGGCGTTGGATCATTTCGACCCGGGAAAATTCCGCTTGTTACAAATCAGGCCCGAACGAACGGGTTTTCACGCATTTCATCGCCCAGGCGAGTGTCAGGACCATGCCCGGTGACCACGGTTGCCTCCTCGTCGAGGGTATACAGGCGCTGCTTGATCGAACGCACGATCGTCGCCTGATCGCCACCCCACAAATCCGTACGCCCGACGCCACGACGGAACAATGTATCACCGGCGATCAGCAGTTTCGCTTCTGAAAACCAGAAGCTCATCGAACCCGGTGTGTGGCCTGGCGTGTGCAGGGCAACACCGCAGCCGCAGGCCAGCTCTTCATCATCGGCCAACCAGCGATCCGGCGACGGCACCGGCGTATAAGGCACGCCGAACATCTGGCATTGCATTTCCAGGTTGTCCCAGAGGAACTGATCTTCCTTGTGCAAATGCAGGGTGGCGCCGGTTTTTTCCTTCAACTGGCCGGAAGCGAGGAAGTGATCGAGATGCGCGTGGGTATGAATGATGCTGACCAGTTTCAGGCCCAACGCCTCGAGCCGGGCAAGGATCAGCTCGTGATTGCCGCCCGGATCAACGACGATGGCCTTTTTCGTGACCGGATCGCCGATGATCGTGCAGTTGCACTGCAAAGGACCGACGGGAAAGGTTTCGCGGATGAGGGAAGGTAGCTGGGACATCTGGGCCTGCTCGATAAACGGGACGAGCGATTTTCGCACACTTGAGTATCGGGGGTTTGACCGGACGATAACGTGAAGATTGCTTAACCCAGGACTCCCAGCTCCTTCGCCCGTGCCACCGCCTGTGTCCGCCGCTCGACGCCGAGCTTGCTGTTGATATGGCTGGCGTGGGTCTTGACCGTGTGCAAGGAGATAAACAGCTGGTCGCTGATTTCCTGATTCGAGCAACCCTGAGCGATCAGGCGCAGGACAGCCAACTCCCGGGTACTCAGTTGCTCGGAAACAGGAGCGGCTTCCAGAGCGGAACGCGTGGATTGCGCCGGAAGTTTTTCGACGAGATCCTGAGCAACGGTCGTCGATGCACCGCCAAGCAGTTGCCCGCGAATCCAGTCGGGATGCTCGGCCAGCAACCTGTCGAAAGGTTGCAGAATGCCTCCGGCGGCGGCGTCCAGTGCCTGACTCAACGCCTTGCGTGCCTCTGGCTCACGCCCGGTGCCGAGTAACAGCGAAACCTTTTGCGTCAATGCCATTGCGCTCAGCATTTGCCGACCGGTTTGTTGACCGTGCTCGAGCAGCGCATTCAGGCGTCCTTCGGCCAGCATCGGCTGCCCCTGAATAACTTCCAGCAACGCCTGCTGCAATTCGATGTGCAGCGGCAATTGCGGGTGAAATTCCGGCGGTGCGGCCGGGTGTTCACCGTTGTAGGTCTGCCCCAGTCGCGCCAGCCAGGCTTCCGCCAGATCCATGCGTCCCTGGGCCAACCACAACTCGCATTTGACCAGGGTGATCATCGCCAGATAGTAAATTGGCGGCACGTCCCAGATATGCATCAGCCGTTCGGCTTCGGCCAGTTCGGCAAAGGCCTTGGCGAACTCCCCGCTGCTGCCTTCGAGCCGCGCGATGACGCAGTGACCGATCAGGACACTGATATCGCGACAAGCCCGCGCTTCGTTCAAGCCAACCTGCAAGCGCTGACGCGCCGCATGCGGTTGCAGACGCAGCGCCAGCAGGAAACCTTCGTACAGCGTCAGCCGCGCACGAACGGCATACAGGCGTTGGGGCGACAGCCCATGCAGGCGACGCAGCCCCTGCCGGACTTCATCCATGGATCGAAGGATCTCCCCCCGTGCCTGCAGAACGCGCGCGCGGTCATAGTGGGTCAGCGCTTCGAACAACGGATTGCCGACCCGTTGCGCCAGCTCCAAAGAATCACGGTTCAAGTTGCGCGCACGCCACAAGTCACCGTCGGCAATGGCCAGGTTGGACAGCGTCGACAGGCACATCAAGCGCTGGCCGTAGCGCTTGGCCGGCAGGCTCTCCAGTGCTTCGGTGCAATAGCGCAGCGTGAGCTCACGGTTGCCGCGCCCCCGGGCGATGATCCCGCTCAGGGCCAGCCATTGCGCCAGCATCGATTTTTGCGCGGTGGCCGAGGGTGCCGGCAGGAAGCGACTCAAATGGGCAGCCAATTCTTCGGCAGCGTCCAGCTGACAGGCCAGTCCCAACGCCCAACTGTAGAGCACAATCAGCCGTGGCGTGCTGATCAACAGGCTGTCAGGCAAGTCCATTTTCCAGCGCAGCAGCATGCCGACATTCTGCTCGGCCAGCAGTTGTTCTTCCGAGAGGTTTTGCACCAGATTCGCCGCGACATCCAGGTGCCCGGCGCGCAACGCCTGCTCCACCGCTTCGTCGAGCAAGCCCTGGGCATTGAACCAGCGACAGGCGCGCAAGTGCAGACTGGCGGCAGGCACCATCGACTGGGCGGCAGGCCGCGAACGCAGCAGGTCGGAAAACAGATGGTGATAGCGATACCAGTGGCCATGTTCATCCAGCGGCACCAGAAACACCTGGTGAGCTGCCAGGAAGCGCAGAATTTCGGCGCTGTCGTGAGCATCGCGAACGGCGTCGCACAGTTCGCTGCAGAAACGTTCCTGGGGGGCAGTGTCGTAAAGGAAGGCCTGTACTTCGGCGGGCAGGCAATCGATGACTTCTTCAAGCAGGTAATCGCGAATCAGCCCTTCCCCACCGTGAAGCGTCTGGGGCAGAGCACCATGCGTGCCCGCTTCCGACGCCGCCAGCAGCCAGAAACGCAGACCCGCGACCCAGCCTTCACTGCGTTGGATCAGCGTTTCCAGCGCTTCACCACGCAGTGAGCTGCTGTGGCGATCAAGCAAGCTCAAGGCTTCGTCGTGGGTCAGACGCAGGTCCTGTTCGTGCAGCTCCAGCAACTGCCGCGACAGGCGCAGTCGTGCCAGATGCCAGTCAGGGCGCTGACGGCTGGTGACCATCACCAGCAAACCGTCGGGAAGGTGATTGAGGAAAAACTGCAGACAACGATCGAGTACCGGCCCCTGGGCCAGATGATAGTCATCGAGCACCAGCAACAGTGGCGTTGCCGTCGACAGGTGCACCGCCAGTTCGTCGAGCAATCCGTCCAGCCATTCCTCAAAGGCGAAAGGCTGATGCCGCTGACGCATTTTCAGCAGCCCCAAAGACTGTCTGCCCAGTTGCGGGTAATAGTCCTGGAGGCCTTCGAGCAGTCGCTCAAGGAAGCGCCCCGGATCACTGTCCCGCGGACTCAACCCCAGCCAGAGGCTTTGCCAATGACCTGGCAGCGACTGACAGAACTCCACCGCCAATGAACTCTTGCCGAATCCCGCCGGTGCGCTCACCAGCAGCAAACGGCCATCCAGCCCCGCACTCAGACGCTCGCAAAGCCGCGGACGCAGCACATGGCCGTCGGGCAATGGCGGTCGATAAAAGCGCCCGTCCAACGCAGCGACAGCAACGCTTGCAGGACCTGGTGGGGGGGACAGATCAGTCATGGCCGGCTCTTGTTGAATTGCGGGTGGCGGCGTTGCAGATGTCCGCAGACTAGCGGTAAACGATGAGGGAATGAAGATAATTGCTACAAATGGCTACAAAAAGACTACGGACTAAATTATCTCTACCTGTAAAGCATCGTTGTTCGCGAAAAGATCGCAGCCTCGTTTCACTCGACAGCTCCTACATGAGCCTGGCGTACAACCTGTAGGAGCTGTCGAGTGAAACGAGGCTGCGATCTTTTTCGATTCAAAAAAAACGCCCCGAACCAGTCGGGGCGTTTCAGAGGAGGCTGCCTCGTTTACAGACGCTTAACGTATGCCATCCTGACGCAGGGCGTTCGGGGTGAAGTCTGCGGTGCTCGCAGTGAAGCCGAAGTTATAGGCGGCCTTCTCTTCGTTCTTCATGCCCAGTGCCAGATAACGGCCCGATTGCAGGTCGTACAGGGCTTCCAGGGTGTACCACGGCACCTGGACGTTGTAGTAGTCCTGGGCGTGAGCTTCGGCCACACGCCAGAGCTGATTGCGACCGTCGTAGTGGTCGATCACCGCAGCTTGCCAGGTGTCTTCGTCGATGTAGAAGTCACGTTTGGCATAGATATGGCGCTGACCTTCCTTCAAGGTCGCCACCACGTGCCAGACGCGACGCAGCTCGTAACGGGCCAGGTCCTGGTTGATGTGGCCGGCCTTGAGGATGTCGGCGTACTTGAGCTTCGGATCGTCGAGCTTGTAGCTGTCGGAAGCGATGTACATCTCCTTCTTGCCTTCCAGCTTCCAGTCGTAGCGATCCGGCGCACCGTTGTACATGTCCAGGTTGTCGGAGGTACGCAGGCCATCGGCGGCGGTACCCGGGCCGTCATAGGACACTTGCGGGGCGCGGCGCACGCGACGCTGACCGGCGTTGTAGACCCACGCCGAACGCGGCTCCTTGACCTGGTCGAGGGTCTCGTGAACCAGCAGCACACCACCGGCCAGACGCGCCGGCGCGGTCACTTTCTGCTTGAAGTAGAACAGGATGTTGCCCGGGTTCTTCGGATCGTAATCCTTCATCCGGTCGCGGAACACGAACTGATCCTCGAAGTACACCAGGCTGAACGAACCGTTGGGCTGCGGCGTGGCCTGGGTGACCAGGCGAGTTACGCTGCCGCCGCGATAGCGGGTGATGTGGTTCCAGATGACCTCGACACCGCTTTTTGGAATCGGGAACGGCACGGCTGTTTCAAAGTTTTCCAGACCGTTTCCGCCCGACACCAGGTTGGTGTTGGTGGCGTTTTTCTTGATGGCGGCGAACACCTCATCCGGCACGGTAGCGCCGCGATGGGATGGGTACACCGGCATCTTATAGGTTTCCGGGTAGCGCTTGAACATCGCGACCTGGCCTGGAGCGAGCTTGTCCTTGTACTGGTCGACGTTCTGCGCCGTGATGGTGAACAACGGCTTTTCGTTGGCATACGGATCGGACAGGAAGCCCTTGCTGTCGACGGCGCCGGCATTCTTCGGCAACGGTTTCCAGGCCGGGATCGAGCCGTCGGCGTTACCCGCCATTTCGGCGCCCATCGGGGTCAGGCTCTTGCCCAGTTTGTCCGCTTCGGCCGCCGGGACCGCCGCCATCACGCTGGTCGCCAGCAGCGACAATCCCAGAACACCGGCGTGGAACAGACTTTTTGTAATTTTCATGTGTGTACTCTTCCTGAAAATACAGTGCTTAGAAGTTCACGCCGAAGCTGAGCGCAACGAAGTCGCGGTCATCCACGGTGGTGTACTTGCCATCAAAGAAGTTGGTGTACGCCAGGCTTGCGGTGTAGGTGTTCTGGTACTCGGCGTCGACACCCAGGCTGACCGCTTTGCGACCTTCCTCGAAGTTGCCGCCCGGACCCGGGGAGTAACCTTCCACGTCGTGGGACCAGGCCACGTTCGGCTTGAGGTTCACGCCGGCGAACACGTCGTTGTATTCCCAGATGGCACGACCGCGATAGCCCCAGGAAGTCGCCGTGGTGAAGCCGTCGTCGTTGCAATTGCGGTTGAGGTTGTTGGTTGGCGTACCAGGGCCGGCACCGGCGATGGTGCTGGCGTTAAGCGCCTGGCAAGTATTCTGGCCGCCGGTCGGTGGCAACTCGCCTGGACCGTAGACAGGGTCACGGCCGTAACGGACATCGGAAGTGCTTTCCAGGCCGCCGACATGGGTCACGCCCACTTCGCCCACCAGGGTCAGACGGCTGGCGCCCATGACCTGATCAAAGAAGTGCGTCAGGGTGGTCTGGAATTGAGTGATTTCCTTGCGGCGGTAGCCGTGCAGGTCAGAGCCTGGTGGGGCGGAGAGCAACGAAGCGTTGGTCAGTGCGCCGCCCAGAGGACGTACACCGGCGAACAGAATGTCGGTGGTGTTGAGCTGTACCGGCGCGTTTGGACGGTAGCTGATCTCACCGCTCCACGCCGTACCGGTAGGCAGGGTGGTAGAGAAGCTCAAGCCATAGAGACGGATGTCTTCCGGGTACTCGATGAAATAGCTGGAGTTACCCGCGACAATCAGTGGTGCCAGTGCGCGTAGTTGCGCCGGCAAGGCCGCTACACCGGCAAAGGTCGAGGCCGGCGCACCCGTGGCACTGAAGACCGGCGCACGGCTGTGGTAGTTCATGAAGTAGGCACCGAACTCGGTGTCCAGCGGATCGAACATGTATTTGAGGGACGCGCCCCACTGACCACTGTCCCGCGCATCGCGGTCCGGAGCACGGCGCACCAGCACACCTTCGTTGTCGACGTCGACGCCCAATCGGGTCAGCGTCGGCAGGGCGGCTGCCGGAATGGTCGAGCGCTTGTTCAGCACGCGCAGGTTGCCATCGCAACCGTCGGCAACGATGTCCGGTTGGGAGAAGAAGGTGCCGCAGTTGTCGACGACGGTCTGGTCCCATTCGAGCTGGTAGAAGGCGTCGGCCGACAGGTTGTCGGTCAGGCTCTGGGAAACATAGAACATATTGACCGGGATCAGACCTTCCTTGATCTCGGCGCCCGGACGACGGAACGCGGACACGTCGATCGGGTTGATCGAGTTGATGCCGCCGCCGATGAAGGTACTTTCACCCCAACTCACTACCTGCTTGCCCAGACGCACGGAGCCTGGTTGCTCGGCGATGGCATAGTTGTGGTAGACGAAGGCATCGAGGATCTGACCGCCGGCGGACTTGGCGCCTTCCTTGCGGTTGCTGTCGCTGATGTCCTTGAACGGGCGGCTTTCGTCTTTCAGTTCGAAGTCGTACCAGTATTTGCCACGGACGAAGACACCGGTGTCACCGTATTTCAATTCAAGGTCATGGATGCCCTTGAAGATCTTCGAGAAGGTTTCACCGCTTTTGAAGTTCAGGTGACCGTCATCGGAGGTCTGGGACAGGCCACGGCCGCCGTTGTTGACGCCGATGAGGTTCTTGTTGGCGCCTTCAGTAGACCAACTGGCACCGATCGACAGGGAGGAGTCGAATTGACCTTCAATTTCTCCGATATTGAAACTGACGCCGAATGCGGGTCCGGCGAGCGTAGAGGCAAGGCTGACGGCCAGGGGCAGTTTAGCCCGGCGCCAGAACTGGTTTACTGATGTCATCGACGCTACTCCATGTGCATTTTATTGTTATGGCAGTGAGCACTTTTAAAAACGCTTGGAGGACAGGGAGCCAAGGCATCCCAAAGTCATTCCAAAGTTGCATCGCCCCGGTTTGTGCGTTTGCTCCGTTCTTAAAAATCCTTGAGCGGACTATAGCCAGCAGGTAGTAGTGCTTGATCCCTCTAAAGTGTGATTTGCACCTGCCGGGCACTCTGGAACAGTCCTTTGCCAGGCCGACGACCGTCGGCACGGCAAGAATGGCTGAAAATTTCGATTTGACAAGCCAAGCGCTTGCTTGGTGGGGCTGGCGCGCCCTTTCGGGCACGCCGCAGGAGGTTTAAAGCGTCGAGAGGAAGGTGCTGTTGGTGGCCTGCCATTCGCTGATGTCGAGGCGAATTTTCTTCTTGTCGAGCTTGCCGACGCTGGTCTTGGGAATTTCAGTAACAAGGGCGATCTGACTCGGGATCGCCCACTTGCTCAGGTGCCCCAACTCCACGAAGGGCTTGAGGTGTTCCTTCAGTTCCCGTGCCCCGACCACATGGCCTTCGCGCAGTATCAGCAGGGCAAACGGGCGCTCGCCCCACTGTGGATCGGCAATTCCCACCACTGCTACTTCGCGTACCGCCACGTGACGACTGATCAGGTCTTCGAGGTCCAGAGAGGAGATCCACTCGCCCCCTGTCTTGATCACGTCCTTGATCCGATCGCGAATATCGATCACGCCCATGCTATCCAGCGTCGCCACGTCGCCGGTATGCAGCCAGCCACCGGCCCAGAGTTCGGCGCCTTTTTGCGGTTCGTTGAAATAACCCTCGGTGAGCCACGGCGCACGCAGCACCAGCTCGCCCTGGGTCTCACCGTCGGCGGGGAGGAAATTGCCATCGGTATCGACAATGGCAGCCTCGACCAATGGCCCCGGTACACCGGCCTTGATCCGGTAGGTAGTGCGTTCGTCTTCGGTGCCGGCCATCAATTCGTCATTGAGGTGCGCGCACGAGACCAGCGGCCCGGTTTCCGACATGCCGTAGGCCGCCGTCAGCTGAATGCCCTTGGCCTTGGCCGCTTCGTACAGCGCACGATTGAGCGCACTGCCGCCAATGACAATCTTCCAGCCACCGAAGTCGACGTTTTGTGCCGCCTTGGCGTTGAGGACCATTTGCAGAATGGTCGGCACGCAGTGGGAAAAAGAGACCTTTTCCTTGCGCCACAACTCCACCAGAAATTCCGGATCGTAGCGACCTGGATAAACCTGCTTGAGTCCGAGCATGGTCGCCACGTACGGCAGGCCCCAGGCGTGCACGTGGAACATGGGAGTGATCGGCATATACACGTCACTGGTGCCCAACAGGCGCACGCTGTCGATGGCGCCCATGATGGTCGACACGCCCATGGTATGCAGGACCAGTTGCCGGTGGGTGAAGTAAACACCCTTGGGATTGCCGGTGGTGCCGGTGGTGTAGAAGGTGGTCGCAACCGAGTTCTCGTCGAAATCCTGGAAGTCGTACTGCGGGCTTGCGGCGGCCAGCAACTGCTCGTACTCGCCGACCAGATTCGGCAAATCGGCCGTCTTTTCCGGCAGATCGGTCAGCAGCAGGGTTTTCTCGACAGTGGTCAGGTGCCCGGCGATCGCCTTGTACAGGCCCACGAATTCGCTGTTGACCAACACATAGCGGTCCTCGGCGTGATTCATGGTGTAGAGGATCTGCTCAGGCGACAGGCGCACGTTGATGGTGTGGATCACCGCACCGATCATCGGAATGGCGAACATGCACTCCAGATAACGATGGCTGTCCCAATCCATGACCGCCACGGTGTCCCCGGGTTTGACCCCGGCCGCCGTCAGCACATTGGCCAGACGCGCGACACGCTCGATCAGGGTTGGATAGCTGTAGCGCAATTGATCGCGGTAAACGATTTCGCGGGTTTTCTCATATCGCGTTCCGGACATCAGCAAACGTTTGATCAGCAGCGGATACTGGTAAGCGCCTTCGGCTGGGGGGATAACGCGTGTCTGCAACATAAGAACCCCTTTTTCTGACTGCACGGTCGTGGCTGAAAGCAAGCACTGTAGTGCGCCTTTTCGTCGGCCAAATCAGCCAAAGGAATGATTTGCAGAGCCGCACAGATGCTAGCTTTGCGCCAGCATTGCTTACGTTTTAAACACAAGGTTGTGATGGATGGCACAATGACTTTCGTGCGAGCCTATGTATCCTCTGCGAAACAATGGCCCATCGACCTGTCCGCCGTCTGGTTTCAAGGCTTTTCTCGTCAACAGCGATCGGTACTGCAAACCACAATGAACGATAACGCGACATCTCCCGCCGATTACGCCCAATCGCAAGCGCCGCTGGTTTCCATCGTGGCGCCTTGTTACAACGCGGAAAAGTTTCTGGAAGAGGCCATCCAAAGCATTTTTGGTCAGGACTATCCGAACTTTGAAGTGATCATTGTGGACGATGGGTCAAGCGACAACAGCGTCGCAATGCTCAAGCAACTGCAGAAAACCTATGATTTCCAGCTCTACACACAACCCAACCAGGGGGTCAGTGCCGCGCTCAATCATGGCTTGCGCTATGCCAAGGGCGACTACGTCTCCACGCCCGACCTGGACGACATCATGCTGCCAGAGTCTCTGCGCATACGAGCCCAATACCTGGATAGGCATCCGAACGTCGGCTGCGTGGGCGCGCTGATCATTTACATGGACAGCGATGGCAAGACCATCAAGCAGCAGCAACGCGACAAGGTCCATGTGTATGACTTCGAACAGGTATTGAGCCGAGCCATCGTGGTCGGCGCGCCCGCTGCGCTCTATCGCATGAGCGCGATGCGCAGTGCCGGTTTCTATGCACCGCATTTGCGGGTCCAGGACTTCCAGATGACCTTGCGGATTGCCAACCTGGGTTACGAGATCCATGAGTTGCCGGTTTGCGTGACCCGCTATCGGCGACACGCCAACAATCTGTCGAAAAAGTACAAGGTGCTGCTCCAGGCTGACCTTGAGGCCATCGAGCCGTACAAGAGCCATCCCGCTTACCAGAGTGCCCGTGCCCATCTGGTGAACAAGGCCCTTAAATATGCGGTGGTCGAAGACAAGAAAGAAGCCTGGAAACTGCTGCGTTCCATCCCCTGGCGACATATGAACCGAACCACATTCAGGCGCTTCAAGCGACTGGTCCTGCATCGTTAGACTTGTTGCGATGACCGGTACTTTTTTCCCGTTTCCAGGCTTGCCAATGAAATTTCTAGAAAAACTCAAAGAACGAAAAACCAGAAAGCATTTGAAGCGCCTGGAAAAACTGCAAAGGGCACCGGAAAAAATCCGCTTGCGCTATCCCCGTTACGAAATCGGCGTGGGCACCTATGGCATTCCGGAGGTCATGGAGTTCGGTGACGACACGATTCTGAAAGTCGGCTCCTACACTTCGATTGCCGAAGGCGTGAAGATTCTGTTGGGTGGCGGGCATCGCACCGATTGGATCAGCACCTACCCCTTCCCCTTGATGATCGACGAAGCCCGAGACATACCCGGTGCCAGCCCGACCAAGGGCGATGTAGTGATCGGCAGCGATTGCTGGATCTGCGCCGACGTCATGATCCTGTCAGGCGTGACCATCGGCCATGGCGCCGTCGTGGCGGCCGGTGCGGTCGTGACCCGCGACGTCGAACCCTACGCGATAGTGGGCGGCAACCCCTGCCGCCACATACGGTGGCGGTTTGAAGAAGACGTGCGTCGTGAGTTGCTGGCATCCGCGTGGTGGGATTGGCCCATGGAAGAGGTCAAGGTCGCGTCGCGAATTCTGAGCAGCAGCGATATGGCGGGTTTTCTGGAGTACGCCCGCCAACGCCAGGCATCGAAGGTCGACGCCAACTGATCGTGGACTTGGCCGCGTCGGGACGTGCCGCGGCCATTTCAATAAGACTCAATGCATCTCGGTAAAGGCGAGTTTCACACCGATGGCGATCAACACGGCGCCCATGGTCCGATCGAACCAGTGTCCCATGCGAGCGAAACCGGCGCGCACGCGCTGCTGGCTGAACAGCATCGCCACCAGGCAAAACCAGGTCGCCGTCGCTGCTGCCAGGTAGATCCCGTAACCGGCCTGCACCATCAGCGGGGTATGCGGGTTGATGACCACAGTGAACAGCGACAGGAAGAACAGCGTCGCCTTCGGGTTCAGACCGTTGGTCACGAAACCGGAGGTGAAGGCACCACGAGCCGTACGCTCACCCGCCTCTTTGTGCAGGTCGTCGGCCACCGGTTTGGCCGG
Source organism: Pseudomonas sp. (assembly GCA_035563915.1). Taxonomy (GTDB): domain Bacteria; phylum Pseudomonadota; class Gammaproteobacteria; order Pseudomonadales; family Pseudomonadaceae; genus Aquipseudomonas. The sequence continues at coordinate 3,309 of DATMUG010000282.1, read as the reverse complement.
CTGTGCGCGCAGCGCCTTGAAGCCGATGTACAGCAGGTAAGCGGCGGCGGCCCATTTAAGCGCGTTGAACAGCATGATCGATTGGGACACGATCAGACCGATCCCCAGCAGCGAATACCCCACATGCAGGAAAATCGCCGTACCGACGCCCAGCGCCGTCCAGGTGCCGGCTCGCCGGCCGTGGGTCACGCTCTCGCGCACCACCACCGCAAAATCCGGTCCCGGGCTGGCCACCGCCAGCAAGTGAATCAGAGCAACGGTCAAGAACTCGGTCCAGTACATGGGGGCTCCTTCAAGCTAAGCGTAACTGTTTGTTTCATCTGATAGGCTCGGCAGAGTACGCCTTCAGTTCATTGCACAAAAGGTACAGTTCATGACGAACAACCGACGCGCCGTTTTCCTTGACCACCCTTCCCTGGATCTTGGCGATCTCGACCTCAGTCCACTGCGTGGGTGCTTCAGCGAGTTGCAGCTGTTCGCCCAGACCTTGCCCGATCAGGTCATCGAACACCTCAAGGGCGCCAACGTCGCCATCACCAACAAGATCGTGATCGACGCCGCCGCCATCGCTGCCAGCCCCGATTTGAAGCTGATCCTGATCACCGCCACCGGCACCAACAACGTCGACCTCGCGGCCGCCCGTGCCCACGGGATTACCGTATGCAACTGTCAGGGCTACGGCACACCCTCCGTGGCGCAACACACCCTCATGCTGCTGCTCAATCTGGCGACGCGCCTGGCCGACTATCAGAAAGCCGTGGGTGAAGGTCGCTGGCAGCAAGCCAAACAGTTCTGCCTGCTGGACTACCCGATCGTCGAACTGGAAGGCAAAACCCTTGGCTTGCTGGGTCATGGCGAATTGGGCGGCGCCGTGGCGCGACTGGCAGAAGCGTTCGGCATGCGCGTGCTGCTGGGCCAGATTCCGGGGCGCCCTGCCCGGCCCGACCGATTGCCGCTGGATGAATTGCTGCCACAAATCGACGCGCTGACCCTGCATTGCCCCCTCAACGAACACACCCGACATTTCATCGGCGCCCGTGAACTGGCCGCGATGAAGCCCGGTACGTTCGTGGTCAACACCGCCCGTGGTGGCCTGATCGATGAGCAAGCGCTGGCCGATGCCTTGCGCAGCGGCCACCTGGGCGGTGCTGCGACCGACGTACTGAGCGTGGAGCCCCCGGTCAACGGCAATCCGTTGCTCGCCCATGACATCCCCCGCCTGATCGTCACCCCGCATAACGCCTGGGGCAGCCGCGAAGCCCGGCAGCGGATCGTGGGCCAGGTCACCGAAAACGCCTTGGGCTACTTCAGCGGTAAGGCGCTGCGGGTCGTCAGTTGATAAACTGCGGCACTTTTTTCACAGGAGCAGTTATGGATCCGCGCAGTGAAGTACTGCTTCGTCAGGCCGAATTATTCCAGGGTGCCGTGCTGCTGGCCGGCCTGCCCGCCGATGATCTGCTCGGCCGCCTGCCCGCCGCTCGCGGCTGGTGCTGGCACGCCGGTGATCAGGCCGCACTGGACGCCCGCTTTGGCGGACGCAGCGACTTTGGCGTGAATGTCCCCCAGTTCGAATTCGACAGTGCCGTGGTGTTTCTGCCCAAGGCCAAGGACTTGACCGATTATTTGCTCAACGCCGTTGCATCTCGCCTGGAGGGTCGCGAGGTGTATCTGGTAGGGGAAAAACGCAGCGGCATCGAAGGTGCGGCCAAGCAGTTGAACCCCTTGGGCAAGCCACGAAAGCTCGACAGTGCAAGGCATTGTCAGCTTTGGCAGGTCACCGTGGCCAACGTCCCGCAAGCCAAACCGCTGGAAAGCCTGGCCCAGGAATACCAACTGCCGCTGGCCGAAGGCCCGCTCAAGGTCATCAGCCTGCCAGGCGTTTTCAGCCATGGTCGTCTGGATCGTGGCACAGCCTTGTTGCTGGAGCATCTGGACAAACTGCCCAGTGGCCATCTGCTGGATTTCGGTTGTGGCGCGGGCGTCTTGGGTGCTGCGGTCAAACGTCGCTACCCGGACAATCAGGTCACGATGCTGGATGTCGACGCCTTCGCCGCCGCCAGCAGCCGTTTGACCCTGGCGGCCAATGGTCTGGAAGCCGAAGTGATTACCGGTGACGGTATCGACGCGGCACCGATGGGTTTGAATGCAATTCTGAGCAATCCACCCTTCCATACCGGGGTTCATACCGATTACCAGGCCACGGAGAACTTGCTGCGAAAAGCGGCAAAACATCTGAAACATGGTGGCGAACTTCGTCTGGTCGCCAACAGCTTCCTGAAATACCAGCCACTGATCGAAGAGCATCTGGGCGTGTGCGCCATCAAGGCCGAGGGACAAGGCTTTCGGATCTACCGAGCCAAGCGCGGGTAGAAATTTGTGCTTGCACGATGGGTTTTGCCTAGGCAGAATCCGCTCCGTCCTAGGGGAGTAGTCTCCCACGAGCGCCATGCTCGTCCGGCGTGCGTCAACATACTTGGTCAACAGACCATGGCGCATGCGACCCAAGCGACCGCATCAGACGGATCGCAGGGTTTGACAAGACCTATGACACGAACACCTTACCCGGGGCGGGAAGGCTGTACGTGTCATAGCCGTGTCGACCCGCCCCTTAGGATAACCCCTGATGCTGGATTCATTACTCGTTCCCACCGCAATCGTTGCCTTGGCCGAAATCGGCGACAAGACGCAGCTGCTCGCGCTCATTCTCGCTGCCCGCTTTCGCAAGCCCTGGCCGATCATCGCCGGCATCGTGGCCGCGACCCTGGCCAACCACGCGGCAGCCGGCGCGGTGGGCGCCTGGGTTGGCAGTTTCTTCTCCGACACGTTATTGCACTGGATCCTCGCGGCGAGCTTTGCGGCGACCGCCCTGTGGACCCTGGTGCCGGACAAGATGGATGACGACGAAGCCAGCACCGCCCGCAAGTTCGGGCCGTTCCTGACCACGCTGATTGCGTTTTTCCTGGCTGAAATCGGGGACAAGACCCAAATCGCGACCGTGATGCTCGCGGCACAGTATCCAGAGCTGTGGCTGGTGATCATCGGTACCACCGCCGGCATGCTGATTGCCAACGTCCCGGTGGTCCTGGCGGGTAACTTCGCTGCGGATAAATTGCCACTGACGCTGATTCGCCGACTGGCGGCTTCGGCATTCTTCATTCTGGCGATTGTGGCGGTGTACAAGGCGATGCAGAGCAGCGGGTGGGTTTGACGCGGTCAGTCAGTCATACCGCGTAATCGTTTCTTCGCGAGCAAGCCCGCTCCCACATGGCAGCTCATTGAACACAAAATATGTGTACGACAGAGATCCAG
>DATMUG010000281.1:0-11173 GCA_035563915.1 Pseudomonas sp. | reverse complement strand
ACCGCTTTTTGTGGGAGCGGCGGTGCGGCGATCCGACTTGCTCGCGAAGAGGCCGGCACATTCAACATTTGTGCTGGCTGACCCGCCGCATTCGCGAGCAAGCCCGCTCCCACCCAGAGCGGATCCCACACGTTCAGGGTTATTGGCCGGTGATCATCGGCAGGTTCAGCCCTTGTTCCTTGGCGCAGTCGATGGCGATCTGGTAACCGGCATCGGCATGACGCATGACGCCGGTGGCCGGGTCGTTGTGCAGTACGCGAGCGATACGCTCGGCCGCTTCGTCAGTACCGTCGCAGACGATCACCATGCCCGAGTGCTGGGAGAAGCCCATGCCGACGCCGCCGCCGTGGTGCAGGGAGACCCAGGTCGCGCCGCTCGCGGTGTTGAGCAGGGCGTTGAGCAGTGGCCAGTCGGACACGGCGTCGGAACCGTCCTGCATCGATTCGGTTTCGCGGTTGGGGCTTGAGACCGAGCCGGAGTCCAGGTGGTCGCGACCGATTACGATCGGTGCCGACAGCTCGCCGCTGCGCACCATTTCGTTGAACGCCAGGCCCAGCTTGGCGCGCAGGCCCAAGCCAACCCAGCAGATACGCGCCGGCAGACCCTGGAAGCTGATGCGCTCGCGGACCATGTCCAGCCAGTTGTGCAGGTGGGCGTCGTCCGGGATCAATTCCTTGACCTTGGCGTCGGTCTTGTAGATGTCTTCGGCGTTGCCCGACAGTGCCGCCCAGCGGAACGGGCCGATGCCACGGCAGAACAGCGGACGGATGTAGGCCGGTACGAAGCCTGGGAAGTCAAAGGCGTTTTCCACGCCCTCTTCCTGGGCCATCTGACGGATGTTGTTGCCGTAGTCGAAGGTCGGCACGCCCATTTTCTGGAAGTCGAGCATGGCTTTGACGTGCACGGCCATCGATTGCTTGGCGGCTTTGACCACGGCAGCCGGCTCGGTCTTGGCGCGCGCGCGGTATTCGTCCCAGGTCCAGCCGGCCGGCAGGTAGCCGTTCAGTGGGTCGTGGGCGCTGGTCTGGTCGGTGACCATGTCGGGACGCACGCCGCGACGCACCAGTTCCGGGAGGATTTCAGCGGCGTTGCCACACAGGGCGATGGAGATCGCCTTGCCTTCGGCGGTGTACTTGGCGATGCGGGCCAGGGCGTCGTCGAGGTCTTTGGCTTGTTCGTCGACGTAGCGGGTTTTCAGGCGGAAATCGATGCTGATCTGCTGGCATTCGATGTTCAGCGAGCAGGCACCGGCCAGGGTTGCGGCCAGAGGCTGTGCACCGCCCATGCCGCCCAGGCCGGCGGTCAGGACCCACTTGCCGGTGAGGTTGTCGTTGTAGTGCTGGCGACCGGCTTCGACGAAGGTTTCGTAGGTGCCCTGGACGATGCCCTGGCTGCCGATGTAGATCCAGCTGCCGGCGGTCATCTGGCCGTACATGGCCAGGCCCTTGGCGTCCAGTTCGTTGAAGTGTTCCCAGGTGGCCCAGTGCGGCACCAGGTTGGAGTTGGCGATCAGCACGCGCGGGGCGTTGCTGTGGGTCTTGAACACGCCGACCGGCTTGCCCGATTGCACCAGCAGGGTTTCGTCGTCGTTCAGGTTGGTCAGGCTCTCGACAATCTTGTCGTAGCACTCCCAGTTGCGCGCCGCACGACCGATACCGCCGTAGACCACCAGCTCCTTGGGATTCTCGGCCACTTGCGGGTCGAGGTTGTTCATCAGCATGCGCAGCGGCGCTTCGGTCAGCCAGCTCTTGGCGGTCAGCTTGTTGCCGCGCGGTGCACGGATTTCAACGTCACGATGCTTGGTGGTCTGGGCAGGGGTTGGCTTGCTCACCGGGAATCCTCTTGTTATGGCCTGTTGCGTGGGTTTGTTGATACAGCACATGTATAAATACAATCATGTATATACAAGCTTGATCAAGTGAAATTTTTTGCAGCTGCACCGGGGTGCGGCGTGTGTAAAAACAGTGAATGGGAAAAAGGAACGCCAGCGACGCTGATCGCCACCGGCAAACGCGGGGCGAGCAGCACCGACGGGCACTGGCCCGGTGAGCTGCACACCGCGAATTCGTGTCGTTTCGAGCGGCCGAGCCGCCGCTCGAAGGGGCCGGACCTTACTTCAGATTGCCGCTGAGGAACTGCTGCAGACGTTCGCTCTTCGGGTTACCCAGAACGTCCTCTGGCGCACCCTGCTCTTCCACGCGCCCCTGGTGCAGAAACAGCACCTGGTTCGACACCTTGCGGGCAAAGCTCATTTCGTGGGTGACCATGATCATGGTGCGTCCTTCCTCAGCCAGCCCCTGAATGACCTTGAGCACCTCGCCCACCAGCTCCGGGTCCAGGGCCGAGGTCGGTTCGTCGAACAGCATGATCTCCGGTTCCATGCTCAGCGCCCGCGCAATGGCGACGCGCTGTTGCTGGCCACCGGACAGAAACGCCGGGTACTGGTCGGCGACCCGTGCCGGCAACCCGACCTTGTCCAGATAGCGCCGGGCGCGCTCCTCGGCGTCCTTCTTGCTGACCCCCAGCACCCGGCGCGGGGCCATGGTGATGTTCTCCAGCACGGTCATGTGGCTCCACAGGTTGAAGTGCTGGAACACCATGGCCAGACGGGTGCGCAGGCGTTGAAGTTCAGCGGCGTCGGCCACGCGCATGCCGTGGCGGTCATGGACCATGCGAATCGGTTGGTTGTCCAGGCTCATGGCGCCGTCGTTGGGGGTTTCCAGGAAATTGATGCAGCGCAGAAAGGTGCTTTTGCCCGACCCACTGGCGCCGATCAGGCTGATCACATCGCCGGTCTTGGCGTTCAGCGAAACACCCTTGAGGACTTCATGGTTGCCATAGCTTTTATGCAGGTTTTCAACGGTCAGTTTGTACATGTGCAAGCCTCCTGAATTAATGAGCCGGGCCGAGGAAAGACAGCCAGCGGCGTTCAGCCAGACGGAACAGGCTGACCAGAGAAAACGTGACGGCCAGGTAGATGGTGGCAGCGATACCGAAGGACTGGAAGGTCAGGAAGGTGGCCGAGTTGGCATCCCTGGCGACCTTGAGGATGTCCGGCACCGTGGCGGTGAAGGCCACGGTGGTCGAGTGCAGCATCAGGATCACTTCGTTGCTGTAGTACGGCAACGAGCGGCGCAGCGCCGACGGCATGATCACGTAGGCATATAGCTTCCAGCCGCGCAGGCCATAGGCCTTGGCCGCTTCGACTTCACCATGGTTCATGCTGCGGATCGCCCCGGCGAAAATCTCCGTGGTGTAGGCGCAGGTGTTCAGGGCGAAGGCCAGGATGGTGCAGTTCATCGCGTCGCGAAAGAACGCATCGAGCATGGGCTGGGCACGTACTGCAGCGAGGCTGTAGATCCCGGTGTAGCAGATCAGCAGCTGTATATACAGCGGTGTCCCGCGAAACAGGTAAGTGTAGAACTGCACCGGCCAGCGCACCCAGACATTGCGTGAAACCCGGGCAATCGACAGCGGCACCGACATCACAAAGCCGATGAAGATCGAGGCACTGAGCAACCAGAGGGTCATGGCCAGGCCGGTGATGTTCTGGCCGTCGTTAAAAAGGAAGGGTTTCCAGTATTCCTGCAGGAGCTCGATCATCGTACGGCCTCACGGGTGCCTGCGGCGTAGAAGATTTCCAGTCGGCGCAGGACATAGTTCGAAACGGTGGTGACCACCAGATAGATCAGGGCCGCCAGCATCAGGAAGAAGAACAGTTGATAGGAACTCTTGCCGGCGTCCTGGGCCACCTTGACCAGATCGGCCAGGCCGATGATCGACACCAGCGCGGTGGCCTTGAGGATGACCATCCAGTTATTGCCGATGCCCGGCAACGCGAAGCGCATCATTTGCGGGAACACCACCAGGCGAAAGCGCTGGGCCCGGGTCAGGCCGTAGGCGGTGGCCGCTTCCATCTGCCCCCGCGACACGGCGAGGATGGCACCCCGGAAGGTTTCGGTGAAATACGCCCCATAGATGAAGCCCAGGGTGATCACCCCGGCGCTGAACGGGTCGATTTCGATGTAGTCCCACTCCATCGCTTCAGTCAGGTTGGTCAGCCAGGTTTGCAGGCTGTAGAAGATCAAGAGCATCAGCACCAGGTCCGGCACCCCACGGATCAGCGTGGTGTAAGCCTGCGCCGGCATGCGCAACAGCGCCGAACGCGACAATTTGGCGCTGGCACCGATCAGCCCCAGGCCGACACTGACCAGCAAGCACATGAAGGATAATTTGACCGTCATCCACGAGCCTTGCAGCAGCAGCGGGCCAAAGCCCTTCAGGCTGAAGCCCGACAGCCCGAGAATCTGCAAAAGGTTATCCAACATGGAACACCTCCAGCACAGGCACGCTTGGAGCCGTTGCAGGCAGGGTCGATGCATAAAGGATCAGAAAGGTTTTTTTCATTGTTGTTTTCCTGAAAACCAACATGAGCGCTGGTGGCGCACGGGTATCGTTCGTGGAGCCGGTCAAGATGCAAACACCCCAGACCCAGTCGCGGACGGACCCGTGAGTCGAGGTGTTCGGCGGACTCTAATGCACCCCTACCTACTTGTACAGACAGGCTTAAGCATTTGGTCGGGCCGACCTTTTTGACGTCGCTTTTTGACAACTCTGGAGGCCGATGCCGGGCACCCTCCTGCGAAAAACCCGTGCGCGAATCGGCTACCCGTTGGTGATATCGAAGTCGAAGTACTTGGCCTGGATCTTTTCGTAGGTCCCGTTGCGGTGAATTTCAGCCAGGGCCTCGTTGATGGCCTGTTTCAAATCGGCATCTTCCTTGCGCAAGCCGATGGACGCCCCGACACCCAGGGTCTGGGTGTCATGCACGGCGTCGCCGGCGAAAGCGAAGTCACGGCCTTGTTCGGTTTTCAGGAACCCCATATCCGCTTGCACCGTGTCCTGCAACGCGGCGTCCAGACGCCCTGACAGCAGGTCCTGATACACCAGGTCCTGATTCTGGTATGACAGGACGGTGACGCCATTGGCCGCCCAGTGGGCCTTGGCGAAGGCTTCCTGGGTCGAGCCCATCTCAACACCGATACGCCGGCCTTTGAGCGACTCGACCAGCGGCTGGATGTCCGTGCCCTTCCTCGCTACCAGGCTTGAGGGGGTGTGATAGATCTTGTCCGAGAAATCGATCTGCTGGAGACGCTTTTCAGTCACGCTCATCGACGAAAGAATGCCGTCGAACTTCTTCGCCTTCAGCCCCGGAATGACACTGTCCCAGGGACTTTCCACCCATACGCATTTGGCCTTGAGCTGGGCGCAAATGGCATTGCCGATATCGATGTCGAACCCCACCAGCGTGCCATCGGCCGCCTTCGACTCGAACGGCGCGTAACTGGGATCGACACCGAAGCGGATCACTGTCCAGTCCTTGGCAAGTACGCCACTGGCAACCAAAAGCAGGGCGAGCGAAATCACGAGTTTGTTCATTTGAAACTCCGAAGAAAGGTGTATTCAAGGCCGCCAGCCGTGCTGTTGTGCCTAGTGCAAGAGGCTGGCAGAGCGGTACAGGGGGGTGTACGAAAACGCTTTCGCGACTAGGGTTGTGCCAGGTAACGCTCAACCAGACGTGCCCAATAGGCGGCACCGATCGGCAGGTTACTGTCGTTGAAGTCATAGCCCGGGTTGTGCACCATGCAGCCGTCTTCACCGTCGCCATTGCCCAGGCGCAGGAAGCAGCCCGGACGGGCTTGCAACATGTAGGCGAAATCTTCGCTGCCCATCAGCAGATCGGTGTGTGGCACCACCTTGTCGGCGCCGATCAGCTCTTGTGCCACCGCCATCGCAAACTCGGTTTCGCGGTCACTGTTGATCACCACCGGGTAGCCCATGAGGTAGTCGATTTCCACCTGGGCGCCATAGCTGGCGGCCTGCTGCCGTACCAGGTCGGTGATCCGCGACTTGAGCAAGGCTCGCACCCGGTCACTGAACGAACGCACGCTCAATTCAAGCCGCGCACTGCCGGGAATGACATTGTTGGCGGTACCGGCCTGCAGCACGCCGACGGTCACCACCGCCGGCTCCGTGGGGTCGATATTGCGGGCGACGATGGTTTGCAACGCCATCACCATGCTTGAGGCGACCACCACAGGATCCACCGTCAGATGGGGCCGTGCCGCATGGCCACCGTTGCCCATGATGGTGATGTAGACGTTATCGCCCGCCGCCTGCAGCGGTCCGCGGCGAAACAGCATGGTGCCGGCCGGTGCGCCCGGATGATTGTGCAACCCGAACACCGCATCACAGGGAAAGCGTTCGAACAGGCCATCGTTGATCATGCTCAGCGCACCGCTCTTGATCCCGTGCTCCTCCGCCGGCTGAAAGTAAAGATGCACGGTGCCTGAGAAATTGCGCGTCTGCGCCAGATATCGGGCGGCACCCAACAGCATGGCGGTGTGACCGTCGTGGCCGCACGCATGCATCTTGCCGGGATGCCGGCTGGCGTAGGGCAAGCCGGTTTGTTCCAGAATCGGCAAGGCATCCATGTCGGCGCGGATCCCGATGCTGCGCCGGCCATCACCGACGGTCAGCGAGCCCACCACGCCGGTTTGCCCGACAGCGGTGGTCACCGCATAACCCCACTCCTCCAGCTTCCCTGCCACCAGAGCGGCGGTTTCCCGTTCTTCATAGGCCAGCTCGGGATGCTGATGCAGGTGGTGGCGTATCGCGCGCAGTTCTTCGGTCGATTCGGCGAGGTTTGCGACCTCGCAGTAACGCTGGGTAGTGTCCATATCGCTTGGCTTCTCTTTGTTGTGATGCCCCGCCGGGCGGGGTGTGAAGCCACAGTAGAGATTGCCGCGTGCTCTGAAAAGATGTAGTTTTTTTGAGAACGATCAGTTTTATTTATCATCAGACAGCGATAAAACCAGCATGAAAATAAACCAGCTACAGGTGTTCGTGACCGTCGCCGAAGAAAAGAGCCTGCGTGCCGCCGCCCGCTGTCTGAACTTGACCCAGCCGGCCGTCACACGCAGCGTCCAGGAACTGGAGAGTGATCTGGGCGTTGTCCTGATGACCCGTAACGTGCAGGGCATCGAGCTGACGGAGTTCGGCCTCGCGCTGCAGACCCGAGCCCACCAGATACTCGAGGATGTGCGCCGCGCACGGGAGGAGCTCGATCAGATCAAAAACGACCTGCGCGGCAAAGTCAGGGTCAGCGCGACGTCGACCATTGCCTTGAGCCTGCTGCCAAAGGCGCTGGAGCAATTCCAGAAGAGGGCCCCGGATGCAGAACTGACTTTCATGGAGGTTAAATTCCCCCTCGCCGTCCAGCATCTGCGCGATGGCTCATTGGATTTTGTCGTCTCCCACGTACTGCCCGACATGCTGGGGGACGACCTGACCAGCATGCCGTTGTTCTCGACGGACTTTGTGGTGATGGCGCGGGCGGGACATCCTCAGGCCAAGGCTCGCCACCTCACCGAGCTGGCCGATGCGCAATGGCTGAGTACGGTTCCGTCAGGCGGTTTTCAGCATAGCGTGATGGAAACGATGTTCGAACATGCCGGGCTCGCGCTGCCACGCCGGATCATCCACTGCTCATCCTTTGCCATCGCCCTGGGCCTGGTGACCGGCACCGATTCGCTGGTGCTGTTCTCGCGGGTGCTGGCCGACAGCATTGTCGGCCTCGGGTTGCAGCAGATCTCGCTGGAGCAGGTACAGCCGGCACTTGAGATGAGCATCATCATGCGCAAGGGCACGCTGCTGACGCCGGTTGCACAGCGGTTTGTAGAGTGTTTGCAGGCAGCGGTCAAACAAGTGTGACAACGCGGATTTCGCGTGCTCCCCACAGTGGTTCTTTTTTGGCTACGGTTTGTGTGCATCACATTGAACCTGTGGGAGCCGCAGCACTAACGCTTGAACGCATAAATCCCGCCCAGCACCACCAGCAGCGCCCCCACCACCAGTGATGTCTGCAACGTTTCGCCGAACACCGTCACCCCGAAGATCGACGCAAACAGCAATAGCGAATAATTGAATGGCTGCAGGGTCACCGCCGCTGCGTACTTCAACGCTTGCAGGAGCAAGAGCTGGGCGATCACCCCGCTGACCGACAGCACCAGCAGCAACACCACTTCCATCGGCGACGGCGTCACCCATTGCGGCACGCCGAACAGCGTCGAGGCCAGCGCGCCCCAGAAGGCCATGTACAGGATGTTGGTGCCGAAGCTGTCGACCGTACTGATCTTGCGGGTGAGCACGCTGAAAAACGCGAACATCACCGCACCCGCCAAGGGAATCAGCGAAGTCAGGCTGAAGACGCCCATGCCCGGTTTGAGAATGATCAGCGTGCCGGCAAAACCAATAACACCCGCCACGCATTGCCGTGAGCTCACCGACTCGCGCAGCAGGAGGGCTGCCAGCCCCATGGTGAGCAGCGGGAAGATCGCGTAGATCGCATGGGTCTCGGCCAGCCCGAGGAAACGCAGCGCCAGGCCGAAGACCATGATGTCGAACACGGCGATCAGCGACCGGCTCATCTGCAGCCAGGGATGGGCGGTTTTCAGGGCATTGCCCAACCCGCCCTTCACATGCACGAAACACAGGGCGAACAACAGGAAGAACCAGTAGCGCACCATGATCAGTTGCACCACCGGAAGATCCTTGACCAGGATCTTGGTGATGCCGTCCTGGGCGGCGAACACGAACATTGACATCAGGCACAGCCCGATCCCGATACGCGTGTTCCTGGACCGCGCGGCTTCACTCATCGGCGCTTCACTCACTGGCTGTAACGCTGTGCTCATGATGGATCGCTTCCCTTCTTTAGATGATCGCGCACGACGCCACGCAGTATTGCGCCAGCAACTACGCTATTGCGATGAATCCCTGTTTCTACCGCAAACGCTTCTTCGGGACATGCCCATGAGCGCCGTTTCGATGTCAGAACTCGATGCCGCCCTGCCCGTTCTGGTGCGCAAAATCCGTGTGCTGGAAGCATTGGCCTGGCCGGATGGCATTGAGGAAACCTTCCTGGACCTTTGGCGTCGCGGGCAGGCGCGACTGCCCGACATCCAGCTGCAGCCACGAGAGCACAGTGCCGAGATCGCCGCGCTGCAATCCTTCATTGGCCGTTGCGACAAGGGGCATCCGGCCGGCAACTTCCTCGCGATGACGGCGCAGAGTTATGCCACCGCCGCACGCATGCTCGGCGCCATCGGCACGCCGGCCTTTACTCAATATTCATCGGCCCTCTATCGGCGCCCGGATTTCCCCTACCCACGCCTGAAAGTGAACATGCTCGACGCGGCCCGCTTCTTCCTCAAGACCACCGATGCCCTGCTGGGCGGTGCGCGGATTCCACCGAGCCATGCCGACATCCCCGCCGAGGACTTCGCGGCCTGGATGAGGCCGGAACTGGATCGGTTCTTCGGCCCCGGGACAATCTCGGTGGTGCTCGATCCGGCGCTGGCGGCCAAGGCGATTGCCGGCTCCAGCCGCATCCGTTTGCGCGCCAGCGCCCTGTTCTCGGAACTGGACAAGCAACAGCTGCTGCAACACGAGGCCTTTGTGCATGTGGCCACAGCCCGGAACGGCGCACTGCAACCCAACCTGAAAAGCCTGGCACTGGGGGCACCCCGCACGACTCAGACCCAGGAAGGCATTGCCACCCTGGCGGAATTGTTCACCGGCAGCATGGACATTAACCGCTTGCGCCGCCTGGCTCTGCGCGTGCTCGCGGTGCAACAGGCGCTGGACGGTGCCGATTTCATTCAGGTATTCGAGGGTTTCCTGGCGGCGGGTCAGTCAGAGGAGGAATCCTTCCGCTCCACCCAGCGAATTTTCCGCGGCGCCGACTTGCACGGCGGCTCGGCGTTCACCAAGGATGCCGCTTACCTGACCGGCCTGCTCGGCGTACATACCCTGTTGCGCCTGGCGATCCGCGATAATCGCCCGGAATTGGTCGGCCGTCTGTTTGCCGGGCGCCTGAGCCTTGGGGATACGCTACGCTTGGGACCGCTGTTCGAATCCGGCTGGCTCAAGGGGCCGGTGCATGTTCCCGATTGGGCGAGCGACTTGCGTCGTCTCGCCGCCAACCTGGCCTTCTCTGCCTTTATCACCCGGATCGATCTGCAGGTCCTCGATTTTGAGGTGTTCATGGCGTTCGCGGACAAACATGAAGCCGATGCCAGCGCGCAATAATGGGCGTTTTCCCCTATCGGGCTTTACAACCGATTCCAAGCATTCAGAATGTGGCGAAAGTATCCATCCAGTTAAGGTTGAGTCCTGCATCAATGAAGCGTGCATGTTAAGGAAGACTGCTCGAAAAAACCTGCTGACATCAGCCCTGCTGGCGTGCGCATTTCAGGCGCTGGCGGCGAGCAGCAGCGTCGCACAGCAAACCCGCGAGACACTCACGATCATGGTGGAAGATGCCGCAGCCCCTTGGTCGAAAAGCGACGGTACGGGCTACGCCAATGACGTGGTGGTCGCCGCCTTCAAAGAGATGGGCGTCGAGGCGCGCCTCAGGGTCGTCCCCTACTCCCGCTGCAAGTACATGGTGCTCAATGGTCAGGTCGTCGCCTGCTTCAACATGAGCTGGCAACCGGGGTTCGAGGGCAAGATCAAACTGGCAGCGCGGCCGATCTTCAACGTCAGCAACGATGTGTTCGAGCCGGTCAACGCCCCCTTGCCCAAACCACCGGAGGGCAAATGTGTTCTGCCTGCGGGCACCGTCGTTGGCATTACCAGGGACTATGAATACTCGGACCAGGTCATGGCCCTGAAGCGTTCAGGGGTGGTCTTCGAGAACTCCCTTTCGGATTCGACAGGCCTGCAAAAACTCGCCGCCCGACGGTTTCAGGCGGCACTGATCATGAGCAATAACGTCGAGGCCAGGAACCAGAAAGCCAGGCAATCGGGCACGGAAAACACCGTGCGCTTTGCTTTCAATTGCGGCGTGGTGAACTCGACGATAGGTTTCAGCGTCACACACCCGGATGGCTTGCGGGCACTCAAGCTCTATGACGAGGGTTATCGCCGCATCGAAGCCGACGGCGTGCTCACCGATATCCATCGACGCTGGTTCCCCCTGTAATCGTTGACGACCATGGCGAGGTGGCTCCCCCTGTAGGAGCGAGCTTGCTCGCGATGGACGACAGAACACCGCGGAGTGTCTGGCTGCCAGCGTTATCGTTAACGACCATCGCGAGCAAGCTCGCTC
>DATMUG010000280.1:0-4357 GCA_035563915.1 Pseudomonas sp. | reverse complement strand
CCACTGCCACCCTCGGGAATAGCTGAAATCGGTCTCCCCGGCCGGCTCAGGCCACCGGCCGGAGCCGCTCAAAAAAGCCGGTTGAGGCCGTCGTACGCCGCTACCCGGTAGGCTTCGGCCATGGTCGGGTAGTTGAATGTTGTGTTAACGAAGTACTTCAGGGTATTGAGCTCGCCCGGCTGATTCATGATCGCCTGGCCGATGTGCACGATCTCCGAAGCCTGGTAGCCGAAGCAGTGCACGCCCAACACTTGCAGGGTTTCGCGGTGGAACAGGATCTTCAACATGCCTTGCGGCTCACCGGCGATCTGGGCACGCGCCATGCTCTTGAAGAACGCCTTGCCCACTTCGTATGGCACCTTGGCCTGAGTCAGCTCCTGCTCGTTCTTGCCGATCGAACTGATTTCCGGAATGGTGTAAATGCCGGTCGGCACGTCATTCACGAAGCGCCAGCTGCCGTTATCCACGATGCTGCCAGCGGCCGAACGCCCCTGGTCGTGGGCAGCACTGGCCAGGCTCGGCCAGCCGATCACGTCGCCCGCGCCATAGATATTCTGGATGCCGGTGCGGTAGTTCTCGTCGACTTCGATCTGGCCACGGCTGTTGACCTTCACGCCGATGTTTTCCAGACCCAACTGATCGGTATTGCCGGTACGGCCGTTGCACCAAAGCAAGGCATCGGCCTTGATCTTCTTGCCGGATTTGAGGTGCAGGATCACGCCGTTGTCCACGCCTTCGACGCGGTCATACTCTTCGTTGTGGCGAACAGTGATGTTGTTGTTGCTGAAGTGGTAGCTCAGGGCCTGGGAAATTTCCGAGTCCAGGAAGCTCAGCAATTGACCGCGGTTGTCCACCAACTCCACCAGAACCCCGAGACCACTGAAGATCGAGGCGTATTCGCAACCGATCACACCGGCGCCGTAAACGATGAGTTTGCGCGGGGTGTGGCCGAGGCTGAGGATGGTGTCGCTATCGTAGATACGCGGGTGGTGAAAATCGATGTCGGCGGGACGGTACGGGCGCGAGCCGGTGGCGATGATGATGTGCTTGGCCACCAGTTTTTCGACCACACCGTTGGCGCAGACCACTTCGACGGTTTGCTCGTCGGCGAAGCTGCCAGTGCCGAAGAACACGTCGACGCGGTTACGGGCGTAGTAGCCGGTACGCGAGGCGACTTGCTTGGAGATGACTTTTTCCGCGCTCTTCAACACGTCCGGGAACGAGAACCAGCGCGGCTCACCAATGGCCCGGAACATCGTGTTGGTGTTGAACTGCATGATCTGCCGGACGGAGTGACGCAGTGCCTTGGACGGGATGGTACCCAGGTGGGTGCAGTTGCCGCCGACCTGGCGACGGCTATCGACCATCGCCACCTTGCGTCCTGCCTTGGCGGCGTTCATTGCCGCGCCTTCTCCCGCCGGACCGGAACCCAGCACCACCACGTCGTAGTTGTAGACAGCCATGCGTACTCCTCAGAACAGGCCGCGGCGCCCTCGGCACCTGCGGCTAAATCACGCCAGTCAGTGGCGTGAAGGAACAATTTGGGGCCAATACCGAACCCGGACACAGTCTATAGAAGCGTCAACGCCGCGCACATTAACCCTTGGTCGCGTCGTAGGCTAGTTTTGACTGCACAACAACGCCAGCCTTCGATGCTTGAACCGCCCCAATTACTGGGTTTTACCGCCGGCGATGCGCTCAAAAGCGTGACTGCTTCGTGTGACGAAACCTGTATCGGCACGAATCACAAAAAATGCGCCGATATCGTGTTTTTCTGCGTAATCCCAACCGCGCTCAGGCCCGAGAATCAGCAACAGCGTCGATAAGCCATCGGCCATCAACGCCGAATGATGAATCACCGTGACAGACGCCAGGGCGTGTGAGACTGGCGCACCGGTGCGGGCATCGAAGGTGTGGGAAAAACGCTGGCCACCCTGTACGAAATAATTGCGGTAATCGCCGGAGGTGGACAGGCCGTAACCATCGATGGCGACAACACGCTCGGCTACTTGCTGATCGTCACGAGGCTCTTCCAAAGCAACCCGCCACGGCGAGCCATCGAGCTTGCTTCCCGCTGCCTTTAGCTCACCGGTGGCTTCGGCCAGGTAATCGTGGATACCCAAGGCTTCGAGCCTGGCGGCGATCCGATCGACTGCGTAGCCGGCGGCGATGCTGTTGAAATCGACTTCGACTGCAGCGTCCTTGCACAGCTGATCACCTTCGATGCGCAGGTGCGCATGCCCGACACGCTGCCGTACCTCGGCCAACGCTTGGGCAGTCGGGACTTTTTCTTCTCGCGCCTGAGGGCCGAACCCCCAGAGATCGAGCAGCGGCTCCACCGTCAGATCGAAGGACCCGTCGCTTTGTGACGACAGCTGCTCACCGACCCGGACCAGCTCAAGGACCGACGAGGGCATGTTCTGGCAACTGTTGGCAGGCAGCTGGTTGAAGTGCTCGATATCGGAGTCGCTGCGATAGGTCGACAGTTGCCGGTCGACGTCGGTCAGGATCTTTTCCACCTCGACCTGAACCGCTGCCGGCCCAGGCAAACCGGCGTGCCGCACGTATTTGATTGAATAGGTGCTGCCCATGGTCGGGCCGCCGAAGCTCTCCATGGCGTCGTCATTGCCACAGCCAGGCAACATTCCCACAAGCACCAGGAAAATGGCCCATGGCCTGATCAACACGTCCTGACTCCTTCTGCCAACCCCTGACACACCGCCAAGGATGGCCATTATGCGATAGAACATGTGGGAGCGGGCTTGCTCGCGAAGGCGGTGCGTCAGTGAACATCAATCTGACTGGCACACCGCCTTCGCGAGCAAGCCGCCCCCCACATTTTGATGAGCGCACCCCAAACAAAAACGCCCCGAACAAGTCGGGGCGTTTTCATGAGCGGCTAAGGCTTAGCGCGGGAATGCTGGCGGGTTTACACCGGCCATGTCTTCCATCACGCGAACCACCTGGCAGCTGTAACCGAATTCGTTGTCGTACCAAACGTACAGAACGACGCGGTTATCCTGGGTGATGGTTGCTTCAGCATCCACGACGCCAGCGTGGCGCGAACCAACGAAGTCAGTGGAAACCACTTCCTGGGAGCTCACGTAGTCGATCTGCTTGTGCAGTTCCGAGTGCATGGCCATCTGGCGCAGGTACTCGTTGATCTCTTCGCGAGTCGTGGCCTTTTCCAGGTTCAGGTTCAGGATGGCCATCGACACGTTCGGCGTAGGTACGCGAATCGCGTTGCCGGTCAGCTTGCCCTTGAGCACTGGCAGCGCCTTGGCGGCTGCGGTGGCGGCACCGGTCTCGGTGATAACCATGTTCAGTGGCGCGGCGCGGCCACGGCGGCTGCCCTTGTGGAAGTTGTCGATCAGGTTCTGGTCGTTGGTGAACGAGTGAACGGTTTCGACGTGGCCGTTGACGATGCCGTACTGGTCGTTGACTGCCTTGAGCACCGGCACAATGG
Source organism: Pseudomonas sp. (assembly GCA_035563915.1). GTDB lineage: Bacteria > Pseudomonadota > Gammaproteobacteria > Pseudomonadales > Pseudomonadaceae > Aquipseudomonas. The sequence goes on along the minus strand of DATMUG010000280.1, from coordinate 891 downwards.
CGTTGGTGGTGCAGGAAGCCGCCGAGATGATCTTGTCGTCAGGGGTGATGTCGCCGTGGTTGATGCCGTGAACGATGTTCTTCAGCGCGCCCTTGCCAGGTGCGGTGAGGATCACGCGGGCAGCGCCCGGGCAGGCCAGGTGCTGGCCCAGGCCATCGGCATCACGCCATACACCGGTGTTGTCGACGATCAGAGCGTTTTCGATGCCGTACTGGGTGTAGTCGACTTCGCTCGGGCTCTTGGCGTAGATCACCTGGATCAGGTTGCCGTTGGCGGTGATGGTGTTGTTGGCTTCATCAATGGTGATGGTGCCATCGAACGGGCCATGAACCGAGTCGCGACGCAGCAGGCTGGCACGCTTGACCAGGTCGTTCTCGGCGCCCTTGCGGACAACGATGGCGCGCAGACGCAGACCGTCGCCACCACCGGTTTTCTCGATCAGGATGCGCGCCAGCAGACGGCCGATACGACCGAAGCCGTACAGGACAACGTCGGTGCCTTTGCGGGCGGAAGCGTTCTGCTGGCCTACCACGTCGGCCATTTCTTCACGCACGAACTGCTCGGCGCTGCGGCCGTTGCCTTCTTGCTTGAACTTGTTGGCCAGCTTGCCCAGGTCAACCGAAGCGGCGCCCAGCTTCAGCTCGCTCATGGCCTTGAGCAGTGGGAATGTCTCATGGACGGAGAGTTCGGTTTCGTCGGTCTGGCGATGACGGGCAAAGCGGTGCGCTTTGAGGATCGAAATCACCGAGCGGTTGATCAGGCTGCGGCCATAGATCGAGCTCACCACGTTGTTATTGCGGTAGAGCTGACCGATAAGCGGAATCATCGCTTCTGCGAGTGCTTCACGGTCGATCCATTCACCAAGACACTGGTCGGGCTTCTGAGTCACGG
>DATMUG010000279.1:0-9704 GCA_035563915.1 Pseudomonas sp. | reverse complement strand
TCAATGGTGACTGATACACCGCCTTCGCGAGCAAGCCCGCTCCCACTTTTGATAGGTGCCAGCCGTCAGTTCGAGGTTTTGGCCATCTGCGTATCCGTCGCCCGCCAGATCAGCCGCGTGGTGTCGTAACCCTGCTGACGCGCCTTGCTCAGCAACTCTTCACGCACCACACCGTTGACGGTAGGCGTGCGCGACAACAGCCACAGATAACGACGGCTCGGGTCGCCGACGATGGCGGTCTTGTAGTCATCGCTGACGTACAGCACCCAGTATTCGCCCTTGGCTGAACCCGGCACCAGCCGCGAGAACCAGGTATCGAACTCGACCCACAACTTGTCGGTCTTGCCCGGCACTTGTGGATAAGCGGTGCCTTTGACCTCTTCCCACTCCCACTGCGGCGTCAGGCAGCGATTCAACACAGCGATGTTGCCATCAGGCTTGAGCGTGTAATGGGCTTCGGATTGCGCGCAGTCGCGCTGGAAATACATCGGCAGACGAGCCAACTCGTACCAGGTGCCCTGGTAACGCTTGAGGTTCACGCTGTTGGCGGTCTTGGGCGCCAACGGGTCCTGGCCAGAAGTGGCACAGCCGGCCAACACCAGGCCGGCAAAAAGCATCATCAATAACTGCTTCATTGTTTTTCTCCCGTGGGCGCAACGCCCCGGTTTACTTCAGGCCTTGGCCGGAAAACATCAGCACTTTGTCACCGGCGTACTGCACGCTGATAAAGCTGTTCTTGTCGCCCCAGGTGCAACTGGACATGCCAAGCGCGCCCGAACAATCGGCGGGTTTGCCCAACAGGTTTTCAACCTCGGCCTTGGTCATTCCAGACGAGAGCTTCGAGTAGTTTTCCTGATTGACCTTGCTGCAGGCAGCCAGCAACACGCAGAACGAAAGCAAGGCGATGGATCGCAGAGACATTGTGTAACTCCGGGGGCGAAAGGGGGCTGGCATGACTGCCAAGCAGATCCTTAGAAGAGCAAACGCCGTTCTGGTTCCCTGGCCGAGCGCCTATTTATGGGGCCGCTCGTCTTCTTCTGGCGGAAAATCAACCGCTTTGTGAAGCCGTCGTGCATTTCGTCGCTTTTATCTAGAAACGACTAATCTTTGGCGCCGTTCAGCCGACATGCCGGGCAGCGCAATGGCTCATGGATGTGGCAATTGCCCCCTTTTGTCGACAAGCCTTTCCGCGGTAGCTCATTTAATGACCAGAAACATGAAATTCAGCCACAAGATCCTGTTGGCTGCTGCCCTCGTGGTGGCCGTTGCGTTCGCCTGTTTCATCCTGTTCAACGACTATCGTCAGCGTCAGACGCTGCGCACCAGCACCGAAGCTTCGATGCAGGAACTCGGCAGCCTGACCACCAGCAACATCCAGACCTGGCTGGTCAGCCGCATCCAGTTGCTGCAATCGATGGCGCAGCAAATCACCGCCGACGGCAGCGCCCCGGACAGCCTCAAGCGCGTCATCGACCTGCCCGCCTACACCGGCAACTTCCAGCTGAGCTACTTCGGTGGCACCGATGGCGTGATGTTCTCGGTCCCGGCAGGCAACCGCGCGCCGGACTACGATCCACGAGCCCGTGGCTGGTACAAGGCGGCCAACAGCGCACAACAGACGATTGTCACTGAACCCTACATCGCCGCTTCATCCGGCAAGCTGGTGATCACCGTTGCCACACCGGTGCAGCGTCAGGGTCGGATGATCGGTGTAGCCGGCGCCGACATCGACCTGTCCAGCGTCAGTGCGATCATCAACTCGCTGAACTTTGGCGGTCACGGCCACGCCTTCATCGTCAGCGCCGATGGCAAAATCCTGATTCACCCGTACAGCAAGCTGGTGCTCAAGAGCCTGGCCGAGGCCTACCCCAACGACACCCCGACAGTCAGCCCGGGCATGAAAGAAGTCGAGATCGACGGCAAGCGCCAGTTCATCTCCTTCACCCACGTAGGCGGCGTGCCTTCGGCAGATTGGTATGTGGCGCTGGTGCTCGATCAGGAAACCGCCTTCTCGATGCTCAGCGAATTCCGCACCTCGGCGATCGTTGCCATGGTGATCGCGGTGGTCATCATCATCGCGCTGCTGGGCATGCTCATCAGCTTCCTGATGCAGCCATTGCTGGCCATGGGTCGCGCCATGCATGACATCGCCGAAGGCGAAGGTGACCTGACCAAGCGCCTGACCATTCACGGACACGACGAGTTCGGTGCACTGGGGCTGTCGTTCAACCGTTTCGTCGAGCGTATCCACACCTCGATCAGCGAAGTGTCCTCGGCCACCGGCCAGGTCAACGAAGTGGCGCTGCGCGTGGTGGCGGCTTCCAACTCCTCGATGTTCAACTCCGACCAGCAGGCCTCGCGCACCAGCAGCGTTGCCGCGGCGATCAACCAGCTCGGCGCCGCCGCTCAGGAAATCGCCCAGAACGCCGCCCTCGCCTCCCAGCATTCCAGCGATGCCCGTTCCCTGGCCGAGGAAGGTCAGCAGGTGGTGGATAAAACCATCTCGGCAATGCATCAGCTGTCGGCGAAGATCAGCGACTCGTGCGGCAACATCGAGACGCTCAACAGCAACACCGTCAACATCGGGCAGATTCTGGAAGTGATCACCAGCATCTCCCAGCAGACCAACCTGCTGGCCTTGAACGCGGCCATCGAAGCCGCCCGTGCCGGTGAGGCCGGACGCGGGTTCGCGGTGGTCGCCGATGAAGTGCGCAACCTCGCCCACCGCACCCAGGATTCGGCGCAGCAAGTGCAGAAGATGATCGAAGAGCTGCAAGTGGGCGCCCGCGAAGCGGTCAGCACCATGACCGACAGCCAGCGCCAGAGCGAAAGCAGCGTCGGCATCGCCAACCAGGCCGGCGAACGCCTGGGTAGCGTGACCCAACGCATTGGCGAAATCGACGGCATGAACCAGTCGGTCGCGACCGCCACCGAGGAGCAAACGGCCGTGGTGGAATCGATCAACGTCGACATCACCGAGATCAACACGCTGAATCAGGAAGGCGTGGAGAACCTGCAGGCGACCTTGCGTGCGTGCGCCGATCTGGAGCAGCAGGCGGCGCGGTTGAAGCATCTGGTGGGTAGTTTCAGGATCTAAGGCGCACTCACCGGCCTCTTCGCGGGCAAGCCCGCTCCCACATTTAATCTTCGGCGAGAACAAATTCTGTGAACAACCGGGATCAAATGTGGGAGCGGGCTTGCTCGCGAAGGCGGCAGCAGCCGCGATGAAGAATTAAAACCTGGAACCCGGCTTACTCAGAAACGCCAACTCCTCAGCCGTAGACTCGCGCCCCAACACCGCATTGCGATGAGGAAACCGTCCAAACTGCGCAATCACCTTCTGATGCTTCTCGGCATAGTCCAGGTAATCGGTAAACAACGCACGGTCGCCTTCCGGCTGTTGCGCCACCAGCTCGATGTAGCGCGAGACGCCTTCGTTCTGCACTTCGAGGTTTTCGCAGTGCTCGAACACCAAGAGGATGAACACCCGCTGGATCGGCTGCAATTGCCGATCGAAGTCCGCGGCAATGCCTTGCGCCACCAGTGCCTGGGCTCTGATGTCTCCGGAAAAGGCTTTGGGGGAATTGCGAAAGAGCATGCGTGGCAGTTGATCGAGCAATAGCACCAGGGCCAGCCAACCTTCTGGGCGTTGCGCCCACTCGGTCAATCCGCCGGCCAGTGCCTGTTCGACCAGTTCCCCGAAACGCTCGCGCGCTTCGAGGTCCTGACTGTCACGCTTGCCGAACCATAACTTACCCTTCTGTGCCGCCACTTCCTTCGCTGATCCGGACGTTCCGAACCACCATTGGAGCAACGGCTGCCAGGGCTCGTTCATGGTTTACTCCTTGTGGTAGGCCGTGGCGCGGGCCACTTCTTCTTTCGAGCCCAGGAACACCGCACAACGCTGGTGCAGGCCTTCAGGCTGGATGTCGAGGATGCGCTGGCGGCCGTCGGTGGCGGCGCCGCCTGCTTGCTCCACGAGGAACGACATCGGGTTGGCTTCGTACATCAGACGCAGTTTGCCCGGCTTGGAGGGCTCACGGGCGTCGCGTGGGTACATGAACAGACCACCACGGTTCAGGATGCGGTGCACGTCAGCGACCATCGCGGCCACCCAACGCATGTTGTAGTTCTTTTTCAGCGGGCCTTCTTCGCCAGCCAGCAATTCGCCGACGTAGCGCTGTACCGGAGCTTCCCAGTGGCGCTGGTTGGACATGTTGATCGCAAATTCCTGGGTGGACTCAGGAATGGTGATGTTCTCGTGGGTCAGGACGAAGCTGCCCATTTCACGATCGAGGGTGAAGCCTTTCACGCCGTCGCCCAGGGTCAGTACCAGCATGGTCTGTGGACCATAGATCGCGTAACCGGCGGCAACCTGCTGGGTGCCGGGTTGCAGGAAGGCCTTTTCGTTCAGGGCTTCGTTCTGGCTCAGGTATTCGCTCGGGCAACGCAGTACCGAGAAGATGGTGCCGACCGGGGCGTTGATGTCGATGTTCGACGAACCGTCCAATGGGTCGAATACCAGCAAGTAGGCGCCTTTGGGGTATTTGCCCGGGATCTGGTAGGCATTGTCCATTTCTTCGGACGCCATGCCGGCCAGGTGACCGCCCCATTCGTTGGCTTCGAGCAGGATTTCGTTGGAGATCACGTCGAGCTTCTTCTGCACTTCGCCCTGAACGTTTTCAGTGCCCATGCTGCCCAGAACGCCGCCCAGGGCGCCTTTGGAAACGGCGTGGCTGATCTCCTTGCAAGCACGCGCCACCACTTCGATCAGGAAGCGCAGATCGGCAGGAGTGTTGTTGCTACGGGTCTGCTCAATCAAATAGCGACTCAAGGTAACGCGGGACATGGAAGGCTCCGAGGAATGGGGGGCTAAAAACCCGCGCAGTTTAGCGCGAGTCGAGGCGCATTGCCTCCTATCAGACGTGATCGGCTGAAGAGAGTTCATGCCCGGGGGATCAGCGTAGTTGGAAATCGGCTGGATGTAGGCCATGAATGGAGGGGCACTTTCGATATTTCAGGTGACTATTCGGACGCTTTCGCGAGCAAGCCCGCTCCCACAGGTTCAGCGATGTCCTTGTGGGAGCGGGCTTGCCCGCGATCTGGCGCGCAGCGCCAGCCATGCTCAGGAGTTCTGGGGTGGCTTGCGCAGCAAACTGAACGCCATCGCCGCCAACACCAGCACACCGAGCAACAACACCGCCCACAGGCCGAATTTCTTCCAGTCGGTCCCCGCAGGCGCCTGAACCGCCGCCGCAGTCTGCGCCACCACCGCCGCGCCATCGACCGAGGCCTTGCCCAGCGTTGCCAGTTTCGCCGGGTTGTATTCCGGAATCAGCATCGACAAGGGCAGGCTGGCGGCTTTTGCCGTCGCACTGCCCAACGCCAGCGTGTAGGGCCCCGGCCCCCGAGCCAGAAACACCAGTTGCGTGGCCCTCACGGCAAACTTCAGGGCTGGCGCCTGCTCGCCCAGGCCACCGCCCCGCTCGTCCACCGTTAACTTGAGCTGCTGCACGATTTGTCCCGACAGCTGCAATTCGTTTTGCACCACGTCCTCGCCGTTCTGGGTCAGGCGGTAGAGCAAACCGCTGCTCATCGGCTGCCACGGCAGGCTGCTGTCACGCCGACCGGACAAGGTCACGGGTGCCAGGCTGTTGGCCTGATCCAGCGCAATCTGTACGCGCTCGACGTTCAATCCCATCGGCAATTGCCAGCTGTACTCACCGGTCTTCTCACGGGTGCCGGCCAACGCTTGCGACCACGCCAAAGGCAACGGCAGGCTGCGCGCACTGGCGCTTTGCAGTTGTGCCGCCGTCAGAATCGGTGCTGACTGCGGCGCGCTCCACAGTAATCGCAGATAGCGCGCCGACTGCCCCGGCAGGCCGACCTCATGCTGCTCGACCCGTTCGTCGGCAAACGCCAGCCGCGCCACCTGCCCTTCGCCCCACGACTGCCAATGCTGCAAATCGTCGCTGGCCTCGATGGTGAAACGCTGGAAGCCATCGCGCTCGCTGGTCCAGTCGAGAATCAATTGTTGCAACGGTGCCTTGATAGCGCTGGCGTCCAACAACCAGCCACGCAATTGTTCCTCGCCCGGCTCCAACTGACTGGAGGGCTGGACCTCTACCAAGGCGCCATTGGCACTCGATTGCACGCGCACGCTCGGTGCGCGTTCGGTATCGTCCGCCGAGTTGTACAAGGGGAACCATTTGATGTCGGTCAGCGTGCGATTGTCTTCGGTTCGCGCGGCTTCCCGAGCCAGGGCATAGGCCTGAGGCTGACCGGCTCCATTGAACACCCGCACATCGGAAAGATCGGTCTGCCGCGCATTGAGCAGAACGGCCAACGGCAACTCCAGGCGATACCACGGGCCTGCGCCGCTTACCGACAACGGAACCTGCGTGGCAAAATCCGCCGGTTTCTCCTCGGCAGCGGCGGCCAGCGCCATGCCCATCGCAACGATGCCCAACCAATTCAGGTTCAGCTTCTGACTCAAGACGACACTCCTTCGGTTTCGGGTGCCGGTTTTTCTGCGTCCGGCAACGCTTCGACGCGCCTGGGCGGCAGCGGGGCGAAGTAACCCACCACCAGCAGCAACACGCCAACGCCGATAAACGAGACGATCCGGGCGAGCCCGCCGCGGTTGCTCAGTTCGACAAAGAACAGTTTGGCGACCACCAGGCCGATCAGCGCCGCGCCGATCAGCCAGACTTCGCGGCGATGGCGCAGGTGTCCACCGATCATCAGGCCCAGGGCCATCAAGGTCCAAACGATAGACAACCCGGCCTGCACCCGCATCGATTCGAGCAACGCCCCCAGCTCGAACGGCACGCCACTCCAATGATGCGCCGCCCGCATCACCATGGCCGTGAAGAAAGCAAACAACGAAATGCCGACGATCAACTGCGTGGCTTGATTCACGTAACCCTTGCCGGTTGCCAGCTGCGTCAAGGCACTGCGTGACCAGACGTAGACGCCGAACAAGGCAAACAACAGGCCCAGCTCCAGCGGGTTGAGCAGCGGCGCGTAGGGTAACGGCTCGGCGTTGCCATCGCTGAAGACATTGGCCAGCCAGAACCAGCCCAGCATCAACAGCGCCAGCGGGGCCGCCGCAAGAACGCGGTACTCGCGCGAATGACCCGACACCGGCCACGGCCAGTGACGCGGCGCGGCCATCATCACCAGATACAGGCTCGGCAGGATTGCCCAGCCCAGCCAGCGCCAGGCGTTGTATTGCTCGGACATCAGCAGCAGGCCATATCGCAGTTCCAGCGCCAGCACGCCTATCAACAGCCAGCAACCCAGGACATGCGCCGCACTCAAGGCCCACGCCGGCAACATCGGCGCCAGGCGTCGCAGCGAGATGAAATGCACGATGAACACCACCGTCCACGCCAGCCAGCCGAAATCAGCAGCCGGGTGATAACGCGAATGCCAAGCCCCCAGCAGCACCAGAGCGGCAGCGGGAACCAACAAGGTGCAGAGCAAGCCGAGGGCAGGCCATTTCAGACGCAGCGCCAACACCGCCCATAGCGCAACGCTCAGCACTGCGACGGCGAGCAACAGCGTCGCTTGAAGCTGCCATGGGGCGAAACGCAGTACTTCGCTGCCCCACGCCAACGCCCACCAAGCGGCGCCCCAAACCAATAATCCGTCGGACAGGCGCCGCAGATTCAATCCGTCAAAGGCTGCTGCGGGGCTGCCAAGTTGCAAGCGCCACGCCCCGACCAATCCTGTCAAACCGAGCAGCAACGGCGCCCAGAAACCGCCATGGGCCAAAGGGCGCAATCCTTCGTCCGGCAGCGGCCCGCTTACCACAAACAACGCACCACCCAACACCTGAATGGCCATCGAGGTGAAGACAAAGGTGCGCGACGGTAGCCGCAGGCCGACAAACAGGGTGACCAACCCGGCCAATGCCCAACTGATCGCCGTGCCATGGGCGAAGAAAAACAATGGCGCCAGCAGATAGAGAAATGCCAGACCGAGACAGGCCAACAGCGGTGAGCCCTTGCGCTCCCAGAGCGACGTTCGCTCGGGCAACGATTTAAGCAACTGATGGAAGCTGAACAGCAACGCCACCCCCAACATCAGCGCCCCCAACGGAGCCCCCTCGAGCAGGCTGCCCTCGCCCTCGCCCAATGTGCTGAAAAACGCCAGCGCCGAGCCCAGTTGCAGCAACAAGGCGAACGCTCGGGCCAGTCGCCGTTGCTGGCGCAGGCCGAGCCAGAAAATCCCCGCGCCTTCCACGGCCCAGGCGGCGGTCGTCCAGCGCGCATCCAGCCCCAGGGGAATTGCCAGGCTGGTGAAGATCACGCCCAGGGCCAGGCAGGTTTCCGCCAGCAGCACCGTGCGGCCCGAGAACAACAACCGGGCCAGCCCCATGTACAGGATGCCCAGCGCCAGGGCGCTGAACGCGGCGGCGAAGGCCATGTGTTGCACCAGGGCGAACTGCAAGCCGAAGCCCACCAAGGGCGGGCCGAACAGCAATGTACCGTCGACGTAATCGCCCTTGCGCGCGGACCAGTGCAGCAAATCTTCACGACTTTCCTCGTTTGGCGCATCGCTCATTTCCAGCAACTTGCGCCGGGCGAACAGCAGACCGATGGCCAGGTACATCAGGAAGAACAGAATCAGAAACGGCTCGGTGCTCCACAGCAGCTCCGGCGTATAGGACCGCGCGCCCCAGGCGAAGCCGATGCCGAAGGTGCCGACGAAACCGATCACGTTGAGCAAGCGCCAGGCCTTGAACCAGGCAATGGCGAGAATGCCGGCATTGAGCAAAGCGAAGTAGCTGAACAACGCGACGTGGCTGCCCGCACCGGTGGACGCCAGCAGCGGTGCGGCGAATCCGCCCAGGGCGGCCGCGGCGGCCAGCCCGAGGGAATTCTGGGTGATGGCGAGAATGGCCGAGAACACCGTCACCGCCACCAACAGCCCGAACGCCGCCGAGGGATCGAGCAACGGGTGCAGGCGCATCGCGGCAAAGACCGTCAGGTACAGCACGGCAACCCCGGTGCCTTGCAGAATCAGCGCGTAGTTGCCGTTGCGCGCCTTCAGCCACCAACCCAGCCCCAACAGGCCCAGCGCCGTGGCCGCGACACCGGCATAACGCAGCTCGACCGGCACCACCATACCTTCGGTGGCGTAGCGCAACAGGAAGGCAAGACCGAGAAACAACAACACCACGCCGACCCGCAACACAGTATTGCCCCCCAACAGCCACGCTCGGGCAGCGCCGATGGCGCGTTCGATGAGGTTGGGCTCCCGGGGGAGCGCCGGTTGTGGCGCCTGGCGAGGTGTGGATGACGCCTTCCAAGGGTCGTCGCGCAGGGGACGGCCGGTTTCGGGAGCCGCAGCCAGCGGTTCCGGCGGCAGTTCCCAAACCAGCTCGGGGGTTTCAACAGGGGGTATGTTCTCAGGGGTGACAACGGGCTCACTGACGGATTGAAGAGGCTCGGCATCAGCCCCTTCCAGCAAGACCAAACGCTGCTCGACGCGCTGCAATGCAACTTGGGCCTGCTCCAGCAACTTCTGCTGCTCATGGGCCTGCGAAGCCAGCCGGGTGATGCGCAGCGCCTGGCCGATCGCCAATCCAAACAATCCGCCCAGCAGCGCATCGCCGAACGACTCATCGAGTATCCAGCCCAGCACCAGGCCAATCAGCATCAACATCCATTGCATGGTCGATATCCCTAAGCAGC
>DATMUG010000278.1:0-6306 GCA_035563915.1 Pseudomonas sp. | reverse complement strand
GTAGTCGGCCAGGGCCTGGCTGTATTGCATGTAAGGGCCGGTGTCGCCCTTGGCCAGGGCGCGTTTGGCTTGATCGTAATACTGGCGTTGAGTGGTGAGATCCACCGCCTGGGCGGATTGAACGGCAGTGGCGGAAAGGAGCAGACAAGACAAAAAGTTGAAAAGGCGACTGCGCATGAGACGTCCGTGCAGAGAAATCACGACTAGCACCGGCACCGCCGACACTGATTGCCCCTAGCTTAGCCTTTTGCCAGCGGCCCGCGAAAGCTTTGCCGGCTGGTTCGTTCAAGTTCGCCGGAAATGTCCTACAGAGCGTGTCTATACAGAAAATCCCGACCGCATCCCACCTTCAACTCAGGTAGAATGCGCGCCCAGTTTTTGGAGAAGCGTATGACCCTGCTCAAATTCAGCGATGTGTCCCTTGCTTTCGGCGCTATGCCGTTGTTGGACAAGGTGTCCTGGCAGATCGCCCGTGGTGAGCGGGTGTGCATCATCGGCCGCAACGGCACTGGCAAGTCCAGCATGATGAAGCTGGTCAAGGGCGACCAGAAGCCCGATGACGGCTCCGTCTGGCGCATGCCGGGGCTCAAGATTGGCGAATTGCCGCAAGAATTGCCGGTAGCCGACGAGCGGACGGTTTTCGATGTGGTGGCCGCAGGCCTGGACGGTGTCGGCGCATTGCTCGCTGAATATCACCACCTGAGCCAGAACATTGTCACCGATGCCGATCTGGAAAAGCTGATGCACGTCCAGCACGACCTCGAAGCCCGTGATGGCTGGCGTTTGCAAACCCTGGTCGACAGCACCCTCAGCCGCCTGCAACTGCCAGCCGACAAGACCCTGGCCGAGCTGTCCGGCGGCTGGCGTCGCCGCGTCCTGCTGGCCCAGGCCCTGGTGTCCGAACCGGATCTGCTGCTGCTCGACGAACCGACCAACCACCTGGATATCGGCGCCATCGCCTGGCTCGAAGAAGCCCTGAAAGACTTCCAGGGTGCCGTGCTGTTCATCACCCACGACCGTTCCTTCCTGCAAAACCTCGCGACACGCATCCTCGAACTGGATCGTGGCGGCTTGATCGACTGGAACGGCGATTACGCCAGTTTCCTTGTACATAAAGAAGCCGCGCTGGCCGCCGAAGAAACCGCCAATGCGTTGTTCGACAAGCGTCTTGCACAGGAAGAGGTATGGATTCGCCAGGGCATCAAGGCCCGACGTACCCGTAACGAAGGCCGTGTGCGGGCCTTGAAAGCGCTGCGTGTAGAGCGCAGCGAGCGTCGTGAGCGCACCGGCAAGGCCAATATCCAGCTGGAAACCGCAGAGAAGTCCGGCAAGCAGGTCATGGTGCTGGATAACGTGAGTTTCGCGCATCCGGACGGTCCGTTCCTGATCAAGGATTTCTCCATGGTGTTGCAGCGCGGCGACCGCATCGGTCTGCTCGGCGCCAACGGCACCGGCAAGACCACGCTGCTGAAACTGATGCTCAGCGGCTTGCAGCCAACCAGCGGTACGGTGGAAGAGGGCACGAAGATCGATGTCGCCTACTTTGACCAATTGCGCCATCAGCTGGATCTGGAAAAGACCGTGATCGACAACGTTGCCGAAGGTCGTGACTTCATCGAGATCGATGGCCAGAGCCGCCACGTGTTGAGTTATCTGGGGGACTTCCTGTTCAGCCCGCAGCGTGCCCGCACGCCGGTCAAGGCGCTGTCCGGTGGAGAGCGTGCCCGTCTGTTGCTGGCCAGGCTTTTCAGCAAGCCGGCGAACCTGTTGGTCCTCGATGAGCCGACCAACGACCTGGACGTGGAAACTCTCGAGCTGCTGGAAGAGGTCTTGCTGACCTTCAGCGGCACCGTACTGATGGTCAGCCACGACCGGGCATTCCTCGATAATGTGGTGACCAGCACCCTGGTGTTCGAAGGGGAAGGCAAGGTCCGCGAATATGTCGGCGGTTACCAGGACTGGCTGCGTCAGGGCGGTTCGCCGCGCCTGCTGGGTGTGACCGAGAGCAAGTCCGGTAAGGCTGACCTGAACTCTGCGGTGGTCAAGGCCGAGCCGGCACCGGTCGCGCCAGCGGTTGAAGTGCCTGCGGCGAAGAAGAAGCTCAGTTACAAGTTGCAGCGCGAACTGGAGGCGTTACCCGGTCAGATCGAAGTGATGGAGCAGCAGATTGCTGCCGTTGAAGCGCAGATGGCGGATGCCGGTTTCTACCTGCGTCCGGCTACCGAGACTGCTGCGGTGATCGCTCAGTTGGCGCAATTGCAGGCTGAACTCGATGTGATGGTCGAACGTTGGGCTGAGCTGGATGCCTGATTGATCCGGCCATGAAAAAGCCCGACATCGATTGTTCGAGTGTCGGGCTTTTTTGTAGGAGCTGGCGCAGGCTGCGATCTTTTGACTTTGGTTTTTAAAACAAGATCAAAAGATCGCAGCCTCGTTTCGCTCGACAGCTCCTACAGGGGGCGGTGATGTCAGTTTTTGCTTTGCAAGCGCACTGCCAGCACATCGCAAGGTGCGCCGTGCAGCACGTCATTGGCGGTAGAGCCCAGCAGCAGTGCCAGGCCATGCCGACCATGGCTGCCCACGACGATCATGTCGCAACCTTGTTCTTTCGCCAGGTGGTGAATTTCCTGGCGTGGCTGGCCGTATGTCAGGTGACTGTATTCCTTGGAGAGCTCGGGGTATTTCACGATCAACCGGTCAAGGCGCTCCTTGGCCTGATCAAACTGCTGTTGTTGCAGTTGTGACAGGTCCATGGGCACATCACCGCCAAAGGCCATGGCCATCGGCTCGACGATGTGCACCAGGGACAATTTCGCTCCGTTGCTCACCGACAGCTCGCGGGCACGGTGGATTACAGGGTCGCACTCTTCGGTTAGATCTACAGCGACCAGAATGTGGTTGTAGGGCATGAGGTGCTCCTCCTGAGAAACGCAATATGGGTAAGTATGGCTGGTTTCAGGCGTATTGGTTCCAAAGAGACTCAATCCGCTCATTCAAAATCGGGAGTACAGATATGACGGTCTGGATAGTGGTGTCAATCCTGCTGGTGGTGCTCAGCCCCCTGGCATGGTTGCGCCCGTCGCGCCAGCAGAGTGGTCGCATGGCCCTGCGTATGGAGGCGCGACGCATCGGGCTGGCCATGCAGTTGGCTCCTCAGGAGTGGCCACACTGGCTTGAAAAGGAACCGCCAAACCCTTGCGCGCAGTACCACCGGCCAAGACGTGGCACTCAGCCGGCCTGCTGGACCTACTGGCAAAAATCACCGGGCTTGTGGGTGAATCAATGGCAAGAGCGTTGTGAGGATCATGCGCTGCTCAAACATTTCGAAAAATTGCCAGGCAATGTCTACAAGGTTGAAGCGGATAAGCAAATGATCGCTCTCTATTGGGGCGAGAAGGGCGAAGCTGAGGTCTTGCAGCACATCGATGCCACCCTCAAAGCCCTCGCCTGAAACACAATCCCCTGTAGGAGCTGCCGAAGGCTGCGACCTTTTGATCTTGTCTGTAAAAAACAAAGTCAAAAGATCGCCGCCTGCGGCAGCTCCTATGGGGGCATCAAATTTCGCAGGCAATAAAAAGCCCGACAACAGCATCGGGCGGGATTGGCCAGGCAGGCCGGTAAATCGGTTTGGGCTGATCTTACGCTTGGCATTCGCCAAAAGCGTTCACATTTTCCCTGAGGTTCCGCCAGCGTAGCTTGTTAAACACAGGCTGCAGGGAATTAGGGCGACTTTTCTAATGATTGATCCTATGAATGTCTGCACATGCAAACGCATGTAACAGGCCGTTGTCCTACAGAAATGACCGCAAAGTCGCGTTTCAACCCGCATTTTGGGCGATTGACAATTGGCGGAAATTCCGTGAAGGTGGCGTACCCAAATCAAACGGGCGTATGAATTGAGCGTTTGTTTGCAGAACGTTCCTACAGAATCCCGACTATCGCGTTGGCGGGTGTGCCGGGTGGATGGGCGTAGCATCGACGAATGACGTCCTGCCAGCCCTTCGCCTGCGTCCGACGTGTACTGTTCAGCTTCCATATCGTGGAGATCAGTTGATGATTTACGAAGGTAAAGCCATCACGGTTAAGGCTCTTGAAAGTGGCATCGTCGAACTGAAGTTCGACCTCAAGGGTGAGTCCGTCAACAAGTTCAACCGTCTAACCCTGAACGAATTGCGTCAGGCCGTGGACGCCATCAAGGCAGATGCTTCGATCAAGGGCGTGATCGTCAGCAGTGGCAAGGACGTGTTCATCGTCGGCGCCGACATCACCGAATTTGTCGACAACTTCAAGCTGCCGGATGCAGAGCTTGTTGCTGGCAACCTCGAAGCCAACAAGATTTTCAGCGATTTCGAAGACCTCAACGTCCCGACCGTTGCCGCGATCAATGGCATCGCACTGGGTGGCGGTCTGGAAATGTGCCTGGCCGCGGACTACCGCGTGATGTCCACCATCGCCAAGATCGGTTTGCCGGAAGTCAAGCTGGGCATCTACCCGGGCTTCGGCGGTACCGTACGCCTGCCGCGTCTGATCGGCGTCGACAACGCCATCGAGTGGATTGCCGCCGGCAAGGAAAACCGCGCTGAAGACGCGCTGAAAGTCGGTACCGTCGACGCCGTGGTTGCTCCTGAAAAGTTGCAGCAAGCTGCTCTGGAGTTGATCAAGCGCGCTATTTCCGGCGAATTCGATTACAAGGCCAAGCGCCAACCGAAGCTGGAAAAGCTCAAGCTGAACGCGATCGAGCAAATGATGGCTTTCGAAACCGCCAAAGGTTTCGTTGCCGGCCAGGCAGGTCCGAACTACCCGGCGCCGGTCGAAGCGATCAAGACCATCCAGAAAGCCGCGAACTTTGGTCGTGACAAGGCGCTGGAAGTTGAAGCCGCCGGTTTCGTGAAACTGGCCAAGACCTCGGCTGCGCAAAGCCTGATTGGTCTGTTCCTGAACGACCAGGAACTGAAGAAAAAGGCCAAGGCCTACGACGAAATCGCCAAGGACGTGAAGCAGGCCGCCGTATTGGGTGCCGGCATCATGGGTGGCGGTATCGCCTATCAGTCGGCTTCCAAAGGCACGCCGATCCTGATGAAAGACATCAATGAACACGGTATCGAGCAGGGGCTGGCCGAAGCCGCCAAACTGCTGGTTGGCCGTGTCGACAAAGGCCGCATGACCGCCGCGAAAATGGCCGAAGTGCTCAATGGCATTCGTCCGACCCTGTCTTACGGTGACTTCGGTCACGTGGACCTGGTAGTTGAAGCTGTCGTCGAGAACCCTAAGGTCAAGCAAGCCGTTCTGGCGGAAGTCGAAGCTCAGGTCAAAGAAGGCACCATCCTCGCCTCGAACACCTCGACCATTTCCATCAGCCTGCTGGCCAAGGCCCTCAAGCATCCAGAAAATTTCGTCGGCATGCACTTCTTCAACCCGGTACACATGATGCCGCTGGTGGAAGTGATTCGTGGCGAGAAGTCCAGTGAGCTGGCGGTTGCCACCACCGTTGCCTACGCCAAGAAAATGGGCAAAAACCCGATCGTGGTCAATGACTGCCCGGGCTTCCTGGTCAACCGTGTGCTGTTCCCGTACTTCGGCGGTTTCGCCAAGCTGGTCAGCGCCGGTGTCGACTTCGTGCGTATCGACAAAGTGATGGAAAAATTCGGCTGGCCAATGGGCCCGGCGTACCTGATGGACGTGGTCGGTATCGACACCGGCCACCACGGTCGCGACGTCATGGCTGAAGGCTTCCCGGACCGCATGAAAGACGACCGTCGTTCGGCTGTCGATGTGTTGTACGAAGCCAAGCGCCTGGGCCAGAAGAACGGCAAGGGCTTCTACGCCTACGAGACCGACAAGAAGGGCAAGCAGAAGAAAGTCGCCGATCCGTCGGTGCTGGAAGTGCTCAAGCCAATCGTCTTTGAACAGCGCGAAGTTACTGACGAGGACATCATCAACTGGATGATGATCCCGCTGTGCCTGGAAACCGTGCGTTGCCTGGAAGACGGCATCGTCGAAACCGCTGCCGAAGCCGACATGGGGCTGGTCTACGGTATTGGTTTCCCTCCATTCCGTGGCGGTGCGCTGCGCTACATCGATTCCATTGGTGTTGCACAGTTCGTTGCCCTGGCTGACCAGTACGCTGATTTGGGCGCGCTGTACCACCCGACCGCGAAGCTGCGTGAAATGGCCAAGAACGGCCAGAGCTTCTTCGGTTAAGCGCCCCCAACTAGAGTGAGAGTGAACTTATGAGCTTGAATCCTAGAGACGTCGTGATTGTCGACTTCGGTCGTACTCCGATGGGCCGCTCCAAGGGCGGCATGC
>DATMUG010000277.1:0-5745 GCA_035563915.1 Pseudomonas sp. | reverse complement strand
AACCTGTGGCGAGGGAGCTTGCTCCCGCTCGAGTGCGTAGCGCTCGCATATTGGGGGCTGCTTCGCAGCCCAGCGGGAGCAAGCTCCCTCGCCACAGGGGACAGTCAACTCAAATCAGCGCTGAACAACCCGCATCGCGTTCTGTTCTTTTGGAAGAACCCGCTTGGCAACCACGTAATGGTTTTCCCAGTACGGCTTCTTCAAGGTATCGATGGTCACCGACTTGCCACGGCGAGGCGCGTGGATGAAGCGGTCATTGCCCAGGTAGATGGCAACGTGATTGACCCGACGGCTCTTGATGTTGAAGAAAATCAGGTCGCCCGGCTTCAGGTCGTTGCGATCGACTTTCTCACCGTGACCGCTGGCCATGGCATTGGAGGTGCGTGGCAAGTCAAACGATTCGTCGTTGAATGCGTACTTCACCAGGCCGCTGCAATCGAAGCCTTTGCTCGGGCTGCTGCCGCCCCAACGGTACGGGGTACCGAGGACGTTCACGGCGCGGCTCAGCACGTTGCTGCTTTCCTTGGTCGCCATGGGCGGAACCAGGCCGCTTTTGTTGCTGACCAAGTCTGGAGCGTATTTGCTCGATTTCTTGCTTTTGCTCGAAGGAGCAGAAGCATGGGATTTTGGGGTGTAACCATTAACGTTCG
The DNA here is from genome assembly GCA_035563915.1 of Pseudomonas sp. Lineage (GTDB taxonomy): Bacteria > Pseudomonadota > Gammaproteobacteria > Pseudomonadales > Pseudomonadaceae > Aquipseudomonas. Next base: position 5,095 of record DATMUG010000277.1, on the reverse strand, counting down.
GAAGACGTTGCTCACGATTGGTGGCGTGGGCGGCCAGTGGCAATAATAGGCAAATGGTTAGCCATGTCTTGAAAAATGGACGCATTAGGCAAGGCTCATATGGGTTAGCGCGAAACTTTATAACAGCTTTTTTTGGCTTCCCGAGGCCGTTGGTCGATTCCACTTGGTTCTAAAGGAGGCAAACAAGCGGCAAATTGACGCGATTGTCGGACAGAAGTCAGGTGCTACAAGGGTTTGGCGGAGGTCACGCTAACATTTGCCATACGTCGGCTGCTCGTAAAAAAGTCACAAAGATTTAAAGAATATTTATCTATCGCTCGAATTGAGGTCATTCATGAACCCCTATCAGCAGTCCGCTGCGCAGCAAGACACCCACAGCAAAGTGATCGGTTATCTGCTGTGGATTTTCGGTTTCACCGGGGCTCACCGCTTCTATTACGGCAAGCCGGTGACCGGAACGCTTTGGTTTTTTACCTTCGGTTTGCTGGGGATCGGCTGGCTGATCGACGTCTTCCTGATCCCGGCAATGGACCGTGAAGCAGACTTGCGGTTCACCGCCGGGCCCATCGAATACAACGTGGCGTGGATCCTGCTGACCTTTCTCGGCGTATTCGGTGTGCACCGGATGTATCAGGGCAAGTGGATCAGCGGCTTGATCTACCTGGTGACGGGTGGGTTGTTCTTTATTGGAGTGCTGTATGACTTCTGGACGCTGAATGACCAGGTTTCGCTGCGTAACGCCCAGCGGCGTTGATTGCTGATTATTGTGGGGAGGGAGCTTGCTCCCGCTGGGTCGCGAAGCGGCCCCAAAAAGACGGGCCTGCTGCGCAGTCCAGCGGGAGCAAGCTCCCTCGCCACAGTTTTTACGCCTGGTGGCTGATCCGCCCGTCCACCAGCGTGTAACGCACCACGCCCGGCAGGCTGTGACCAATGAATGGGCAGTTTTCGCCCTTGGACAGCCAGGTCTCACCGGCCACGGTCGAGGCCGCCGGGTCGAACAGCACGATATCCGCCGCGCCACCCACTGCCAGGTTGCCCACCGGCAGGCGTAATGCCTGGGCAGGTCCAGCGCTGAGGCGTGCCAGCAGCGTCGGCAGATCCAGCAATCCATCTTCTACCAATGTCATCGCCAGCGGCAGCAGCAATTCCACGCTGCTGATACCCGGTTCGGTGGCGCCGAACGGCGCCAGTTTGGCGTCCCGCTCGTGGGGTTGGTGGTGGCTGGAAATGGCCGAGACCACCCCGGATTTGACCGCTGCGCGCAGGCCATCGCGGTCGGCGCGGGTGCGTAGTGGCGGCTGGACGTGATAGAGGCTGCTGAAGTCGATCAACGCTTCATCGGTCAGAATCAGTTGATACAGCGCCACATCGGCGGTGACCTTCAAGCCGCGGGCCTGGGCCTGGGCGATCAGGGCCACGCCGCGAGCACTGGTGAGCTGGCTGAAATGCGCGCGTACGCCGGTCTGTTCGACCAGCAGCAGGTCCCGGGCCAGGGCCACGGTTTCGGCGGTTTCCGGAATGCCCGGCAAGCCGAGGAAGCTCGCGGTCGGGCCTTCGTGGGCCAGACCGCCATCGGCGAGGTCGTGGTCCTGGGAGTTGAAGATCACCGTCAGGTCGAAGGTCGCCGCGTATTCCAGCGCCCGGCAGAGGGTGCGGGTGTTGCGGAAGCTCTCCAGACCGTTGCCGAAGGCCACGCAACCAGCATCGCGCAGGGCGACCAGTTCGGCCAGTTGTTCGCCGTCCAGGCCTTTGCTCAGGGCGCCGATCGGGAACACCTTGGTATTGCCGGCTTCCCGGGCGCGGTCGAGGATCAGCTCGGCCACGGCGGAGGTGTCCAGCACCGGTTTGGTCTTTGGCGGGCAGCACAGGCTGGTCACGCCACCGGCTGCGGCGGCACGGGTTTCGCTGACGATCGAACCCTTGCGGCTGTAACCCGGCTCGCGCAGGGCGACATTGAGATCCACCAGGCCGGGCGCGGCCACGAGGCCTTTGGCGTCGATCGTGTCGACTGCTGCAAAGCCGGCGGGCGCGGCGCCAAGGGCGACGATCTTGCAGGCTTCGATGTGGATATCGGTGATCTGGTCCAGGCCGCTGGCCGGATCGATGACGCGGGCGCCAAGAATACTGAGCTTCACTGCATGTTCTCCTGCTCGAATTGGCGCTGAGCCGTCTGCCCGCTCATGGCCATGGACAGCACGGCCATACGAATCGCGATACCGTAGGTCACCTGGTTGAGGATCACCGAGTGCGGGCCGTCGGCTACCGCCGACTCGATCTCCACACCGCGGTTGATCGGTCCCGGGTGCATGACGATCGCATCCGGCTTGGCGCCGGCCAGACGCGCGGTGGTCAGGCCGAACAGGCGGTAGAACTCGCCCTCGCTTGGCAGCAGGCCGCCTGTCATGCGCTCACGCTGCAGGCGCAGCATGATCACCACGTCGACGTCTTTGAGGCCTTCGGTCATGTCGGTGTAGACCTTCACGCCGTACTGCTCGATGCCGATCGGCAGCAGGGTTTTCGGTGCGATGACGCGGATGTCGGGGCAGCCGAGGGTTTTGAGGGCCAGCATGTTCGAGCGCGCGACCCGCGAGTGCAGGATGTCGCCGACGATGGCCACCGACAGATTCTCGAAGCCGCCCTTGTGCCGGCGAATGGTGAGCATGTCGAGCATGCCCTGGGTCGGGTGGGCGTGACGGCCGTCGCCGCCGTTGATGATCGCCACCTGCGGGCACACGTGTTCGGCGATGAAGTGGGCAGCGCCGGAATCACCGTGGCGCACGACGAACATGTCGGCGGCCATGGCTTCCAGGTTGCGCAGGGTATCGAGCAGGGTTTCCCCCTTGCTCGCCGACGATGTCGACACGTTCAGAGTGATCACGTCCGCCGACAGGCGCTGGGCCGCCAGTTCGAAGGTGGTACGGGTGCGGGTGGAGTTTTCGAAGAACACGTTGCACACGGTCTTGCCGCGCAACAACGGAACCTTCTTGACTGCCCGTGCGCCGACTTCGAGGAAGGAGTCGGCGGTGTCGAGGATTTCCGTCAGCAGCTCGCGGCGCAAACCGTCGAGCGAGAGGAAGTGGCGCAGCTGGCCCTGGTCATTGAGCTGCAGCGGGCGCTTGGTTTCTGGAGGCGTCATCGCGATGGGACTCTCAATAGGGCGAATTAAAGGGCGAGGTCTTGCACTTCGAGCTCAAGCTCCGGACCGGACAGCTTCACCCGCTCGTGTGCGGCCAGGGAAAGGGTCGCACCCAGCACATTCGGGCGAATCGGCAGTTCGCCGGCGTCCAGGTCGAGCAGGCACACCAGCGTCACGCTGGCCGGGCGGCCGTAGTCGAAGAGCTCATTCATGGCGGCGCGGATCGTGCGGCCGCTCATCAACACGTCATCGATCAATACCAGGTGCTGACCTTCGATTTCGAATGGCAGGGCCGAGGGGCGCACTTGCGGGTGCAGGCCGTTCTGGCTGAAGTCGTCGCGGTAGAAGGAAACGTCCAGCGTGCCGAGCGGCTCGTTGCTGCCCATCTCTTTGAGCAGGGCTTGGGCGACCCAGACACCGCCGGTACGGATACCGATGTAACGCGGCTCGGTGATGCCGCGTTGTTCCAGGTGTGCCTTGAGACGGATCGCCATCTGGCTGATCAGTTCGGCGGGATTGGGCAGGCTCATGGTTGCTCCTTCTTGGGCCCGAGGCCGGTGATGCTGGAAGTGGCTCGGGTTATCACTAAAAGAGCCGCTAGGCGGCTCTTCCGGGTTAAGTGCATCAGGTTTCGAACAGGGCGCCGTTTTCGTCGAGCCAGCCTTGCAGCAACAGGGCGGCGGCAATGGCGTCGACCGGGTTGTCGCGGTAGCTGCCTTTCTGCCCGCCACGGGCCATGCGCTCGCCCTTGGCTTCGAACGTGGTCAGGCGTTCATCATGGGTATAGAAGGGCAGGTTGAAGCGGCCATTGAGACGCCGGGCGAACTTTTCTGCGCGGGCGCACATGTCGCTGGGTGTGCCGTCCATGTTCAACGGCAGACCGACCACCACGGCGTCGGGTTTCCACTCCTTGATCAACGCATCGACCTTGTCCCAGTCGGGAATGCCGTTCTGCGCTTTCAAGGTGCACAGCTCGCGGGCCTGGCCGGTAATCACCTGGCCGACTGCCACGCCGATCGATTTGGTGCCGTAGTCAAAACCCAGGATCAGCCGCAGGGCCATCAGGCGTGCCCCGCCTGGCTGGTGAGCAGGCTGAGGTTGACGCCAAGGTGCTTGGCCGCCGCTTCCAGACGCAGCTCGCTGCTGGTGTTGAACAGGATGTCGGCGTCGAACGGGCAGGTCAGCCAGGCGTTCTGGGCCAGTTCGGCTTCCAGCTGCCCGGCTTCCCAACCGGCGTAACCGAGGGTGATCACGCTTTTCGCCGGGCCGACGCCATCGGCAATGGCGAACAGCACGTCCTGGGACGTCGACAGGGACAACTGGTCTGCCAGATCAACGGTCGCCTGATAACTCTGCCCCGAAGGATGCAAGACAAAACCGCGATCGGTCTGCACCGGACCGCCGATGAAGATCGGCACATGCTGACAGAGGGCTGGCGGTTCGACATCGGGTCGCAGTTGCTCAAGGATATCGGCCAGGTTCAGGTCCTGCGGACGGTTGACCACCAGCCCCATGGCGCCATTGGCCGTGTGCTCGACGATGTAGGTCAAGGTGTGCGCAAAGTTCGGGTCGACCATGTGAGGCATGGCGATCAGGAAGTGATGCTTGAGGTAGCTGGGGCTGACGTTTTTCATGACCGCTAGTGTGGCGTTCGAGGGGCGAACTGACAAGCTGGGGATGCACAGGAATTGGTGATTGGACTCACTCCAGGCCCCTGTGGCGAGGGAGCTTGCTCCCGCTCGGCTGCGAAGCGGACGTAATCCGATGGTTGCGTTTTATCAGTCAGTACAGCGCCTTCAGGTTTTTTGGGGCTGCTTTGCTGCCCAGCGGGAGCAAGCTCTCTCGCCACAGGATTTCATTCAATCAAGTCAACCGTGCTCAGTTGCTGGAAAGGCGATCCCCACGGGCAAACTTCCAGGTGCGGATGATTTCCAGCCGGTCGATGTCCGACAAATCTCC
>DATMUG010000276.1:0-3600 GCA_035563915.1 Pseudomonas sp. | reverse complement strand
AACGCGGTCGAATGTGGGAGCGGGCTTGCTCGCGAAAGCGGTGTATCAGTCAACATCAATGTTGAAGCCGATACCCCCATCGCGAGCAATCCACAGGATCAATCCTCCAGTGCACGAACCCGCTCGTGACGCTGCTGCTCTTCAGGCTGGGCCGACGACTGCAAGGTGAAATCGAATTCGATTTCAGCAAAGCGACCGCTGACACCGTACTGCGCCGCACGCGCCTGATCTTCGCTGAAGGTGATCTTGGCGATCAGCTCGTCACGGGTGGCGTAGGCGAAGTCGTCATGCAGGTACTTTTCACCATCCAGGTTGATCTGGGTGGTCAGGTGACGATGATCCGGTGCGGAGATGAAGAAGTGCACGTGCGCCGGGCGCTGACCGTGACGGCCCAGCTGATCGAGCAGTTGCTGGGTCGGACCATCCGGTGGGCAACCGTAGCCCGACGGCACGATGCTGCGGAAACGGTAGCGGCCTTCGGCATCGGTGACGATACGGCGACGCAGGTTGAATTCCGACTGCGAGGCATCGAAGTACGAGTAGGTGCCGCCGGTGTTGGCGTGCCACACATCCACCACGGCGCCAGCCAGGGGTTCGCCAGCGGTGTTGAACACGCGGCCTTGCATGAACAGGGTCACACCCGGATCCAGGCCATCGTCCAGACGCGCTTCGCCTTCGGACAGTGGTGCACCGGCCACGTACAGCGGGCCTTCGATGGTGCGCGGGGTGCCGCCGGTTTTGCCGGCCTGCGCGTCTTCGGCGTCCATCAGCAGGTCCAGGTAATGCTCCAGACCCAGGCCAGCCACTACCAGGCCGGCCTCTTGACGGGCGCCCAGCACGTTCAGGTAGTTGACGGCTTTCCAGAATTCTTCCGGGGTCACGGCCAGGTCTTCGATGATGTTTACCGAATCACGCAGGATGCGGTAGATCAGCGCCTTGGTCCGCGCATCGCCAGCGTCGTTGTGCAGGCCGGCGGCTTCTTCGAGAAATTTCTGGACTTCGGCAGTGTGGGAAATTTTGACGTTCATTTTTATCGGTTCCTCATCTTGTAATTATTGGCGTTATGCACTGAACAGGCTGGGTTCAGCGGTCATCCTCACGAATCGAAGAAGGATGACGGCACATCGCATCAACTTCGATAGACATGTACGGGAACAGCGGCAATTGCATCAGCGTGTCATGCAGTTCCTGAACGCTGTCGACATCGAACACGCTGTAGTTGGCGTACTGGCCGGCGATGCGCCACAGGTGACGCCACTTGCCCTGATCCTGCAGGCGCTGCGCCAGGGCTTTTTCGTCAGCCTTGAGCTGCGCGGCGCGCTCGGGGTTCATGTCGACCGGCAAATTCACGGTCATCTTTACGTGGAACAGCATAATGCTCTCCTCAGGCTTGATGAATGGCAGTGGAAGTCTTGTCGCGGCGGAAGAACGCCAGGCGCTCCTCGTCCAGGCTCAGGCCCAGACCCGGGGTGTTCGGCACATGCAGCTCGAAATCCTTGTAAACCAGCGGTTCGCTGAGAATGTCTTCGGTCAGCAGCAGCGGGCCGAACAGTTCGGTGTCCCACGCCAGTTTGTTCAGGGTGACGAAGGCATGGGCCGACGCCATGGTGCCCAGGCCGCCTTCGAGCATGGTGCCGCCATACAGGGCGATGCCAGCTGCTTCCGCGATGGAGGCGGTGCGCAGCACGGCACGGGGGCCACCGTTCTTGGCGATCTTCAGGGCAAATACCGAGGCCGCGCCTTCGCGGGCCAGGTTGAAGGCATCTTCCACGCACTCGATGGACTCGTCGGCCATGATCGGCGCCGGGCTCATGGCATTCAGGCGCGCCATGCCGGCGCGGTTGTTACGCGAGATCGGCTGTTCGATCAGGTCGATGCCGTTGGTGCCGAGGATGCGGCAGGCGCGCAAGGCGACGGCTTCGTCCCACGCCTGGTTGACGTCGACGCGCACGCTGGCGCGGTCGCCCAGGGCTTTCTTGATCGCAATCACATGGGCCAGGTCGCGGTTGACTTCGCCGGCACCGATTTTCAGCTTGAAGATGCGGTGGCGACGCAGGTCGAGCATTTTTTCCGCTTCGGCGATGTCCTTTTCGGTATCGCCACTGGCCAGGGTCCAGGCCACCGGCAGCGAGTCGCGAACGCGGCCGCCGAGCAATTCGCTGACGGGCAGGCCGAGGCGTTTGCCCTGGGCGTCGAGCAAGGCGGTTTCGATACCGGACTTGGCGAAGGTGTTGCCACGGATGCTGCGCTCAAGACGCAACATCGCGGCGTTGACGTTGCCGCTGTCCTGGCCGATCAGCAAGGGCGCGAAGTGCGTGTCGATGTTGGTCTTGATGCTGTCCGGGCTTTCGTTGCCGTAAGCCAGGCCACCGATGGTGGTGGATTCGCCGATACCTTCGATGCCGTCGGCGCAACGCACGCGAATGATGACCAGGGTCTGGTTCTGCATGGTGTGCATCGCCAGCTTGTGCGGGCGGATGGTGGGCAGATCGACGATGATCGTCTCGATCGACTCAATGGCAGTTGCAAGCATTTCGATACCCATCAGGTTCTTGGAGTTCTGGAACCGATTCTGGTACGGCTTTTTTCGCGATGCCAATATAGAATTGGTCTGACTTGATACCTTAAAGGTATGTAACCGAAGAATGCCCGGAGGCTCCATGGAACTGCGTCACCTGCGTTATTTCCAGGTACTGGCTCAAACCCTCAATTTCACTCGCGCCGCCGAGCTTCTGCACATCGCTCAACCGCCCCTGAGCCGGCAGATCCAGCAACTGGAAGATGAATTGGGCGTGATACTGCTTGAGCGCGGGCGACCGCTGAAACTGACCGACGCAGGACGGTTTTTCCATGAACACTCCACGGCCCTGCTCGAACAACTGAACAAAGTCTGCGACAACACGCGGCGCATTGGCCTGGGGGAAAAGACCTGGCTGGGTATCGGTTTTGCGCCGTCGACACTGTACGGGGTGCTGCCGGAATTGATCCGTCGCCTGCGCAGTGGTGAGCCGCTGGAGCTGGAGTTGGGGTTATCGGAGATGACCACCCTGCAACAGGTGCAGGCACTCAAGGCCGGGCGGATCGATATCGGCTTCGGCCGTATTCGCATCGATGACCCGGCGATCGTCCAGACCGTATTGACCGAAGACCGCCTGGTCGCCGCCCTGCCCGCCGGCCATCCCTTGCTGGCCGGCCCCATCAGCCTGCGCGATCTCGCCAAGGAACCCTTTGTGCTCTACCCCGGCAACCCGCGCCCCAGCTACGCCGACCACGTGATCGCCCTGTTCGAATCCTACGGCGTAAGCATCCACGTGGCGCAGTGGACCAACGAACTGCAAACGGCTATCGGCCTGGTAGGCGCCGGCATCGGCATCACCCTGGTGCCCGCCTCGGTGCAACTGCTGCACCGCGACGACATCGGCTTCACCCCGTTGCTGGAAGACAACGCCACCTCACCGATCATCCTCAGTCGGCGCGTGGGCGATGTTTCACCGGGGTTGAGTCATTGTTTGAAGATGATTGATGAGTTGCTGCCACGCTAACCCTGGGTTCAGTCAAGCAAAGAAACACCTGCGGCGAGGGAGCTTGCTCCCGCTGGGC
>DATMUG010000275.1:0-17722 GCA_035563915.1 Pseudomonas sp. | reverse complement strand
CGTCCTGACATTCAACACATAAATCAGGCATCCAGCTTGCGCGCCGCCTCAACCCCGGCGGCGCTGAGTTTGATCGGCAGGTTCAGCGTGTGCTCGCCATCTTCCTTGCACAGCACATGGCCGTGCTGGATCAGTCCGCGTTCCTGCAGCGTGGCGAGGGTGTTGGCCACGACTTTCTCCCCCCGGTAATTGTCCAGGACCTCCTTGCCCAGTCCGTTAGGGTGGGCGTGCAGCAGACGGGTCAGGACTTCTTTTTCCAGGTTTTTATCGTCGTTCATGGTTACCTCTTCATGGCGATGGACAGGTCTTGCGGCAACGGACGTTATTGACTCACGCCCCCTTCGGAGCCCGAGCCACCGGTGGTGGTCTTCGAGCCCATGCCGGAGCCTGCGTTTTCGGGTGTGCGGGTGTCCGGCAGGTTGAGCCCGCCCTGGCGGCCGGTATCGTTGCCTTGGGTCCGTGGATCGGTGCCGGTGGACGGCGGCAGGCTGTCGTCGACCCCGGTGCCGTTGGTGTTCATGCCGGGGGCGCTCTGGATGGCGGGGGCCTTGGGGCTTTCGACCGGGTTGGTGGGGCCGGTGCCGGAGGCGGTGGTCGCCGCAAGGGCGAGCGGGGATAGCAGGGCAGCGAAGGCGAGGGCGGTCAGCCGGGACGTGATCATGGTGGAATCTCCATTGATTTAGAGTCCTTACCTGAGGTTGGTCCGCCCCCTCACTTAAATGGTGCCTGATGAACGACGAACGGTTCAGGCCTGCTGCAATGCCCGGTCTGTGGCCAAGCGGCGCCAGATCAGGCGACCCACGGTGATCAGCCAATTGAGCGCGGCGACCGCCAGCACAGTGAGCAACAGGGTTGCCATGCCGTGCTCGACGATGATTTTCCCGGCCAGCAGCGGAAAGCCGAAGACGCCAATGAAGTACGACAGGCTGAACAGCAGCAAGGATTGCGCGGTGGTACCGCCTGGCGCTTCGTTGGCGGCCAGGCCGTTGATCACCGAGTACGTCAGCCCATAACCGACCCCCAGCAGCACCGCCGCGAGTACGTAGCTCAAGCCGTCGTCGACCACGAAGCCGAACATCAGGATCGAGCCCATCATCAGCCCCGACAACAGGCAGGATGCGCGCAACGGATCACGCTTGACCACGAAGCCGGCGATTAGCATGCGGCTGCTGATCGCCGCGCTCATGAAGCCGAGGAAGAACAGCGAATAGTCGAGCGAGCGTGCAGCCGCGTAGCTGGTCTGGAAGCTCGACAGACCGCCGAACACGCAACCACCGAGGCCGACCATGATGATCGGCAATACGGCTCGGGACGACAGCACCTGAACCGCAGCACGCCATGAAATTCGCGACACCGCGGCCGATTGCACCGGAGCATTCTTGAGCTGCCGATCCAGTTGCCAGAACAGCAGCACGCCGATCAGGCTGGCAATGGCGGCGAGGTAAAACGCCGCCGTGACCGGAAAGCCCAGGGCACTTGCCGCACGACCGAGCAACGGGCCGCTGCCGATCCCGGTCATCATGCTGCCCGACAGCAAGGCAAAATATTTGGCGCGTTGCGCCGGCGTGACCACACTCGCCACGATGATCGGCCCTAGGGTGTAGAACACGCCCCAGCCCAGACCCAGCAGCAAGCCGAAAAACAGCAACAGACTGCCGACCCCCGGTGTCATCGCGAAGCCCAGGCTGGCGGCCACCAGCAGCACCCCGAACAACGCCACCGAACGTGCCGCGCCGAGCAGGTCAGACAGGTGGCCGGAGGCAATCACCGCCACGAAAGTACTGAGCATCGCCGCGCAAATCACGCTGCCGGCATCGTGCTCGTTGCCGCCGCGCGAGCCGATCAGCAACGAGAGCAGAAAAGTCGATCCGTAGGACAGCGACAGCAGGTAACTGGCCAGGCAAAACAGGCCGAATAACTTGCCGGAGACGGGAGGTGTTGCGGTAGACATGAAGCGGTTCCTTGACCTGATAAATGCGCAGGGCATCTATCTATCATGCAATGCGTGCAGGATAGGTCCGAGCTTAACGATGTCAGGATCAGCGCAGGCCGGAGTAAGGACTAACCGGTTCTTGTGGTGAAGAGCAGTCTGTGGCGAGGGAGCTTGCTCCCGCTGGACTGCGCAGCAGTCCCTATTGTTTTTCGCCTCAAGGAGGGTGTCGCCTGTTTTGGGGCTGCTGCGCAGTCCAACGGGAGCAAGCTCCCTCGCCACAATTCGCGCGCCGACTTAGTATGGCGTTTTCCATTTTCCGACAAGGCACGTCCATGACGATCGAAATCCGCCCGGCGACTCCCAGCGATGCTCCGCAAATTCTCGCGTTCATCACTGAACTGGCCGACTATGAACGTGCCCGCCATGAAGTCATCGCCAGCGTTGCCGACATCGAGCGCAGCCTGTTCAGCGAAGGCGCCACCGCCCATGGCCTGATCTGCCTGCGCGACGGCGTGGCCATCGGTTTCGCCGTGTTCTTCTTCAGCTACTCCACCTGGCTGGGCAGCAACTGCCTGTACCTGGAAGACCTCTACATCACCCCGGAACAACGTGGCGGCGGGGCGGGGAAAACCCTGCTGCGGCATCTGGCGAAAATCGCCTGTGCCAATGACTGCGGGCGCTTCGAATGGAGCGTGCTGGAGTGGAACACCCCGGCCATCGACTTCTACAAATCCCTGGGGGCGCAGCCGCAGGAAGAGTGGGTTCGCTATCGCATGGATGGCAAGGTGTTGCGCGAGTTCGCCGAAGGACACTGATCGGCCTTAAAAGATCGCAGCCTGCGGCAGCTCCTACAGGGTGTACTCGATTCCCGTGTAGGAGCTGCCGAAGGCTGCGATCTTTTTTTGTCTTTGTCTCAATATGTGGGATTGATATTTATATATTGAGATTTTTCAGCGCCCAGGTTTATAGTCCGCCTCACTCACTGCCAAAAACCAGAACAGGTGAAGCGATGCAGGCGCAATTGATCGCGCTCGATTGGGGGACGACCTCATTACGTGCTTACAAACTCGCCGAAGGCGGCCAGGTGCTCGAACAGCGTTCGCTGTCGTCGGGGATCATGCAGTTGCCCAAGGCGCCGCGAATCATCAAGGGCCTGGAATGCGCCGATGGTTTTGAACTGGCTTTCGATGAGGCCTGCGGTGACTGGCTCGACGCCCAGCCGGATCTGCCGGTGATCGCTTGCGGCATGGTCGGCAGCGCCCAGGGCTGGCGCGAAGCGGCCTACCGCGATACCCCGGCCAACGTCGCCAACCTTGGCACCGCCTTGCAAACCGTGCGCAGCCTGCGCGGTGTCGATGTGCACATCGTGCCGGGGGTCATCCAGCGTTCGCGCCTGCCCAATGTCATGCGCGGCGAAGAAACCCAGGTGCTTGGTGTGCTGCAAACCCTGTCGCCGGAGGCGGGCGCCGATCTGTTGATCGGTTTGCCAGGCAGCCATTCGAAGTGGGTGGAAGTGGCCGACGGCTGCATCGTGCACTTCGATACCTTCATGACCGGCGAAGTCTTCGCCGTGCTCAGCGAACACAGCATTCTGGGGCGTACCCAGCAGCGTGGAGGTTCGTTCGATGGCCAGGCTTTTGATCGCGGCGTGCAAGTGGCGCTGTCGGCAGAGGGCGACATCGGCGTGCTCTCGACCCTGTTCAGCGCCCGCAGTCTGGGGTTGACCGGGGAGCTCAATGGCGCCGAGCAAACCGATTACCTGTCCGGCTTGTTGATCGGTCACGAACTGTCGGCCCTGGCCAACGTTCAGCGCCAGCGCCGCAACAGCGTGCACCTGCCATCGATCGTGCTGATCGGCAATGCCCAACTGTGCAGTCGCTACAGCCGGGCCCTCGATGCCTGCGGATTTGCCCGGGTGACAATGGCCGAGCAGGCCACCGAACACGGTCTGTGGCAACTGGCGGTCGCCGCCGGACTGATCGCCTCCACCGCTTCCCGTTAACCCTGACTGGAGTCCTGACATGCTCAAGCAAGCCCTGGCGCAAAACGGTCTGATCGCCATCCTGCGCGGCCTGCGCCCCCAAGAGGCCGCCGCCATTGGCGAAGTCCTGTACGCCGCCGGATTTCGCGTCATCGAAGTGCCCCTCAATTCTCCCGAGCCCTACGACAGCATCCGCATCCTGCGCGATACCTTGCCCGCCGATTGCCTGATCGGCGCGGGCACGGTGCTGACGCCGGAGCAGGTCGAGCAGGTGAAGGCGGCGGGCGGTCAGGTGATCGTCATGCCCCACAGTGATCCCAAGGTGCTGCGCGCAGCGAAAGCGGCAGGCCTTTCCCTATCCCCCGGTGTCGCCACGCCCACCGAAGCTTTCGCGGCACTGGCCGAAGGCGCGGACATCCTCAAGATGTTCCCCGCCGAACAAATGGGCCCGGCCGTAGCCAAGGCCTGGCTGGCAGTGCTGCCGGCGGGAACGATCCTGGCCCCGGTCGGGGGGATCACCCCGGACAACATGCAGGTGTTCATCGACGCAGGCGTCAAGGGCTTCGGCCTCGGTTCCGGCCTGTTCAAACCCGGCATGACGCCTGAGCAGGTGGCGGCCAATGCCAAGGCCTACGTCACGGCCTGGAAAGCCCTTCGCTAAGACTTTTTGGCGCGTTGAGCGCTGCATCTAACAAGAGAGACCGACAGATGAAAATCACCAAACTGACCACGTTCATCGTTCCACCGCGCTGGTGCTTCCTCAAGGTCGAGACCGACGAGGGCGTCACCGGCTGGGGCGAACCCGTGGTCGAGGGCCGTGCCCACACCGTTGCCGCCGCCGTCGAGGAGTTGTCCGACTACCTGATCGGCAAAGACCCACGCAATATCGAAGACATCTGGACCGTGCTCTACCGTGGCGGCTTCTACCGTGGCGGCGCGATTCACATGAGCGCCCTGGCCGGTATCGACCAGGCCCTGTGGGACATCAAGGGCAAGGCGCTGGGTGTGTCGGTCAGCGATCTGCTGGGCGGTCAGGTGCGGGACAAGATCCGCGTGTATTCGTGGATCGGTGGCGACCGTCCGGCCGACACCGCGCGGGCGGCGAAGGAAGCGGTCAGCCGTGGGTTCACCGCGGTGAAAATGAACGGCACCGAAGAGTTGCAGTTCCTCGACACCTTCGAGAAAGTCGACCTGGCCCTGGCCAACGTCGCCGCCGTGCGTGACGCGGTGGGCCCGAACGTCGGCATCGGCGTCGACTTCCATGGCCGGGTGCACAAGCCCATGGCCAAGGTGCTGATGAAGGAGCTTGATCCGTACAAACTGATGTTCATCGAAGAGCCGGTGCTCAGCGAAAACTACGAAGCGCTCAAAGAGCTGGCGCCGCTGACCAGCACGCCGATCGCCCTGGGTGAGCGCCTGTTCTCGCGTTGGGACTTCAAGCGCGTGCTCAGCGAAGGTTATGTCGACATCATCCAGCCCGACGCGTCCCACGCCGGCGGCATCACCGAGACCCGCAAGATTGCCAACATGGCTGAAGCCTACGATGTGGCGCTGGCCCTGCACTGCCCGCTGGGCCCGATTGCCCTGGCGGCGTGCCTGCAACTGGACGCGGCCTGCTACAACGCGTTCATCCAGGAGCAGAGCCTGGGGATTCACTACAACGAGAGCAACGACCTGCTCGACTACATCAAAGATCCGCGGGTGTTCGACTACGACAAAGGTTTCGTGAAGATCCCGAACGGGCCTGGCTTGGGCATCGAGATCAACGAGGAATACGTGATCGAACGCGCCGCCGTCGGCCACCGCTGGCGCAACCCGATCTGGCGCCATGCCGATGGCAGTTTTGCCGAGTGGTGAGTGTGCTCTAACCCTCCACAAGTCCCTGTGGGAGCTGGCTTGCCAGCGATGGCGTCCTGTCAGTCACATCATTTTTGAGTGTGCCGCCGCCATCGCGGGCAAGCCCGCTCCCACAGGGTTCTATGCAAGATTCACATCGACCTCAATAAACATAAGAAGAGGCCCCCCCATGCAACCGCAAACCCTCACCGGGCAGGCGTCGTTGGTGACGCCCAGCCGCAAGCGTTTTTTCATCATGGTCCTGCTGTTCATCACCGTGGTGATCAACTACCTGGACCGCAGCAACCTGTCGATTGCCGCCCCGGCGCTGACCAGCGACCTGGGCATCGACCCGATTCATGTCGGCCTGATCTTCTCCGCGTTCGGCTGGACCTACGCCGCCATGCAGATTCCCGGTGGCTGGCTGGTGGACCGGGTGCCGCCACGCATCCTCTACACCGCTGCACTGCTGCTGTGGTCGATCGCCACGGTGATGCTGGGCTTTGCCGCCAGCTTCATCGCACTGTTCGTATTGCGCATGGCGGTCGGTGCCCTGGAAGCCCCGGCGTACCCGATCAACAGCCGCGTGGTGACCACCTGGTTCCCCGAGCGCGAACGCGCCACGGCCATTGGTTTCTACACCTCCGGGCAGTTCGTCGGCCTGGCGTTCCTGACGCCGATCCTGGCCTGGCTGCAGCACGAATTCGGCTGGCACATGGTGTTCGTCACCACCGGTGCGGTGGGCATTCTCTGGGCGGCGATCTGGTACGCGGTGTATCGCGAACCCCGGGATTTCAAAGGCGCCAACGAGGCTGAAATCGATTTGATCCGCGAGGGCGGCGGGCTGGTGGACATCCAGTCCGAACAGGCCAAGGTCAAGGCTAAATTCAGCTGGACCGACCTGGGCATTGTCCTGACCAAGCGCAAACTCTGGGGCATCTACCTCGGCCAGTTCTGCCTCAACTCGACGCTGTGGTTTTTCCTGACGTGGTTCCCGACCTACCTGGTGAAATATCGCGGCATGGACTTCATCAAGTCCGGCTTGCTGGCATCGCTGCCGTTTCTCGCAGCGTTTATTGGTGTGCTGTGCTCGGGATTCTTCTCGGATTTTCTGATCCGTCGCGGCTACACCGTCGGCTTCGCCCGCAAGTTGCCGATCATCAGTGGCCTGCTGATTTCCACCTCGATCATCGGCGCCAACTTTGTCGAGTCGACGCCGCTGGTGATCGCCTTCCTCGCGCTGGCCTTCTTCGGCAACGGCCTGGCGTCGATCACCTGGTCACTGGTGTCGACCCTGGCGCCGGCGCGTTTGCTGGGTCTGACAGGCGGGGTGTTCAACTTCATCGGCAATCTGTCGGCGATCGCTACGCCGATCGTCATCGGTTTCCTCGCTACCGGTGATTCTTTTGCGCCAGCGATTACCTACATCTCGGTTCTGGCGCTGATCGGAGCACTTTCCTACATCTTGCTGGTGGGCAAGGTCGAGCGTATCAAGTTGTAGTCGTGGCACGCGGGCGACCATAATGCCGCCCGTTCACTCGCTCAACGGTAAAGGCTGGATATGCAGGAACACGCCCCAAAAATCGCCAAGGACGCCGCTCCGACCGGCACCCAGACCCTGTTACGCGGTCTGGGTGTGGTTCAGGCAGTGGCCAGCGGCGCCCGTGATCTGAAGGAAATTGCCCGGCTGATCGGCACCACGCGCAGCACGACCCATCGTCTGGCCAGCTGCCTGGTGGACGAGCGTTATTTGCGCGTGGTACCGCAAGTCGGCTATCTGTTGGGGCCGAAGCTGATCGAGCTGGGGTTTCAGGCGCGGGAGGAGTTGCCGCTGGTGACGCTGGCCGGGCCGTATCTTGATGAGTTGTCTGCATTGACCGGCGACACCATTCACCTGGCGATTCGTGAAGGCGATGAGGTGCTGTACCTGCACAAGAATCCGGGGCGCAATGGCCCGGAAATGCGTTCGCGGGTGGGCCATCGCATGCCGCTGGCGCGCACCGGGATCGGCAAGGCTCTGATGCTGGATGACACGCCGCAAGAGTGGCACCGGCTGTACGAAGTCAGCCTGCCAGCCGGTGGGAAAAATCAGTTCTGGCCGCAGCACCCGGAGCAGTCCTGGGATCAGTTCCAGCAACGCATGCTGGAATACGTGGCGGGCGGTTATGCCTTCGATCTGGAAGACAATGAACCGTCGATTCGCTGTGTGGCCGCGCCCGTTCGTGATGCCAGCAAGCGCATCGTCGCGGGCATCAGCATCGCCAGCACCGTGCCCTACATGCCATTGGAAAAAATGGCCGAGTTGATTCCAGTCATCAAAGGTGTGACGGCCAGGTTGTCAGCGGAGCTGGGTTTGAAGTCGAAGGCTTGATCAGCTTTCGGCCTTCTTCTCTGCCGTGGCCAACTCTTTCAGGCGCTGATCGATCAACTGGCACTTGTCCGGTAGATCTTTCGCCGCCGTGCCCAAGTCCATCTTCTGCAACTCATCGTTGATTTCCTTGGCCTTGGTCGGGTTCTGCTCGGTCAGCCGGGTGACTTCCTTGGCCAGCTGTTCGCGCTTGGCGGTTGCTTCCTCTGGGGTACAGGCCCAGGCGGGCAGGGCACAGGCAAGGGTGGCGGCGAGGGTGAGTTTCAGCAGGGTTTTCATCTGTCAGGCCTCGGTTCCGGTTAAGGCGGGTTAACCGGTTGAGGGCTGCGGGATGGAAAAAGTTCAGACCGTTCCCAAAGCCTGAGGCGCAATCCCTGTGGTAGCGGGCTTGCTCGCGAAGGCAGTGGAGCAGTCAATATTGATGTCTACTGACCCACCGCTTTCGCGAGCAAGCCCGCTCCCACAGGGTTGAGTGATTTGAGTGGGCTATCCCCCATGGCAGCAGCTGGATTTCTCAGTCTGCTCATAGTTGTCGTGATGCCGCACCCACTCCATGATTTCCTCTTCATTCCTGCCCTTGGGCGTAAGGTCCAGGTAGTTGTAGGCGCCGACCAGCATGTCCAGGCCCCGGGCATAGGTGGAGTAGGTGTGAAAAATCTCGCCAGCCTCGTTGCGATAAAACACGCTGAGGCCCGGCAGTTCTTCTTCGGAACCGTCGGTTTTTTCGTAGTTGTAGGTGGCCGTGCCAGCGGCTACGTCTTCGGCGCGGGCCGTGACCCCAAAGTCGTAGTTGAAATCGCACCCGACTGAGGACACCCAATCGAATGTCCAGCCCATGCGTCGCTTGAAGGCCTGGAATTCTGCGAACGGTGCGTGGGAAACCGCCACCACCGCCACGTCGTGATGGGCCAGGTGCTGATTGGCACCATCGATGTGGTCGGAAAGGAACGAGCAGCCAGGGCAGCCTTCCTCCCAGCCTTCGGCAAACATGAAGTGATAAACAACTAACTGACTGCGGCCGCCGAACAGGTCAACCAGTCTCAGTTCGCCCAGCGGGCCCTGGAAGTGATAGTCCTTGTCGATTTTCACCCAGGGCAAGGCACGGCGTTCGGCGCTGAGTCTGTCCCGTTCTTTGGTGAAGGCTTTTTCGTGAGCCAGGTGTTGTTTGCGAGCAGCGAGCCATTCTTCCCGCGACACGACGGGATGATTCTGAATGTTCATGATGATTTCTCCTGCGTGGACCCGGGAGGTATGGGTGTGCGAAGCGACTTACACAGCCTAGTCGTTTGCCCCTCGTGCAATTCGACATACCGCCGGTCGGTCGTGGCCAAAACCTCGGCTGAACGGCTACTGCCCTTACCGGTCACAACCTATGAAGGCCCCCTCAATCACGGGCACCGGAGGTTGATTCAGGATGACGACTTATAACTGGGATTTGATTGAACGCTTGCTGCACGAAGTGCAGAACGGTGAAGCCAGCTTCACGCCAAG
Source organism: Pseudomonas sp. (assembly GCA_035563915.1). Taxonomy (GTDB): domain Bacteria; phylum Pseudomonadota; class Gammaproteobacteria; order Pseudomonadales; family Pseudomonadaceae; genus Aquipseudomonas. Next base: position 8,113 of record DATMUG010000275.1, on the reverse strand, counting down.
GCCCTATGCCGAGCAGTACGTGGCGGAAAAAACGGCGCAGGGCGAGGCCACTGAAAACCTCGATCATCTGAAAGCCGTAGCGGGTGAGTATGAAAAGCTGCTGTTGGCTCGAGGCTATATCGAACCCCGGCCCGAGGACCAGGGCGGCACGGGCTCGAACTACATCCTGACGATGCGCGGTTCCAGGCTTTTGAGCCTGATCGACAGCAGTATTCCGGGCGACAATCATCCGCGTCAGGTGCTGGATGAACAGGAAGATGCGTTGGATGAAGTGACCTTTGATGAGGTGGCTTCCAAGGCGCAGATCGCCTGAGCAGATTCCTTTTCGCTGTAGGAGCTGTTGAGGGAACCGAGGCTGCAATCTTTTGATCTTGCTTTTCTAACATCAAAAGATCGCAGCCTCGGTTCCCTCGACAGCTCCTACCTGTCATACATGTAACGTTTAACCCTGCTTAGCCGCCTTCAGGCATTTCAAATCACTGAAGTCCTTCTTCACCCCATCGATTTTCGTCAGCAACCGCTGGCGTTGCTCGGGTGTGCTCTGCGCCATCAAGTCCACGAACAGTGAGCGCGCCTGGGCTTCGGTTTTGGCGAAAGCCTGTTTGTATTCCGGTGTCCACAAGCGCTCGCGGTTGACCAGCAATGTTTCCATTCGTTGTGGAAATTCCGGGCCGTGTCGTTGTGCCACCGCCGCACTGAACTGCTTCTGCCAGTGAACCCGATTGGCCAGCCACTGCGTGTTCTGGTCGCCCAAGGCGTTGGACCACGTTACGACGCGCTGCTGTTGCGAGGTGTTGAGCGGTCCAATCCAGTCATTCAGGCGTTTCTCCATGCGCTCGGCGCGCTCTCTGATTTGTTGATCCAGGGATGGCTTGAGGTATTGCGCCTGGCGTTTGCGCTGATCCTTGGCAAAGGCCTCGTTCATTTCCGCGACCTGCTGGTCATCCAGCCCTTGCAGCAACTCGACCGCCGAGGGCGTGATCTCCCGGGCGGTCTCGGCGATCGCCTGTTCGGCTTCTTCAGTGCGCGCTTGCAAGGCGGTGTCGGTCACCTGGTTGGTCGCCACCATGGTTTGCAAGCGGTCCAGCCAATCGAGGTAACCCGGCATCTGTGTGGTGCAGTGCCAGCTCAAGTGTTCCTTGAGCCTGACGTTGAGCCAGCTTTTCTGCTCGCCGTTCATGTCCAGATAGTCGCTGAGGGTCCAGGGAATGATCACGTCGAGGTTGCGGTAGGCCAGGCCCATGCGACTGCATGCACCGAGGGAGAGAGTGACGGCGAGTACCAAGGCAATGTGTGTTAACCAGCGCGACATGATCGAATCCTTGCGAAAGCCTGGCTTCGGGGTCTGATTCTTATGTGAACGCAAAATGAGTACGGCAGTTCAGCCGATCAGCAGGCGTCCTGTCGCGGCTTGTTTGTAAGCAGGTTTTACATGAGGGAAGGGATTTGCAGCGGGGAGGGGAGCAGTCCAAGCGCTTCGAGAGTCAAAGCGCCCGTGGACCAGGTGAAGCGCAGGTGATTACTTTTTGCCCAGGCTGATCTGCTTGGACGGGGCAAACGTCTGGCCGCTGACGCCTTTGGCAATTTGCTGGATTTCCCCGCCGGATTTGAGGAAAGCTGCGATCTGGCTGTTAAGCGATTCGCTGGTTTCGACGGCTGGAGCTGGCTTTGCTTTGCTGTTGGATGCTTTTACGCGCATGACGGCCATTCACCTTCAGGAATTTAAAATAGCTAGGCATCGTACAGGATTGACCCACCATTTGCTTGGTTAATATCCCCGGGGTATTAAGCCGCGCCGTGGCTCAAACGTGGATTATTATTTTAAAGACCTTCCTAAGTCGCTGTTTTAAATAAAAACATGGCGCATGGGGTTTTCTGTTTCTGCCTGTCCGCAACTGACGAAAATCGTGGCGATGGTCTGACGAGCGGCAGGTTGCTCAAGCAAGGCCCGTGAAAATCAAGGCTTGCGAAGGATTTTGTCGTACCAATGGATCGACCGCCAAACGCGACCCGCAAAACCGGGTAGAATGCCGCCCACGTAATGAGGGTATTTGAAATGGCTTTAGTCGGGCGTTACAACAGTTTGCAAGTGGTTAAGCACACTAACTTCGGTTTATATCTGGACGGTGGCGCGGACGGCGAAATTCTTTTGCCCAATCGTTATATTCCAAAAGATATTCCCAGCGAAGATGAAGACTGGCTAAACGTTTTTGTATATCTGGACAGCGATGACAAACTTATCGCGACGACTGAAAAACCGAAAGTTCAGGTCGGTGAATTTGCAAGTTTGAAAGTAGTTGAAGTCAACAGCATCGGCGTATTCCTCGATTGGGGACTGCCAAAGGATCTGTTGCTGCCGTTCTCGGAAGAGAAACGTCAGATGAAGGCGGGCGAATACGCGGTCGTGCACGTTTATCTCGACAAGCACACCCGTCGTATCACCGCCACGACACGCCTGGATCGCTACCTGGACAAGACCGCGGCCAGCTATAGCCCGGGCCAGGAAGTTGACCTGCTGGTCGCAGAAGCCACCGACATGGGTTTCAAGGCGATCATCAACAACAAGCATTGGGGCTTGATCCACAAGAATGAAATCTTCAAGTTCATGCGTGCGGGCAAGCAGGAGAAGGGCTTTATCAAGGAAGTGCGTGCCGACGGCAAGATCAGCCTGAGCCTGCAACCGGTCGGCCAGGAAGCGGCCTCCAGCCTTAACTCGAAGATCCTTGCCAAGTTGCGCGAAAACAATGGCACCCTGGCGGTCAGCGACAAGAGCGATCCAACGTTGATCAGCGAGATGTTTGGCGTCAGCAAGGGCAACTTCAAAAAGGCCATCGGTGCGTTGTACAAGAACGGCCAGATTGTCATTCATGCCGATCGCATCGAACTGACCTGACAACACCCGCTTGTAGGAGCGAGCTTGCTCGCGATGGTCGTCAACGATAACGCGTGCTGTCTGAAGGATCGCGTTATCCAGACGATCTTCGCGAGCAAGCTCGCTCCTACAGGGGGCAATTTGCGTACATCTGGTTAATAATCGCTGGAAGATTTTTTCGCCCCGACCCTGTGTCGGGGTTTTGCTTTTTACTGTCGAGTCTCTGCCATGGATTGTTCGAACGAGGTTTCCCAATGAGCGTCACCCGGCGCAGCGCCGATGGATTTGCCCTGCAAGTGATGCTGGGTTTGTGCCTGGTCTGGGGTATCCAGCAAGTGCTGATCAAGTGGGCGGCACCGGACATCGCGCCGGTCATGCAGGCCGCCGGACGCTCGGGCATATCCGCGTTGCTGGTGGGCCTGTTGATCTGCTGGAAAGGCGGTTGGGATCAGATGGGCGGCACCTGGCGCGGCGGCTTGTTGGCCGGCGCACTGTTCGGTCTGGAGTTCTTCTTCATTTCCGAAGGCCTGCAATTGACGACGGCCGCGCATATGTCGGTATTCCTGTACACCGCCCCGATTTTCACCGCGCTGGGTGTGCATTGGCTGTTGCCCAGTGAGCGCTTGCGACCGTTGCAGTGGCTGGGGATCCTCCTTGCGTTTGTCGGTATCGCCATTGCGTTTGCCGGTGGCGTGTCCTGGGACAACCTCGATCCGCGCATGTTGCTGGGCGATGCGCTGGGCGTACTGGCCGGTGCCGCGTGGGGCGCAACCACGGTGGTGGTGCGGGCTTCGCGCTTATCCGAAGCACCGGTGACGCTGACATTGTTCTACCAACTGATCGTCGGTTTCGTCGGCCTGTTGTTGATCGCCTTGTTCAGCGGCCAGATCACCCATGTCAGCCTGACTGGCGTGACCCTGACCAGTGTGCTGTTTCAAGGGGTGGTGGTGTCGTTCTTCAGCTACCTGGTGTGGTTCTGGCTGCTACGCCGTTACCTGGCCGCGAACCTGGCGGTGTTTTCGTTCATGACGCCGCTGTTCGGCGTGACGTTTGGTGTGGTGCTGCTGGGTGAAAAACTGAGCGTGAATTTTGTCATCGGTGCGGTGTTGGTGCTGTTGGGCATCACCTTTGTCAGTGCCGAGCTGTGGCTGCGCCGACGCTTGCGCAAAGCGCTGGGGCAGTCCTGAAGCGCCGGCTGATCGAATCGATTGACATTCTTTATAAAAGAACAATAGTGGGTGACTTGTTCTTATGTGGAGAATGGCGTGGAGTTCAGCCAGTTGCGCATCTTCCAGGCGGTGGCGCAGGAAGAGTCCATTACCCGTGCCGCCGAGCGCCTGCATCGGGTGCCGTCGAACCTGTCGACCCGCCTCAAACAGCTGGAAGAGCAGCTCGGTGTCGAGCTGTTCGTCCGCGAGCGTCAGCGACTGCAGCTGTCGCCTGCGGGAAAAGTCCTGCTGGACTACACCGCCAAACTGTTTGCCCTGCACGATGAAGCCCACGCGGCGGTCCAGGGCGGGCAACCGGCCGGCGACTTCGTGCTCGGCACCATGTACAGCACCGCCGCCATACATCTGCCGGCGTTGTTGGCGCGTTATCACCGGCGATATCCGGCGGTGAACCTGCAAGTGCAATCCGGCCCCAGTGGCGAGTTGTTCGAAGGGCTGCTCACCGGTCGGCTCGATGCGGCGCTGGTGGATGGCCCACCGGGTCTTGCTGTGCTCGACGGCGTGCTGTTGTGCGAGGAGCGGATGGTGCTGATCAGCGAGGCCGATCATCCCCCGGTTCAAAGTGCACGGGATGTCGAAGGGCGTTCGGTGTTCACCTTCCGTCAGGGCTGTTCCTACCGGATGCGCCTGGAATCCTGGTTTTCCCACGATCAGGCAGCCATGGGCCGGGCGATTGAGATCGAATCCTATCCGGGGATGCTGGCCTGTGTGATCGCCGGGTCGGGCGTGGCGCTGATGTCGGAGTCGATGCTCGCCAGTCTGCCGGGCCGGGAAAGCGTGGCGGTCCATCCGCTGCCTGAAGCCTTTGCCAGCGCAACCACTTGGCTGATGTGGCGCAAGGGTATGGTGGGGGCCAATCTGAATGCCTGGATCGAGGAGCAGCAGGCGCTCTATCCATCGGCACAACACCAGGCTCGGGCGATTGCGTGATTTAATGTGTCAGATTGTGATCGATTCAGTAACAGATCATTGCCACTTTCGACGAGCATTGCTCAGAACTTCGGACTATCATCAGTTCGAAGCGACTACAGAATTCCGGTCGCTCGGCACTACCCTGAAGGGGGCATCATGAAAGAGAAAATCCAAAACTGGCTGCATGACCTGGGTGTCGCGCTCGGTTTGATCGAACCGCCTCTGCAACCTGTGCCTATTCGTACCGACGACGAGCAACGCCGACGTCAGCAGCGCCGCCGGTAAGCGAACACGACCTGAAAGAGGGCGCTTTTTGTGGCGAGGGAGCTTGCTCCCGCTGGGCTGCGAAGCTGCCCCTCTTGATTGCACGTTTTTCAGTTGACGCTTTTAGACAGGTTTTGCGAGGGCTTCGCCCTCGAGCGGGAGCAAGCTCCCTCGCCACGGAGTGCTCAGAGGCTCTGCAGGCGCAAGTTTTCAATGCCGCCCAATCTCCATCAAAAACCGACTCAAGTCATTCGCAGTCCTGGCCGACTTGAGCATCCGGTCTTCCTCGGCAGTGAACGCCGTCAAACCGAGCTCGTCTTCCAGGTGGAAGATCAGTTCTTCGATGTCCGTTTTATCCAATCCCAACTGCATCAGGCTGGCGTTGTCGTCGAAGTCTTCCTGGCTCTCCAGCAGGCGGCTGATGAAGCGGTGCACGGCGGCGCGGACGGCGGCTCTTTTCATGATGGTTCTTCGGGGGCGTCAGGGTTAATACGTCCGTGCGAGGGTTCCTGAAATAGCTTCTGCCGTTGAGTACAGCAGGCTTCAGCCGTGTGAGCGCTGCCACTCGTCAATCATGTTGCGCAGGTGCTCCCCGGAAAAACTGCCGAAATGCCCGCCATGCACCGTGCGGATCGGCAGGGCACGCAAGCGTTGCAGGCTACGGGCGTAGTCGTCGAGGTTGGAGTGGTAGGCGTCTTCGATCAGCGGGCCGTCATAGATGATGTCGCCGCTGAACAGGGTTTGGGTTGCCGCTTCATACAGACTGATGCCGCCCGGCGAATGCCCTGGCGTGTGCAGCACTTGCAGCACACGGTCGCCCAGATCCAGCACATCGCCTTCTTCGATCATGCCGGTGGCCGGTGCCGCCTTGACCCGATACTGCGCGTAGCACAATGGGCAGTCGGGGTGCGCTTCGAACATGTCGTCACCGACAAAGGCCCGACTCAAATCGTTGTCACCGTCCGGCGCGGCGAGGATCTGCGCTTCGGCCGGGTGCACCAGGCGTTCGGCGAACTCGTGATGGCCGGCAATGTGGTCGAAATGGCAATGGCTGGCCACCGCCACCAGCGGCCGCTCGGTGATCCATGGCAATTGCTCGCGCAGGCTGACCAGCCCGGAGCCGCTGTCGAGCAGCAGATCCTTGTCACGCCCTTGCACGTGCCAGAGATTGCAGCGGTAGAAGGGACGAATGTACGGCTCATGGATCAGGCGAATGCCGTCATTGAGCTGTCTGACCTCGAACCACTGATCGCGGGAAACTATCTTCAAGGCTTTTCTCCAGACGAAAAAAAACGGGTGTGGCAACCGACGCCACACCCGTCGAAGAAAGCATCAAGTCGTTATATTCAGCTTAGATGGCGTTAGCCACCGCAACTGGGCGGCGAGACATCAGGCTCACCACAATGAAGCTCACCAGGCCGACCACCAGGCTGTAGTAGATCGGGGTGTTGGCATCCAGACCATCCTTGACCATGAACAGCAGGGCGGTGGCGAAGCCCAGGCCCATGCTGGCGATGGCGCCGGCGGTGCTGGCGCGTTTCCAGAAGATCGCACCGATCAGCGGGATCAGCATGCCGCCGACCAACAGGTTGTAGGCCAGGGTCAGGGCGCTGATCACGTCGTTCACCACCAGGGCGATACCCAGCACGACAATACCGGTCAACAGGGTGACGATGCGGTTCATACCCAGGCTCGACTGCTTGCCGCCACGCAGTTTAGGCAGCAGGTCTTCGCTCAGGGTGGTAGCAGCAGCCAACAGGCCGGCGCTGGCGGTAGACATCATCGCTGCCAGGGCCGCGGCGATGACCAAACCACGGATACCATCCGGCAGGGACAGCTTCACGATAGCGGCGAAAGCGTTGTTGACGTTGTCCAGATCCGGGATCAGTACGTGAGCGGCCATGCCGATCAGGGCGCAGGCCAGACCGTAGATGATGCAGTAGATGCCTGCGGCGGTACCGGCGTATTGCGCGATCTTGGCGGTCTTGACGGTGAACACCCGTTGCCAGATGTCCTGACCGATCAGGATGCCGAAGAAGTAGATCACGAAGTAGGTGATGATGGTGTCCCAGCCGATGGTGGTGAAGCTGAAGCTCGCCGCCGGCAGTTTGGCCACCAGCTCATCCCAGCCGCCGACGCGGTACAGGCAGATCGGCAACAGGATGAACATCAGGCCCACGGTCTTGATGATGAACTGGACGATATCGGTCAGGGTCAGGGACCACATGCCACCGATCGCCGAGTAAATCACCACCACGCCACCGCCGAGCAGTACCGAAATCCAGAAGGGCAGGCCGAACAGCACTTGCAGGACGGTGCCAATTGCCAGGATCGAAACGACGCCGATCATCAAGGCGTAGGCCAGCATGATGACCGCGCTCGCGGAGCGGGCCATCGGGTTGTAGCGTTTTTCCAGCACCTGGGTAACGGTGTAGATCTTCAGTTTCAACAGCGGTTTGGCAAGGAACAGGTTCAGCGCCACGATGCCGCAACCCAGCGCGGCGCAGAGCCAGAAACCGGAGATGCCATGCACGTAGCCCAGGCGTACGGTGCCCACGGTGGACGCACCGCCCAGGACGGTGGCGGCCATGGTACCCATGTAGAGCGTCGGGCCCAGGTTACGACCGGCGACCAAAAACTCCTCGTTGGTCTTGGCCTTGCGCATGCCGTAATAGCCGAGTATCAGCATCGCGGCGGCGTAGATGAGTACGACGAATAAATCCAAAGCCATTGTGGCGTGTCTCCGATTGTCTTTTTTATGTGAGGCTGAAAATCAATCCCTTGTGGGAGCGGCTTGCTCGCGAAGACGGCGGCACATTCAACATTGATGTGACTG
>DATMUG010000274.1:0-4400 GCA_035563915.1 Pseudomonas sp. | reverse complement strand
CGCAAGGTTTTTTCCAGGTCGGTTGAGGCGTCGCAGTTAGCAACTGCCCTTTTTTGTCCTCACCCAATAGAACTGTACGAAATATGATCTATTCCGTTCAGCGCTATACCCCCCGCGGCCCGCAGCCTTCCGCAAACAAGTTATCCACATCTCCACCCACAGCAAATGGGGACAACTGTGGAAAGACTGCAATATTTCTCCACAGAATCTGAAGAAAATCCGTGACTTATTCAGAATGACGGTTTTCTCCAGCGCCTGATCATTTATCGACCAAGACTCTGAAAAGCACGTAATACGTGGCGTTCAGCGTATGGCGAACACCTTATCCACAGAAGCACCAACAGACTTTGGGTACAACTTCACGGCTACTGTGGAAAACCGCTGGAGACCGCGGATTTCCAGCGTTATCCAAGTGCCAAGCTGGCCAGAAGCAGCAGTTTGATGGTTTTTTGAGCAAACCCTTGAAAGCCACGGTTTGTTTGGCTTGTAGCGGTTAGCGAACATCTTATCCACAGAAGCGCCAACAGAGATTGGGGGCAAGTGCTGCACTTATCCTCTGAAAAAACCCATGAAAAACCGCAGCTTAGGCTGGTTGTTTTTTGAACGAAGGGCTACAGGCCACGAATCACAAGGGTTCAAGCAAGGGGCGAACACGTTATCCACAGATCCGCCAACAGGGATTGTGGGTAAACACGTCGACAATCACTTCACGTCTTCAAACCTTGTTAAAACACGAGTGTCCCGCCTCGATATCCAGATTCAATTCAAAATCATCCAACGCCTGCCACCCCAGGAGAATCGACGGCACATACCGCCCCCTCACCCAGGACGTCGGGATGGTGAAGCCCGGATAGTATTTGTAGGTGATCGGCAGGCTGTGGCCGGGCAAGTTCAGCACGCCCTTGAACGTTTGGTAGCGTTGCCTTTGGGGTGTATTGAGCGGGGAGTTGCCTGGGGTGAGAGTCTGCACCACGTTGACTGGCTCACCGGGCAAGGCCGAGGTCAGGTAATCGACATTGCCGGTATCGACGATGGCCTGGGTCGTGCGGTTGTCCAGGCTGGCGGCGATGGTCAGGCGTTGGTTGAGATCCATGCGGGTGTAGGTAATCGGTGAGTCGCAGCGCGCGGAAGGCAGCGGATTGAGTTCCAGGGTCTTGCGGGTGATTTTCAACCGCCCCAGCTTGCTGATCAGATCCAGCCCCAGCAGGTTGTCCCGATCACTGACGAACACCAGCACGTTGCGAAATTCGCTTGAACCGATCCTCAGCGACTCGATGACGCCCAGCCTGGCCGACAGATTGTTTTCGCCGTAAAACGTGCTGTAGGCGTAATGGGAGTCAGTCAGCAGCTTGATGCCCATCAACCTCGCGGTGTCGACATTGACGCGGGTCTGCGGAGCGCCGGTGTCGAGGACGAATCGCGCCGAATGACCATTGCCGCCACTGACATCGATGAAGGGCAGCACCTGTTGCGCAATGAAATGATCGCTGGCGTACGGATGAATCTTCAGCACTTCGCGCCGCGCCGCTCGCCTTACTGTGAAATCACCCGTGGTGCGCAGCGTGGCGAGGGACTGAGCGCCGAACATCGAAAACAGGATTTCAAGTTCCGGATCAGCCTTGATGGCCCGAGCGTGTCGGCGCTGGATGGCCTGGTAGTAATCCGGCAACTGGTTGGCGGCCTTGAGCTCGAACATCCGGGCGATCACCGTCACTGAACAATCGAGGTTCTTGCCCAGATCCGGCACCAGCTCGCAACGCTCGCGCAATTGCGCCAGGGAGGCTTTCTGCCCTTGCTCCGACGCCAACCATTGCGAGAAGCCAGGCTCGGGCAACACGCGGGCCTCAGCCGCGTTCGGCCGGGTGGCGGCCAGCCATCCGGTGGACACCAGAACAACCCAGGCAAGGAGCACTCGATTCACCGGCTTCATGGCCAACCCACTCATAAAAACCAGGTTTTATGAACAAGCGCTGAACCTCTGAAAGCTCCCTGACTGCGTGCTGCACCCTGACCAGCGCACCCTGAAAATGTAGCTCAACGTACATGCTTTTTGCAGAAGCAGGCGGTGCGGGCAAGCCCGCTTGTGTCTGGCTACCGACTCCTGTGGCGAGCGAGCTTGCTCGCGCCGGGCTGCGAAGCGGCCCCGATTTCAGGCGATCCGGTTTGGGACAGGCACACCGCATCCGCAGGTTATACGGCTGCTGCGCAGCCGAGCGGGAGCAAGCTCCCTCGCCACAAAGGCAGTTGTTCCCCACAGGTCAGGGGGGGGGGATCGGCGTTACGGCCGGTACATCAGGTAGGCCTCACCCGTGACCCGAATCATCGGATGCGGCGTGATCTGGCAGGTGTCGACCACACGAAAGCCGTGGCGCTCGTAGAAACGCCGGGCGCCGGTGTTGGCGGCGTAGTCGATCAAGCTCAGGCCATTGAGCCCCAGCTGGTTGGCGCGGTCGTAGGCGTAGGCGAGGAACTGCTTGCCCAGGCCCTGATTGCGCCAGCCCTCATGCAGTGCAAGGCTGGAAATGTACAGGGTGTCGGGGATTTCCATGGTCGCGTAGGGCGCCAGCACCGGGTCGGTGACCGGTTCGGCGAACGGGTCGTGGCGCATCACGTAGCTGTGCATCATGCCGATGACTTCACCGTTGCTCTCGGCAATCAGGCAGTTCTGGTAAGAGAAATCCACGTCATCGCGGGCATAACGGATGGCACCTACGTCGAGCAGATCCTGGCCGGGCTCTGCGATCTGGCTCCAGATGTAATCTGAAGCGCCTTCGGATGAAATCTGGAACAACCGCGCAATCTCCCGCGCATCCGCGCGGACCGCAGAACGAAATTCAACTGCCATTGTTTCCTCACACACTAGGGGTTACACGAACCCTGTGGGAGCGGGCTTGCTCGCGAAGGCGGTGGGTCAGGCAATATTAATGTCACTGACACGCTGCTTTCTCGAGCAAGCCCGCTCCCACATTGGACTCGAGGTGACTATGCGATTAGCGGACCACGCCTTCTTCGATGAGCAGTTTGAGAATGGCCTCAGCCCCAGCTTGCGCCGTTACGCCCTTGAGCACTTGTCCCCCTCCGCCACTGGCTTTGGCCGTTGCGGCTTTCATCCGGTCGGCGCCGCTCTTGGCCTTGATCACCTTCAAGCGTTTGGGCCGTGGCTTGGCCGGTTGCAAGGTGGCGACCGCCAGCAGTTCATCATCGACCACTTCGACTTCATCGGCCTGCAACACCCCGCGCCGGGCCGGGCCGTAGGCGCTCTGCCGTGGTTTGGGCGCGGCGTTATCCACAGTCGCCAGGAACGGCAGGCGCACCTTCAGGCGACGACGCTGCCCACGGGGCAAGGCCTGCAGCACCAGCGCCGACCCGCCGTCGATGGATTCGACCTGGGCCAATCCCACCACCAGCGGCCAGCCGAGGCCTTCGGCCAGCAGGAATGGCAGCATGCCCGAGCCTTCGCCGGTTTCCGCCTGACTGCCGGTCAACACCACTTGAGCCCCAGCATCGCGCAGATAGCTGGTCAATGCCGGCAGCGCATCAGCGCCCTCGGGCTGTTCCAACACGTGAAGCTGTTCCAGGCCCATGCCCAGATAAGCCCGCAGCGCAGGCTCGCCAACATCGCCGGCATGCAGCACCTGCAAGTTATCCCCAGCCAGTTGCAGACCCAGTTCCACCGCCCGCGCATCCTGTTCCGCACGACGCGGGCGACCGGAGGTCGGGTGGGCGCCGATGGACACCAGGCTGATGATTTTCGTGCTCATAACCCTTTCCTTCCCTTAAGCCGCATCGCGCTTGGCGTCGTTGCGATAAGCCTCTACCGCCGCGATCAAGGCTCGAAGAATCTCGGCGCTCTCGCCGATCACCGACAGGTCCGCCCGTTTGATCATGTCGCAGCCAGGGTCGAGGTTGATCGCCACCACCTTGTCGCAGGCACCGATGCCTTGCAGGTGCTGGATCGCCCCGGAAATCCCCACCGCCACGTAGACCCGTGCGGTGACCCAGGTCCCGGACGCACCGACCTGACGGTCGCGGGCCATGAAGCCGTCGTCCACCGCCACCCGGGAGGCACCTTCGGTGGCCCCCAGTGCCGCAGCGGTCTGGTGGAACAGGTCCCAGTCCTTGACCCCGTTGCCGCCGGAGAAAATGAACTCGGCCTCGGCCATGGGAATCGCTGCCGGGTCCACCGCCACCGCGCCCAGATCCTCGATGCGCGACAAGCTGCGCGCGACGGTTGTGGATAACTCCACCGGCAGGGCTTCGTGACGGGTTTCGCTGACCGGCTCGGCGCATTCGACGGCGCCCAGAATCAAGCGTGCCAGCGGACGGGCGAGGTCTTGCAACCCGGCGCCGGCGCGGCCGGTGCACGTCTCGTCCTTGACCTGCCAGACCCGCGTGGCCGG
>DATMUG010000273.1:0-4388 GCA_035563915.1 Pseudomonas sp. | reverse complement strand
CCGAAGGCTGCGATCTTTTTAGATGTTCGATCACCGCACACAAAACGCTAGCAGGTACGCTGTTCAATTGACCGCATTAACCAGTTAGTACAATTTATCTCCACAGGCTGAAACCTCGGCCAATGCCAAAAATAATAAGTGGAGAATCTTCGATGTCCCCCATCATTCTGGTGCTCAACGGCCCCAATCTGAACCTGCTGGGCACCCGTGAACCGGCAACTTATGGCCATGAAACCCTGGCCGACATTTCAAATCTGTGTGGCCGTGCCGCCGAAGAGTTCGGCCTGGCGGTGGAGTTTCGCCAGACCAATCATGAGGGCGAGCTGCTCGACTGGATTCATGGCGCCCGCGGCCGTTGTGCCGGGATCGTGATCAACCCCGCGGCCTGGACCCACACTTCGGTGGCCATCCGCGATGCGCTGGTCGCCAGCGAATTGCCAGTGATTGAAGTGCACCTGTCCAACGTCCACGCCCGCGAGCCTTTCCGCCACCACTCCTTCGTGTCAGCCATTGCCACCGCGGTCATGGCCGGGTTTGGCAGCCACGGCTATCGCCTGGCGCTGGAGCACTTCAGCCAACGTCTGAAAGGGTGAACATCGTGAAGCAGAATCAAACGGTATTGGCCGGCCTGATCGGCGCCGGCATCCAGGCCTCACGGACGCCCGCACTGCACGAGCATGAAGGCGACGCCCAGGGCATGCGCTACCTCTATCGCCTGATCGACCTCGATCAGTTGCAACTGGACAGCAACGCCCTGCCTGAACTGCTGACGGCCGCCGAACGCATGAACTTCACCGGCCTGAACATCACCTTTCCGTGCAAGCAGGCGATCATCCCGCTGCTGGACGAACTGTCGCCGGAAGCTCGCGGCATCGGCGCGGTGAACACGGTGGTGCTCAAGGACGGCAAACGCATCGGTCACAACACCGATTGCCTGGGATTTGCCGAAGGTTTTCGCCGGGGCCTGAAGGGCGTAGCCGTTGAACGAGTCGTCCAGATGGGGGCCGGCGGAGCCGGCGCGGCAGTCGCCCACGCGCTACTGAGCGAAGGCGTAAGGCAGCTGAGCATTTTCGATGTGGACACCAGCCGCGCCCAGAGTCTGGCGGACAACCTCAATCAGCATTTCGGCAACGGCCGTGCAGTGGCCGGCCATGACCTGGCTGGCACCCTGATCGAGGCAGACGGCCTGGTGAATACCACGCCCATGGGGATGAAAAAACTGCCGGGCATGCCGGTACCGGTCGAGTTGCTGCGCGCTGCGTTGTGGGTGGCGGAGATTGTCTACTTCCCACTGGAAACGGAACTGTTGCGCAATGCCCGCGCCCTGGGTTGCCGCACGCTCGATGGCGGCAACATGGCGGTGTTCCAGGCAGTGAAAGCGTTTGAATTGTTCAGCGGCGTGGTGCCGGATGCGCAGCGGATGCTGGCGCACTTTCAGAGCATGAACGTCTGAACCATCTTATGTGGCGAGCGAGCTTGCTCGCGTTGGGCTGCTCGACAGCCCACAAATTCTGGAAACAATCCATTATTTGGTGAGTGCTACGCACTCAAGCGGGAGCAAGCTCCCTCGCCACAATCATCAGCACTCGCCCCAGATCAGGCCTGCAAGTAGCGCAGAACCGACTCGCAGATCATTTCGCGATGACGCTGCTTGACGCTTTCATCCGGCAGGTCGATCTGAAAAATCTCACCGAAGGTATGACGGTTCGATACGCGATAGAAGCAGAACGAACTGATCAGCAAATGCACATCCAACGGATCAAGGCCGCCACGGAACACGCCCAGTTCGGCACCGCGACGCAGAATCTCGCCCAACGAATCGAGGATGGTGTTGTTCATCGCCTTGATGGCATCGGACTGCTTCACATACTCGGCGTTGTGAATGTTCTCGATGCTGACGATGCGCACGAAATCGACGTTGCGGTCATGGTGATCGAAGGTGAACTCCACCAGCCGCCGAATCGCCTCCACCGGCGCCAGTTCAGTCAGGTGCAGGCGGTTTTCGGTGTTGCGAATATCGCCGTACAGCTTTTCCAGAACCTCGACGTAGAGCTGTTCCTTACTGCCGAAGTAGTAATAGATCATGCGCTTGGAAGTATGGATGCGCTCGGCGATGGCATCGACGCGAGCACCGGACAACCCTTGCTGGACGAACTCGACAATCGCCTCTTGCAGGATGTTCTCGCGGGTTTTTTCCGGGTTGTTCTTGCGACTCTTGCGCGGCTCGGCAATTGGCTGCTCGGGCGCTTCGGAGATGTCTGAAGTCATTGTCATTGCGGGCTCACGGCCATCATGCACAAGCAGAGGATTATGAGCCGCGCCGCACGGTGAAGGAAGCCGTGCGGCAGCGGTTTGTCGAAGCGATTACGATTTTCCTACAACTTTGCCTGACGGACGGCGCCACTTCGTGATTTGGCCATGGCCGCCAGACGTACCGCCACGTTCGCCGCACCATAACCGGCATAGCCGTTCTTGCGCTGGATGATCTCAAAGAAGAAGCGTCCTTCGAACGGCTCGGTGTACACGTGAAACAGCTCGCCTCCTTGGGCATCGCGGTCGTACAACACGTTGTAATAGGCCAGTTCACTGAGGAACTCATCGTCGAAATCGAAGCGCGCCGCCAGATCGTCGTAGTAGTTGAGCGGAATATCCAGCAGCGGAACCCCGGCTTCTTTCGCCCGGCTGACCTGGGCAAAGATATCGTCGCAATCGAAGGCGATGTGATGCACGCCAGAACCGCGATAGCTCGACAGCGCGTGTGAGATTGCCGTGTTGCGGTTCTCGGAAATGTTCAGCGGCAGGCGTATCGAACTGTCCCGGCTGCGCAGGGCCCGGCTTTTCACCAGACCATAGGGATCGGGCAAGACCACTTCATCGTCGGCTTCGAAGTCCAGCAGGCTCTTGTAGAACAGCACCCAGCTGTCGAGGCTGTCGGCGGGCAGTGCCATGGCCATGTGATCGATGCGCTTCAAGCCACCGTGGGTCACCGCATCGGGCAGCAGGTTGAAGTCGGTGCCGTAGACGTCGGCGTCCTGGTCCACCAGGTAAATCAGGCTGCCATCCGGCGCACGCACGGCGGCGAGTTCCAGCTCATTGGGGCCGACCAGTCCGCGGTAGGGCTGGCCTTTGTAAGCCACAGCCCGGGCCAGGGCGCTGGCACTGTCCTTGACCCGCAGGGCGGTGGCGCACAGCGAGGGACCGTGGGCCTCGAAGAAACTGTGCCCGAACGAGTAAGGCTCGGAGTTGAGGATCAAGTTGATATCGCCCTGGCGCAGCAGGCTGACGCTCTTGGAGCGATGCTGGCCGGCCTTGACGAAGCCCAGGCGCTCCAGCCAGTGGGACAGTTTCGCGCCGAGGCTTTCGTCCACGGCGAACTCGAGAAACTCGACGCCGTTGTATTCGCTGGCAGCCGGCGTTTCGAACAGAATGTCGCGATTGGCCGGCGGGTTGGCCTCTTGCTCCAGGCGTTGGCGGGTCTTTTCCTCCAGGTACAGCAGGGAACGTAAACCGTCGGCGGCGTTGGCCCGTGGTGGTGCGGCGCGAAAACCGTCGTTGAAGATTTCCAGCGACAGCGGCCCGGTGTAGCCACTCTTGATGATCGGCGCGAGGAAGCCCGGCAGATCGAACTCGCCCTGGCCGGGGAAGCAACGGAAGTGCCGGCTCCACTCCAGCACGTCCATGGCCAGGATCGGTGCGTCGGCCATTTGTACGAAGAAGATCTTGTCGCCGGGGATCTCGGCGATGGCGCCGGGATCACCCTTGAGCGACAGCGTATGGAAACTGTCGAGCAACACACCGAGGCTCGGGTGATCAGCCTGACGGACAATGTTCCACACCTGTTGCCACGTGTTCACATGCCGGCCCCAGGCCAATGCCTCATAGCCGATGCGCAAGCCGCGCGCGCCGGCACGTTCGGCCAGCAGGCGCAAATCATCGACTAACATTTGTTCATCACCCAGCGAATCCGCAGAGGCGTTGCTGCACACCAGCACCAGGTCGGTGCCCAATTCCTGCATCAGGTCGAACTTGCGCTCAGCCCGCTCCAGGTTTCGCGACAAGCGGTCACGACGGCATCCTTCGAAATCCCGGAACGGTTGAAACAGGGTGATGGCGATCCCGAGATCGGCGCACATCTGTTTAATTTCCCGCGGGCTGCCGTCGTAGTAGAGAAGGTCGTTCTCGAAAATTTCGACGCCATCGAAGCCGGCGGCGGCAATGGCTTCGAGTTTTTACGGCAGGGTACCGCTCAGGGATACGGTGGCAATGGAACGCTGCATGGTTCGGCTCCGGGTGGTGGAGGCAATCTTCTTGGGACATCGCACGCTTCACCCTGTGTAGGAGCTGCCGAAGGCTGCGATCTTTTGATCTTGAAAAATCAAAGTCAAAAG
>DATMUG010000272.1:0-3954 GCA_035563915.1 Pseudomonas sp. | reverse complement strand
ACCGGTATTCAGGCTTAATTACAGCCTAATTCCTCACTAGGAGAATTGAACTCATGGCACACAAAAAAGCTGGTGGTAGTACCCGTAACGGTCGCGACTCAGAAGCCAAACGCCTTGGCGTGAAGATGTATGGCGGCCAGGCTATCAAAGCAGGCAACATCATCGTGCGTCAGCGCGGCACCCAATTCCACGCTGGCTACGGCGTTGGCATGGGTAAGGATCACACTCTCTTCGCTAAAGTCGAAGGCGTGATCAAGTTCGAAGTAAAAGGCGCCTTCGGTCGTCGTTACGTGAGTGTTGTCGCAGCCTAACTGCGAGAATGCTGGAGAAGCCCTGTCTTGCGACGGGGCTTTTTCGTTTGTGGGGTGAGTCTCTTGCAAAGCTGTTTGTATGGGCTGTCGGCGTGCGATGCGGGTCGTGTTTTGGGGTCGCTGCGCTCATCTTTGCAAGAGTCTTATGTCTTAGTGTTTTTCGGCTCGTCCGTATGGCGAGAGGCGTTTTGTTATGAAGTTTGTTGATGAAGTATCGATCCGAGTAAAGGCTGGTGATGGCGGAAACGGTTGCATGAGCTTCCGTCGCGAAAAATTCATCGAAAACGGTGGTCCGAACGGCGGTGATGGTGGTGATGGCGGTTCCATCTACATGATGGCCGACGAGAACCTCAATACCCTGGTGGACTACCGTTACACCCGGCACTTCGATGCCGAGCGTGGCTCTAACGGCGGCAGCACTGACTGCACCGGCAAGAAAGGTGAAGATCTGGTGTTGCGCGTACCGGTCGGCACCACGGTGATCGACTCTGCCACCCAGGAAGTGATCGGCGATTTGACCAAGGCTGGTCAAAAACTGCTGGTGGCTCACGGTGGCTGGCATGGACTGGGTAACACCCGATTCAAATCCAGTACCAACCGCGCGCCACGCCAGACGACGCCGGGCAAGCCGGGCGAGCAGCGTGATCTCAAGCTGGAAATGAAAGTGCTGGCGGATGTGGGGCTGTTGGGTTTGCCGAACGCAGGCAAAAGTACCTTTATCCGTTCGGTGTCGGCCGCCAAGCCGAAAGTCGCCGATTACCCGTTCACCACCCTTGTGCCAAACCTGGGCGTGGTCAGTGTCGATCGCTGGAAAAGCTTCGTGATTGCGGACATTCCAGGGCTGATCGAAGGTGCCTCCGATGGCGCGGGCCTGGGGATTCGCTTCCTCAAGCACCTGTCGCGCACCCGTCTGTTGTTGCATCTCGTCGACATGGCGCCACTGGATGAGTCCGATGCTGCCGAGGCGGCTGAAGTGATTGTCAACGAGCTGACCAAGTTCAGCCCGTCCCTGGCTGAGCGTGATCGCTGGTTGATCCTGAACAAAAGCGACCAGATCCTCGAAGAAGAGCACGATGCCCGGGTCAAGGAAATCGTTGATCGCCTGGAATGGACCGGTCCGGTTTACGTGATCTCGGCCATCGCCAAGCAGAACACCGAGCGTCTGTGCCACGACATCATGCGTTACCTGGAAGATCGTGCTGATCGTCTGGCTAACGACCCGGCTTACAAAGAAGAGCTGGTCGAGCTCGATCAGCGCATCGAAGACGAAGCCCGTGCGCAACTGCAGGCGCTGGATGATCAGCGTGCCCTGCGTCGCAGTGGTGTGAAGTCGGTCCACGACATCGGTGACGATGATTGGGATGAAGAAGATGTGGATGATGAAGACGGTCCGGAAATCATTTACGTGCGTGACTGATCCGTTGCGATAAACTTAAGCGCCGCTCAATCGAGCGGCGTTTTAGTATCTGGAAATCGATTGTTGGTCACGAATAACCACGAATAACGTTACGGGCAGTGCTAGGTCGCGCTGTCCTCGAGCTAAGGTTGAAGATGATGCGGAGCAAGGTGACGGGTGCGCAGCGTTGGGTCGTGAAAATCGGCAGCGCTTTGCTGACGGCGGACGGCAAGGGTCTGGACCGCGCGGCAATGGGTGTCTGGGTGGAGCAGATGGTGGCCTTGCATGAGGCGGGCGTTGAGCTGGTGCTGGTGTCCTCAGGGGCGGTGGCGGCAGGCATGAGCCGTCTGGGCTGGACCTCGCGACCCAGTGCGATGCACGAGCTCCAGGCTGCGGCTGCAATCGGTCAGATGGGGTTGGTGCAGGCCTGGGAGTCGAGCTTCGCCGAGCATGGCCGGCACACTGCGCAGATTCTGCTGACCCACGACGACCTGTCCGACCGCAAGCGCTACCTGAATGCCCGTAGCACACTGCGCGCGTTGGTCGAGCTGAAGGTCATTCCGGTGATCAATGAAAACGACACTGTGGTTACCGATGAAATTCGTTTCGGCGATAACGACACGCTGGCGGCGCTGGTGGCCAATCTGGTCGAGGCCGATCTGCTGGTGATCCTGACGGATCGCGATGGCATGTTCGACGCCGATCCGCGCAACAATCCCGATGCCAAGTTGATTTACGAGGCGCGTGCCGATGATCCGGCGCTCGATGCGGTGGCGGGCGGGACCGGCGGTGCGCTGGGGCGTGGTGGCATGCAGACCAAATTGCGTGCGGCACGTCTTGCGGCACGTTCCGGGGCGCATACGATCATTGTTGGCGGGCGCCTCGAGCGGGTGCTGGATCGCCTCAAGGCGGGTGAGCGCATCGGGACGTTGCTATCTCCTGAGCGCGGCATGCTGGCTGCGCGCAAGCAGTGGCTGGCCGGGCATTTGCAAACCCGTGGCACATTGGTGCTGGATGCGGGGGCGGTGACGGCGCTGTCCGAAGGCAACAAAAGCTTGCTGCCGGTGGGCGTGAAGCTGGTTCAAGGCAGCTTCCGTCGCGGCGAGATGGTGGTGTGCGTCGCGCCGGATGGTCGAGAGATCGCCCGTGGCCTGGCCAATTACAGCGCGCTGGAAGCGCAAAAAATCATCGGCCAGTCCTCGGATGCGATCGTCGGACTGCTGGGTTACATGGCGGAGCCGGAGCTGGTTCATCGCGATAACCTGATTCTTGTCTGAAGGAATATCTGAATGCGTATGGCAAAAGGATTGTTGGGATTGCTGCTGGCGATGCCGTTGCTGGCGTCGGCCGAGGAAATCGGCCAAGTGTCGACGGTGTTCAAGTTTGTGGGTCCCAACGACCGGATCGTCGTCGAGGCGTTTGATGATCCGAGGGTCGAGGGGGTGACCTGCTACCTGTCGCGCGCCAAGACGGGTGGTGTGAAGGGTGGTTTGGGGTTGGCCGAGGATCGCGCGGAAGCTTCCATTGCCTGTCGTCAGGTCGGGCCGATCAAGTTCAAGGGTGAGCTCAAGGATGGTGACGAGGTGTTCAAGGAGCGCACGTCCCTGGTATTCAAGACCATGCAGGTGGTGCGTTTTCTCGACAAGAAGCGCAATACGCTGGTTTATCTGGTCTACAGCGATCGTTTGATCGAGGGTAGTCCGCAGAATGCGGTGACGGCGATTCCGATTTTGCCCTGGGCAAGCCCTCAGTAAATTCACGCGCATCCCAATGTGGGAGCGGGCTTGCTCGCGAAGGCGGTGTTTCAGGCGGTATATACGTCGACTGACACTCCTCTTCGCGAGCAAGCCTGCTCCCACATTTTTTTGCGCTGTATTTATCAAATCACAGGCAATAAAAAACCGACCCTGAGGTCGGTTTTTTAGTGAACGCGTCGCTTAGGCAGCAGCGGCAACGTTCAGGGCCTTAACGTGGCCATTCAGACGGCTCTTATGGCGAGCAGCCTTGTTCTTGTGGATGATGCCTTTATCGGCCATGCGGTCGATAACTGGCACAGCCAGAACGTAAGCAGCTTGTGCTTTAGCAGCGTCTTTTGCGTCGATGGCCTTAACTACATTCTTGATGTAGGTACGAACCATGGAACGCAGGCTGGCGTTGTGGCTGCGACGCTTCTCAGCCTGTTTTGCACGTTTTTTGGCGGAAGGTGAGTTGGCCACCGTCGAGCTCCTCGAAAGACTTTTTAGGAAA
>DATMUG010000271.1:0-30315 GCA_035563915.1 Pseudomonas sp. | reverse complement strand
ATGAAATTGACGCAATGATAACGTCGGTGGTCTGGCAGAAAAACCCGGTTGCAATTTGCAGTACCGAAAGAAAAGAGCAGGAACGCCAGGGAATGCACGGAATATGGCTATAAGCCCGTCAAATCCCCGCCGCAATTCTGTCTTTTTATTTCAAATAAGCGACACGCCCAAGTTTTGTCCCCCGGCGCCAGCTTCCCAGGCTGACAATCGGCGCTCTACACTGTACCGGTACAGTTGCCGAGGGGGCTTTTCCGGGGAATGTCGTGGATACTGACCCGGTTCTGCTGCCTACGGCGCCAGGACTATAAAAATTACAACAGTAAGAGTGGAGCACTATGACTAAGGCTACTAAGCAGATTTCCAAACTGTTTGCCGCTATGGTTCTGGCCGGGGTTGCCAGCCATTCGTTCGCAGCTGACACCATCAAGATCGGCATCGCCGGCCCCAAGACCGGTCCTGTAGCCCAATACGGCGACATGCAGTTCAGTGGCGCCAAAATGGCCATCGAACAAATCAACGCCAAAGGCGGCGTAGACGGCAAGAAACTCGAAGCCGTTGAATACGACGACGCCTGCGATCCAAAACAAGCGGTAGCGGTAGCGAACAAAGTCGTCAACGACGGCGTCAAGTTCGTGGTCGGCCACCTGTGCTCCAGCTCCACCCAACCGGCTTCGGACATCTACGAAGACGAAGGCGTGATCATGATCACCCCGGCTGCCACCAGCCCGGACATCACCGCCCGTGGTTACAAAATGGTCTTCCGTACCATCGGTCTGGACAGCGCCCAGGGCCCTGCCGCCGGTAACTACATTGCCGATCACGTAAAACCGAAAATCGTTGCTGTTCTGCACGACAAACAGCAATACGGTGAAGGCATCGCCACCGCCGTGAAGAAAACCCTGGAAGGCAAAGGCGTCAAGGTTGCCGTGTTCGAAGGCGTCAACGCCGGCGACAAGGACTTCTCCTCGATGATCGCCAAGCTCAAGCAAGCCAACGTCGACTTCGTCTACTACGGCGGCTACCACCCGGAGCTGGGCCTGATCCTGCGTCAATCCCAGGAAAAAGGCCTGAAAGCCAAGTTCATGGGTCCGGAAGGCGTGGGTAACGACTCCATTTCGCAGATCGCCAAGGACGCTTCCGAAGGCCTGCTGGTAACCCTGCCGAAGTCCTTCGACGCAGACCCTTCGAACAAGGCCCTGGTTGAAGCATTCAAGGCCAAGAAAGAAGACCCGAGCGGTCCGTTCGTGTTCCCGGCCTTCTCGGCTGTGGAAGTGATCGCCGAAGGCATCAAGACCGCCAAGTCCGAAGACACCGCCAAAGTGGCTGAAGCCATCCACAAAGGCACCTTCAAGACTCCAACTGGCGACCTGAGCTTCGACGACAAGGGCGACCTGAAAGACTTCAAATTCGTGGTTTACGAGTGGCACTTCGGCAAACCAAAAACTGAAGCTTCGCCTCAGTAAGGCGCTGCCTGACTGACTGCCAATAAAGCCCACGGCGTGCCGTGGGCTTTGTTTTACGAACGTATTTGGGCCGCGCTGGCGTGATCCGCTAGTCTCCCCACCTGAAAATCTCAAAACCGTCATCAGCGGTTCGCTGGCAAACCCCGAATTCGAAGTGGATGCAGATCCACGGGGCTCGGGCGGGAAAATGACTCCACCAGTGAAATGCGTATCAGGTTTTTAGGAGCGCTGTAATGCCTGACATCTATCACTTCTTCCAACAGCTGGTTAATGGCATGACCATTGGCAGCACGTATGCCCTGATCGCCATCGGCTATACGATGGTTTACGGCATCATTGGAATGATCAACTTCGCCCACGGCGAGGTGTACATGATCGGCTCCTACGTGGCGTTCATCGCCATTGCCGGGCTGGCCATGCTGGGACTCGACAGTGTTCCACTGTTGATGACCGCCGCTTTCCTGGCGACCATCGTCGTCACCAGTGCCTACGGCTACAGCATCGAACGGATCGCCTACCGCCCCCTGCGCGGCAGCAACCGTCTGATCCCGCTGATTTCCGCCATCGGCATGTCGATCTTCCTGCAGAACACGGTTCTGCTGGCGCAAGACTCCAAGGACAAATCCATCCCCAACCTGATTCCGGGCAACTTTGCCTTCGGGCCAGGTGGCGCACATGAAGTGCTGATTTCCTACATGCAAATCGTGGTGTTCGTGGTGACCCTGGTCGCCATGCTCGGCCTGACCCTGTTCATCTCCCGCTCTCGCCTGGGCCGCGCCTGCCGCGCCTGTGCCGAAGACATCAAGATGGCCAACCT
Organism: Pseudomonas sp.; assembly: GCA_035563915.1. Lineage (GTDB taxonomy): Bacteria > Pseudomonadota > Gammaproteobacteria > Pseudomonadales > Pseudomonadaceae > Aquipseudomonas. The sequence goes on along the minus strand of DATMUG010000271.1, from coordinate 28,035 downwards.
GCTGGGTATCAACACCAACAACATCATCGCCCTGACCTTCGTCATCGGTGCCGCTCTGGCGGCCATCGCGGCCGTGCTGCTGAGCATGCAATACGGCGTGATCAACCCTAACGCCGGTTTCCTGGTCGGCCTCAAGGCCTTCACCGCAGCGGTACTGGGCGGTATCGGCAGCATCCCGGGCGCCATGCTCGGCGGGCTGGTACTGGGCGTGGCGGAAGCCTTCGGTGCCGACATTTTCGGCGACCAGTACAAGGACGTCGTGGCCTTCGGTCTCCTGGTTCTGGTGTTGTTGTTCCGGCCAACCGGCCTGCTGGGCCGTCCGGAGGTTGAGAAAGTATGACTAGGAATATTAAACAGGCGTTCTTCAGCGCCTTGCTGGTATGGGCCGTAGCCTACCCGGTACTGGGTCTGAAGCTGACCATCGTCGGCATCAACCTCGAAGTCCATGGCACCAATAACGCCACACTGATCACCATTGCCGTGTGCTCGGTACTGATGTTCTTGCGTGTCTTGTTTGACCAGCAAATCAGCTCGGCCTGGCGCTCCTCGCCGCGCATGCCGCTGATTCCGGCCAAGGCCAGTAACTTCCTGACCCTGCCGACCACCCAGCGCTGGTTGATCATTGCCCTGATCGCCGGTGCCCTGGTATGGCCGTTCTTCGGCTCCCGTGGTGCGGTAGACATCGCGACACTGGTGCTGATCTACGTGATGCTCGGCCTGGGCCTGAACATCGTGGTCGGCCTGGCGGGCCTGCTCGACCTCGGTTACGTCGGCTTCTATGCCGTCGGCGCCTACAGCTACGCGCTGCTGTCGCACTACTACGGTCTGAGCTTCTGGATCTGCCTGCCGATCGCCGGCCTGATGGCCGCCAGCTTCGGCTTCCTGCTGGGCTTCCCGGTGCTGCGTCTGCGCGGCGACTACCTGGCAATCGTGACCCTGGGCTTCGGTGAAATCATCCGTCTGTTCCTGCGTAACCTGACCGGCCTGACTGGCGGGCCGAACGGCATCAGCAACATCGAGAAGCCGACGTTCTTCGGTCTGACCTTCGAACGCAAGGCCGCCGAAGGGATGCAGACCTTCCACGAGTATTTCGGCCTGGAATACAACTCGATCAACAAGGTGATCTTCCTTTACCTGGTTGCGTTGCTCCTGGCGCTGGCTGCGTTGTTCGTCATCAACCGCCTGCTGCGCATGCCCCTGGGCCGTGCGTGGGAAGCGTTGCGTGAAGACGAGATCGCCTGCCGTGCACTGGGCCTGAACCCGACCGTGATCAAGCTGTCGGCCTTTACCCTGGGCGCCAGCTTCGCCGGTTTCGCCGGTAGCTTCTTCGCTGCCCGTCAAGGCCTGATCACCCCGGAGTCCTTCACCTTCATCGAGTCGGCGATCATCCTCGCCATCGTCGTACTGGGCGGCATGGGCTCGCAACTGGGCGTGATCCTGGCGGCCGTGGTCATGATCCTGCTGCCGGAAATGATGCGTGAATTCAGTGAGTACCGCATGTTGATGTTCGGTGCCTTGATGGTACTGATGATGATCTGGCGCCCTCAGGGTCTGCTGCCCATGCAACGTCCTCACATGGAGCTGCGCAAATGAGTCGCGAGATCCTTAAAGTAGAAAATCTGAGCATGCGCTTCGGCGGCCTGCTGGCGGTCAACGGCGTTGCCTTGAGCGTGAAAGAAAAACAAGTGGTTGCACTGATCGGCCCCAACGGCGCCGGCAAGACCACCGTGTTCAACTGCCTGACCGGCTTCTACAAGCCGAGCGGCGGCAGCATCAAGCTGGACGGCGAACCGATCGAAGGCCTGCCCGGCCACAAGATCGCCCTCAAAGGTGTGGTGCGTACCTTCCAGAACGTGCGGCTGTTCAAGGACATGACGGCGGTCGAGAACCTCTTGATTGCCCAGCATCGTCACCTGAACACCAATTTCCTGTCCGGCCTGTTCAAGACCCCTTCGTTCCGCAAGAGCGAGCGCGAGGCCATGGATTTCGCCGAGTACTGGCTGGAAAAGGTTCACCTCAAGGAGTTCGCCAACCGTCCGGCCGGTACCTTGGCCTACGGCCAGCAACGTCGTCTGGAAATCGCCCGCTGCATGATGACCCGCCCGCGGATCCTCATGCTCGACGAACCGGCTGCCGGTCTGAACCCCAAGGAAACCGAAGATCTGAAGGCGCTGATCAGCGTGTTGCGAGAAGAGCACAACGTCACCGTGCTGCTGATCGAACACGACATGAAACTGGTCATGAGCATTTCCGACCATATCGTCGTGATCAACCAGGGCACCCCCTTGGCCGACGGTACGCCTGAACAGATCCGCGACAATCCTGAAGTGATCAAAGCCTACCTGGGGGAAGCGTAAATGCTGCAGTTCGAAAACGTTTCCACCTTCTATGGCAAGATCCAGGCCCTGCACAGCGTCAACGTCGAGGTCCGCCAAGGCGAAATCGTGACCCTGATCGGCGCCAACGGTGCCGGCAAGTCCACACTGCTGATGACCCTGTGCGGTTCGCCGCGAGCCCACAGTGGCAGCATTCGCTACATGGGTGAGGAACTGGTCGGCCAGGACTCTTCGCAGATCATGCGCAAGAGCATCGCGGTCGTCCCGGAAGGTCGTCGGGTGTTTTCCCGACTGACCGTGGAAGAAAACCTCTCCATGGGCGGTTTCTTTACCGCCAAGGGCGATTATCAGGAACAGATGGACAAGGTCCTCGGACTTTTCCCACGCCTGAAAGAGCGCTTTAGCCAACGCGGCGGCACCATGTCCGGTGGTGAACAGCAAATGCTCGCCATCGGCCGTGCGCTGATGAGCAAGCCCAAGCTGTTGCTGCTCGACGAGCCGTCGCTGGGCCTGGCACCGATCATCATCCAGCAGATCTTCGACATCATCGAACAGCTGCGCAAGGACGGTGTAACGGTGTTCCTGGTCGAGCAGAACGCCAACCAGGCGTTGAAAATCGCTGACCGTGCCTACGTGCTGGAGAACGGCCGGGTGGTGATGCAAGGCACCGGTGAAGCCTTGCTGACCGACCCGAAAGTGCGCGAAGCGTACCTCGGCGGCTAAGCCTGTGCGGTAAACAAAAAAACGGCCTTCGCGGGCCGTTTTTTTATTGTTGGCAAAAGATGCTTTTGTGGCGAGGGAGCTTGCTCCCGCTCGGCTGCGCAGCAGTCGCATAGCCGGACGATGCGATGCGTCTGATGCACCCCAACTGCAGGTTTTGGGGCCGCTACGCGACCCAGCGCGAGCAAGCTCGCTCGCCACAAGTTGTCGTATCCTGCAATTAGCTACAGCCTATCCAGCGCCTCCCCACTACGCTTGAACCACCCCATCAAATAATCCGCCAGCACCTGTGTGCGCTTGGGCAACCCGCCCTGATACGGATGCACCAGGTACATCGGCATGCTCCGGGTCTGATAGTCACGCAGGAGCCAGCGCAGACGGCCGTCGGCCAATTCCGCCGGTAGCAGGTAGGACGGCAGGCGGGCGATGCCGGCGCCACCTAAGGCAGCTTTTTTCAACAGGCTGTAATGGTTGCTGGCAAATGGTCCGCAGACACGCACACGCAACAATTCATGCTGCTGGTGATAGAGCCATTCCTCGCGACCGCTGTAGTGGCTATTGAGCAGGCATCGGTGTTCGACCAGCGCCTGGGGTGTCTGCGGTTCACCGTATTGCTCCAGATAGGCCGGGCTGGCGCAGGTCATTTCGTGCCAGGCCAGCAAAGGGCGCGCCACCAGTCGCTGGTCACTGGCCACGTCGGCGCGAATCGCCAGATCGAATCCATCACGGGACAGATCGCGGTAATTGTTGCTGAGCTCCAGTTCGATTTGCACCTCGGGGTATTTGGCGGAGAACTCCAACAGCAAGCCATCGAAGAAGGTTTCCCCCAGCGACACCGGAACCGTCATACGTACCGGCCCGGCCATATCGTCCTTCAGCCGGGCCAGGGCCTGGCGCGCCCGCTCGACCTGAACCACCAGGGCTTGCGCCTGCGGCAACAACGCCGCGCCGGCCGCCGTCAGGCTCAAACGTCGAGTCGTACGCTGGAGCAGCACCACGCAGAACTGCGCTTCCAGTTGGCTGATGCGCTTGGACAACTGCCCTTTGCTGCAGCCGAGCTGTTGTGCGGCCAAGGTAAAACTGCCGGCTTCGACCAACACTGCAAACGCCGCCAGATCATCCATTTCACTCATGGATTGTTTCCAATAGAAAACCAAAGGTTGCCTATTAGTGCGCTTATTAAAGGGAAAATCCACTCTAAACTGAAGCCACATTCAACGCACTGGAGGCAAGACAGCATGAAGATTCTATTGATCGGCGCAGGCGGCACCATCGGTTCAGCCATCGACAAGGAACTGTCCCAACGCCACGAAATCGTGCGCATCGGCCGCAACAGCGGTGATTTGCAGGTGGATATCAGCGACAGCGCTTCGATTCGCAAACTGTTCGAACAAACCGGCAAGTTCGACGCGCTGATTTGCGCTGCGGGCAACGTCACTTTCGCCCCATTGGCTGAAATGACCGAAGAGAGCTTTGCCCTGGGTCTGAAAGACAAGCTGATGGGCCAGGTCAATCTGGTGTTGATCGGCCGTGAATTCGCCAACGATGGCGCATCGTTCACCCTCACCACCGGCGTACTGAGCCACGACCCGATTCGCAGTGGCGCCTCGGCAGCCCTGGTCAACGGCGCCCTGGACAGCTTCGTCCGCGCCGCCGCCATCGAACTGCCGCGCGGCCTGAGGGTCAACTCGATCAGCCCGAACGTGCTGGTCGAAGCCATGGGCAAATACGCACCGTACTTCCGCGGCTTCAAACCGGTTCCAGCAGCCGATGTGGCATTGGCCTACGCCAAGAGCGTGGAAGGACTGCAGACAGGCCAGACCTTTCACGTCGGCTGAGCCATTTCAAGCTCAATCAACCAGCGTGGGCAACAGGTCTTTGGCGATGGCTTTCGGGACGACCACCCGGAACTGGGCGCCCAAGGGCGACATCACCCTGGCGGTAGAGATCTCCCGACCATTGATCGATAGCGTCAGGTACTGGCCTATCGACTCACGGGTAATACGCTGAATACGCTCAGTTGCTTCGGGGCTGAGCGTGACCGTCATTTCAATCCCCGAACGAAGATTGTCGTTGTCCTTCAGTAGCAACTCCATCCGGGTGAAGTCGGTTGCCGAAGCGAAATTGACCTCGGCAGCCTGACTGCCCGCGGCTCCTGTCATCGCCATAAAAAACAAACCGACCTTCCAGCCCGCTGACTTTTTCATGCCCATCCCCTGTAAAAGCGCGGCAGCTTACCGTTAGCATCCTGACGCTCAGCCCCAAAATAATTCACAAGATGTTGCCGAAAATCACCCTCTACATTGCCGGAGACCGACTCCAGCCTTGTGATGAACGGTCAGCCTGAGTAACGTGGCGGCACTTGTCAGGAGACCCCAAGATGCGTGTTGCCCGTTCTTTAGTCGTTGTTGCCCTGCTCCCTCTTTTCGCGGCCTGCCAGTTATTCGACGGATCCCGAGAAAGCGCCTCCCACGTCGGCCAGACCCGCATGCAGGGGCAGTTGAGCGCCGCCGACGGCAAGTTGTTGTTCCAGCCGTGCGGCGAGCAGCGTCGTTTGGTGGTCAACGACACGGGGGGCACCAGTGTCCTGCAACAGGCCGCGAACCTGGCCAATGCCCAGGGCAGGCTGTTTGCCGATGTGCGCGGGCGGATCGTGGCCGGCCCAGGCGACGGCCAACTGGACCTGGAACAGCTGTACCGCGTCCAGCGCTCGGGTAACGCCTGTGAAGACCCCGATTTCAGAAAGTTGATCCTGCGCGCTGCCGGCCACAACCCCGACTGGAAAGTGAGTGTCAGCGGCAAAGGTATGGTCATTGATCGTGCCGGCCAGCCTCCTCTGGCGGTGCCCTATGTCGAAGAGCAACTGGGCGATGGCCGATTCAACCTCAGCACCGAAGCCAACAATCAGCACATCGAATTGTGGGTCGCCCCGCAACGCTGCGTCGACAGCAGCAACGGCAGTATCCAGCACATGAGCGCCGAACTGCGGATCAACGGCCAGGTGCAACGCGGCTGCGGGTATTTCGGCGGTTCGCGCGACGACTGATCGTTTTTGCCTCACGGGACCGGTCTTTGCGGCTTATAATCGCCGGCTTCAAACGCCCTGGCGCAGTTGTGCGCCCCGCGAACCGGATCCCGCCATGTTACGAATCACCGAACTCAAGCTGCCGATCGACCATCCCGATGAAGACCTGCGCCCTGCCATCGTGCAGCGCCTGGGCATCGCCAGCGATGACTTGCTCGACTTCACCTTGTTCAAGCGCAGCTACGATGCGCGCAAAAAGTCTTCCGAACTGTGTTTCATCTACACCATCGACCTCAACGTCCGCGATGAGGCCTCGGTGCTGCGCAAGTTCGCCGATGACCGTAACGTCAACGTGGCGCCGGATGTCAGCTACAAAATGGTCGGCCAGGCGCCGGCCGACCTGAGCGTACGCCCGGTCGTTGTCGGCTTCGGCCCCTGCGGGATTTTCGCCGGGCTGTTGCTGGCGCAGATGGGCTTCAAGCCAATCATTCTCGAGCGCGGCCCCGATGTGCGCCAGCGCACCAAGGACACCTGGGGCCTGTGGCGCAAGAGCGTGCTCAACCCCGAGTCCAACGTGCAATTCGGCGAAGGCGGCGCAGGGACGTTCTCTGACGGCAAGCTCTACAGCCAGATCAAGGACCCGAAATTCATCGGTCGCAAGGTCTTGCAGGAGTTCGTCAAGGCCGGTGCGCCGGAAGAAATCCTCTACGTCAGCAAACCGCACATCGGTACGTTCCGTCTGACCGGTGTCGTGGAAACCATGCGTGAGGAAATCCGCGCCCTGGGCGGCGAAGTACGCTTCCAGCAGCGGGTCACCGATGTGCTGATCGAAGATGGGCAGCTGGTGGGTGTTGAACTCGACGGCGGCGAGCAGATTCATTCCAGGCACGTGATTCTGGCCCTCGGCCACAGTGCCCGGGACACCTTCCGCATGCTCCACGGTCGCGGTGTGTACATGGAAGCCAAGCCGTTCTCGGTGGGTTTCCGTATCGAGCACCCGCAGTCACTGATCGACCGTGCGCGTCTGGGCAAGTACGCCGGCCACCCGAAACTGGGTGCCGCCGACTACAAACTGGTGCATCACGCCAGCAATGGACGCTCGGTTTACAGCTTCTGCATGTGCCCGGGCGGTACGGTGGTGGCGGCGACGTCCGAACCGAACCGCGTGGTCACCAACGGCATGAGCCAGTACTCGCGTAACGAACGCAACGCCAACTCCGGGATCGTCGTCGGGATCACCCCGGAAGTCGATTATCCGGGCGGCCCGCTGGCCGGTATCGAGTTGCAGGAACGCCTGGAATCCCACGCCTTTGTTCTGGGTGGCAGCAATTACGAAGCGCCGGCGCAACTGGTCGGCGACTTTATCGCCGGCAAGCCGTCCACCGCGCTGGGCACCGTTGAACCGTCCTACAAACCCGGTGTTGCCCTGGGTGATCTGGCACTGGCCTTGCCGGCCTTCGCCATCGAAGCCATTCGCGAAGCCTTGCCAGCCTTCGAGAAGCAGATTCGTGGTTACTCGCTGCACGATGCCGTACTGACCGGCATCGAAACCCGCACCTCGTCGCCACTGCGGATCACCCGCAATGAGTCGATGCAGAGCCTGAACGTGAAGGGCTTGTTCCCGGCCGGCGAAGGCGCGGGTTATGCGGGAGGGATTCTGTCGGCGGGCGTGGATGGGATTCGGATCGCCGAGGCAGTGGCGCGAGACATCCTGGGCCTTGAAGCCTGACACAATTCCCGTGTGGGAGCGGGCTTGCTCGCGAATGCGGACTGACATTCAACATTGATGTCGACTGATACACCGCTTTCGCGAGCAAGCCCGCTCCCACATTTGATCGTTGTTGTGTCAGATATTGGCCCGCAACACACTCGCCGGCAGCGGCTCACCGCGCTCGACCGTTGCGGCCACAGCCTGCATCAACCCACTCAACTCATACCCCTCGGCCTTGAGCCATTTCTGATCGTAGTAAGTCGTGGCATAACGCTCACCGCTATCGCACAGGATGGCCACGATCGACCCCGTCTCCCCCGCTGCCGCCATCTGCTGCGCGGCCATCAAGGCGCCGATCAGGTTGGTGCCGCTCGACCCACCGACATGCCTTCCCAAGCGTTCGGCCAGGTAATGCATGGCGGCCAGCGACAAGGCATCCGGCACCTTGACCATTGCGTCGATGACCTTGGGCAGGAACGAGGCTTCCACCCGTGGCCGGCCAATCCCTTCGATACGTGAGCCATGATCCAGGCGCAGGCTGGCATCGCCGCTCTGGTAGTAATCGAAAAACACCGAGCGTTCGGCATCGGCGCACAGCACGCGGGTGCAATGCTGGCGATAGCGCACATAGCGTCCCAGGGTGGCGGTGGTGCCGCCGGTGCCAGGACTGGAGATCAGCCAGCTCGGCTCCGGATGCTTTTCAAAACGCATCTGCTGGAAGATCGATTCGGCGATGTTGTTGTTCGCTCGCCAGTCGGTGGCGCGCTCGGCGTAGGTGAACTGGTCGATGTAGTGACCGTCGTGCTCCCGCGCCAAACGCTCGGATTCGGCGTAGATCTGCGTTGGATCGTCGACCAGATGGGTTTTTCCGCCGTAGAAAGCGATCTGCGCGATTTTCTCCTTGGAGGTCGTGGCTGGCACCACCGCAATGAACGGCACCCCCAGCAACCGGGCGAAGTACGCCTCGGAAATCGCCGTCGACCCGCTGGATGCCTCAATGACCGGCGCACCAGGCTTGAGCCAGCCGTTACACAAGGCGTATAGAAACAAGGAACGGGCCAGGCGGTGCTTGAGGCTCCCGGTGGGATGGCTCGATTCATCCTTGAAGTACAGCTCGATGCCCGGAAAACCCGGCAGCGGCAAGGGGATCAGATGGGTGTCGGCGCTGCGCTGGAAGTCGGCTTCGATGATCCGGATGGCTTCGCGGGCCCACTGGCGGTTGTCGCTCATGGCAATTGTTCTCGTTGGATCGGGCAGGAGTCTGACTCAATCGTCAAGCTTAGGAAAAAACCTACATCGCGCACAGGTACAGCTGGGGTTCAATACGCCCGGCAACTGCTAGGCTCAGGTCGGCAGTGCCGGGACGGTCTGTAACGACATATAACAAAAAAGAATATAACTTTTGTTTTAACAACTAAGCGTACGGGTTAGGGTGTCCCACCTTTTTACTCATCGAATGGAGAGCGAACCTTGCCTCTGCGTAGCACTTTCACGCGTTTCTTTCAGTTGGAAGCTGCCAGCGGTCTGCTACTGATCGCCGCTGCCGTTCTGGCTCTGATCATCAACAACTCCTCGCTGTCCTGGCTGTATAACGGCCTGCTGGACACCCCGGTGGTGGCGCAGGTCGGCGCGCTGAAAATCGCCAAGCCGTTGCTGCTGTGGATCAACGATGGCCTGATGGCGTTGTTTTTCCTGTTGATCGGCCTGGAAGTGAAGCGAGAAGTCCTCGATGGACAACTGTCCAAACCTTCGCAAATCGTCCTGCCCGGCGCCGCCGCCATTGGTGGCATGGTGGTGCCGGCCTTGATCTACTGGTTCCTCAACCGTGACAACCCGCCGGCACTGGATGGCTGGGCGATTCCGACCGCCACCGACATCGCCTTCGCCCTTGGCGTACTGGCGCTGCTGGGCAAACGGGTTCCGGTGTCGCTGAAACTGTTCCTGATGACCCTGGCGATCATCGACGACCTTGGCGCAATCATCATTATTGCGATCTTCTATTCCGGTACCCTGTCCACCCTGTCCCTGGCGTTGGCGGCAGCCTGCATCGCGGCGCTGATCGGCATGAATCGCCTCGGCGTGGTCAAGCTCGGTCCGTACATGATCGTCGGCCTGATCCTCTGGGTCTGCGTGCTCAAGAGCGGCGTACACGCCACACTGGCCGGGGTAACGCTGGCCTTTTGCATTCCCCTGCGCACCCGCAACGCCGAGCCGTCGCCCCTGCTGACCCTGGAGCACGCACTGCATCCTTGGGTGGCCTACGGCATTCTGCCGCTGTTCGCCTTTGCCAATGCCGGACTGTCCCTGAGTGGCGTAACCGTCGAGAGCTTCACTCACCACGTGCCGATGGGCATCGCGGTCGGCCTGCTGCTGGGCAAGACTGTCGGCGTGTTCGGTCTGACCTGGCTGGCGGTGAAAACCGGCATCGCCGCCCTGCCCCAAGGCGCCAACTGGGGTCAGGTGCTGGGCGTAGCGATCCTCTGCGGTATCGGCTTCACCATGAGCCTGTTTGTCGGCTCCCTGGCTTTCGAACCGGGCGTCAGCGACTACGCCGGGATGGACCGGATGGGCATCCTGACCGGTTCGATTCTGGCGGCATTGATCGGATATGCGGTGACGGCGATGGCGAGTCGCCAGAGAGTGCTACAAGCCGCCTAGATCGGGTGCAATTCCCACAAAAACCAAAAACCCCGACCAGTCACCTGATCGGGGTTTTTCTTTACCCTTTTTCCCGCTTAATGCGAAACGCGGCTGGTGCCGTCGACGGTGGCGATGCGTACACGCTCGCCAACGCGGAATACTTCGTTTTCCTGAACCTGTTGCACGTAAGCGCGCATGCTGCCGTCGTCTTCACGCACGGTGATTTCCACGCCTTGGGTACGGGTCAGGCCTTCTTCGGCCGCCGAACCGACCAGGCCACCGGCAACTGCACCGATGACTGCAGCCACGATACTGCCCCGGCCACCACCGATGGCGCTGCCGCCAACGCCACCCACCGCTGCACCGGCGACGCTACCGATCGGGGTCTTGGTGCCTTCGATTTTCACCGGACGCAAGGCCTCGATAGTCCCCATGCGAACGGTCTGCACGCGACGTGCTTCGTCACGGGAGTAGGAGTCACCGGTCAGGCTCGATTGGCAGCCGGTAAGCAACATCGCCATCGTGGAAAAGGAAGCAACCAGCAGAACAGACTTACGCATAGCATCAACTCCAAAGGACAGGTATTCATTAAACCCCGCAGCTTGACGCCTGTCACGGCGTCGCCCGGATAAAAATGGTTTTATTCAGTTCCAGTACAGGCGCTCCCCGGACTCCCCACATTAGCGGTAAAGTCGGCGATCTACGCCGTTGGCCGAGGATTTTCATGGATTACTTTATCATCGTCATTACGACCGTCGCCGGGCTGTACTTCCATTGGTGGTTGTACGTGCGGATCAAACGCTGGATGGATCGCGACCTGGCACTGTCGCTGGCCGGTGGCGACGAACGCAAAAAAGCGTTCATGCTCCAGCAACTGGCGAACGCTCAAGCACAAAAGATCAAGCGTCGAGACCTGCCACAGTGGCTGAAGGCCGCTGCGGCAGGCTATCCCGATCGGTAGACTGTTTAAGGGGCCAGACGTTCAAGAATCCAGTCGGCGCCCTGCAGACGATAGTTCAAGCGATCGTGCAGGCGGCTGGCACGCCCTTGCCAGAACTCGATGCGCTCCGGCAGCAGTCGATAACCGCCCCAGTGTTCGGGGCAGTGCGGCTGGCTGTCGCTGAAACGTTGCTCGGTGTCCTTGAGCAGCGCTTCCAGTTCGGCGCGATTGGCAATCACCCGGCTTTGTGGTGACGCCCAGGCGCCCAGACGACTGCCCAGCGGGCGAACCTGATAGTAAGCATCCGACTCCTGCGGCGTGACCTTCACCACCCGCCCTTCGATGCGCACCTGACGCTCCAGGGCCGGCCAGAAAAAGGTCATGGCAGCGAAAGGATTCACCGACAGGTGCTGGCCCTTGGCACTGTCATAGTTGGTGAAGAACGTGAAACCCTGCGCATCCAGGCCCTTGAGCAGCAGTATGCGGCAATGCGGTCTTCCGCCCTGATCGACAGTGGCCAAGGTCATGGCATTTGCCTCCACCGGTGCCTGCTCGGTTTTCACCGCGTCGGCGAACCATTGATGGAACAGCGCGAATGGCTCGGCCGGGGCTTGCGCCTCGGTCAAGCCATCACGGGTGTAATCGCGGCGCATATCTGCCAGGGCCTTGGTCATGGCGCATTCCTTTTGATTAGCGAATCACTGCTTTGTGGTATCGGTGGCGGTCACGGCTTTTTTCGTGTCGGCAGCGGCCTTGGCCGGTGCAGTCTTTTTCGCCGGGGTCGCGGTTTTAGCCGGTGCCTTCTTGGCTGGCGCCTTGGCGGCTTTCTTCGCCGGGGCCTTTTTCGCAACCGGTGCAGCCGCTTTCTTCGCATCGGCAGGAGCAGGTGTCACGGGCTTGGCGGCAGGTTTGGCTTCCTGGGCTGCAACCATGCGCACTGGCGCCGGTGCGGGCATGTTGTATTTGCTCAACAGCGCGACCATGGTCTCCTGCGGTGTCACCAGCAGTTCCACGCGACGGTTCAGGGCACGGCCTTCGACGCTGTCATTGGCGGCACGCGGAGCATCACCGCCCAAGCCACGCAAACTCAGGCGATCACGTTGCAGGCCGCTGAGACGGAAGATTGCCGCCACGGATTGTGCGCGCTCCTGGCTCAGCTTCACGTTGGCCGCTGCGGCGCCCGACGTATCGCTATGGCCGAGGACCAGCACGGCAGTTTTAGGGTCGGCTTCAAGGATTTTTGCCACGCGGGTGAAAGGACCCAGGGTGACCGGCAGCAGCATGGCCGGACGGTCCGGGTTGAAGGAGCCTTCGACCGGCGCGATCACCACCAGCACGTTTTCACGGCGCTCGAGTTGCAAGTTGCTGTCCTTGATCGCTGTGCGCAGACGTGGCTCGTAGTCGTCGAGCCAGGCCTGGGTCACTTTTGGATCAGGCATCGGCACGGCTTTGGCCGCAGCCTTGTCATTACCGCCGAACGGCCACCACCACTTGCTACCCGAGTCGGGTTTCGCCTTGGCCACTTCGACAGGTTTGACTTCAGGCTTCACCGCTGCCGGAGCTGTCGCCGGATCTTTGGCCGCGACCTTGTCGCTGGAATTGAACGGCCACCAGCTGCCGCCGTCCGAATCACTTTTTGGATTCTGTGCGCAACCGGTAACAGCGATGCACACTGCCAAGGCGAGGGTAGGTTTGATTGACATTGGATATCCACAAAAATGAAGTCAAAAAGTCAGGCCCGCTACGGCCCGTATAAACGCAGGATTAGAAACTTAAAAGGCTTCCCGGTTCCGAATTCCGGACCATCGGACGGGATTTACAGACAAGTGGCCAGTACCCGCGCAAGCTTTTGCGCACGCGGATCCATCAAGACGTACGGCCCCAGTGTATTTGTCACAAAACCGAAGGCCACATCGTACTCCGGGTCAGCAAAACCGATGGAACCCCCTGCGCCTGGATGCCCGAAAGCGCGCGGCCCCAGACCGTAAGTGGCGTTGGGCACATCCGGTTGATCGAGCATGCAGCCCAGGCCGAAACGGGTCCGGGTCAGCAGGGTCTTGTCCTCGCCACTGCTGTGCTCGCGGGTCAATTCGTCCAGCATTTCGCCTTCCAGCAGGCTGCCATCGAGCAGGCCGGCGTAGAACCCGGCCAGGCTGCGGGCGTTGCCGTGGCCATTGGCCGCCGGTTGCTGCATGCGCCGCCATTCCGGCTTGTTGGTGCTGGTCAGCACCGAGGGCGGATTGGTGAAGGCGCGGGTGGTCATGGCCGTGGGTTCGCGCATCGTCACTTGCAGCAGGCGCTGGGCCGCCGCATCGCCGGCGTTGCCCTTGCCCCGGGCGATATGCGCCACGCGGTGGAACTCCTCATCAGCCAGGCCAACATGGAAGTCCAGGCCCAAGGGTTTGGCGACCCGCGCCACGATGGACTCACCCGGCCCGCGCCCGTCGGCACGGCGCAGCAGTTCACCGATCAGCCAGCCATAGGTGATTGCGGCATAACCGTGACCTTCGCCCGGCGTCCACCAGGGGGCTTCGGCCGCCAGAGCGTCGACCATGGTTTGCCAGTTGTAGAGCGCTTCGGGTGCGAGCAACTCGCGCAAGGCCGGCAGACCGGCCTGATGGCAGAGCAGTTGGCGCAGGGTAACGGTTTCTTTGCCGGCGGCAGCGAATTCGGGCCAGTAGCGGGCAACCGGTGCGTCCAGTTGCAGCTTGCCTTCGGCCACCAGTTGCAGCGCGGTAACGGCGGTAAAGGTCTTGGTGCAAGAGAACAGATTGGCGATGGTGTCGCTGTGCCAGGCTTCGCTGCCATCCTTGTCGCTGGTGCCGGACCACAGGTCCAGAACCGTTTCGCCACCGACCTTGATGCACAACGCCGCACCACGCTCCTGAGGATCGTCGAACAGCGCCGCGAACGCCTCGCGCACCGCCTCGAACTTAAGCTCGTAATGACCCTGAATCTGCACCCGTTACTCCCCGCAAAGACGCTCTATAAAGTGGCCCGCATTGTTCCAGCCCTTTAGGGTTTTGGGAACAGGGGCGGGCCGGGCGGTCAGGTTCTTCATGTAGGAGCTGTCGAGTGAAACGAGGCTGCGATCTTTTGATTTTCAAGATCAAGATCAAAAGATCGCAGCCTTCGGCAGCTCCTACCTTTGGGGATTGCGTCCTGCGCTTTTAGTGGCCCTTGCCGGAATGCCCACCAGCGCCCTTCCCCGGCCCCTTGCCGGCCTCGGCCTGGCGACCGCCTTCGACGTCGTGGCTGGCTTTATCGGCCGCGGCGCTGGCCAACTTCGCCTCTTTAGCCAACTGGTCGACGGCCGCCAGGTTGCTCTTGCGCACACTGTCGACAAAGCCCTGGAACGGCAGATCGGTAATGCCCACCAGACCGAAATGCCCGTTTTCGCCATCCAGCAAGCGTCCGCTTACCGGCTGGTCGAGGTACTGGAACCAGTGCACACCGATAATCGACGGCTCGCTCAGCGCCTGTTTCAGGAAGTTTGCATACGCCGGGCCACGGTCCTCCTCCTTCGCCACGGGTGTCACGCCGCCCCAGAACGGGCCGCGATCGCTCGAGCCGAAGTTGAACTCGGTGATCAGCACCGGCTTGTCGAGGCTGCGCAGTTTGGCGAAGTCATAGCCGTCCTGCGGTTGCAGGGTGTACAGGTTGAAGCTCAGCACGTCGCAGTACCGGGCGCAGGATTCCACGGCTTCCGGCGTGCTGACGGCAAAGCGGCCACCGAGCAGTAACTGGTTCGGCACGTGCCACTTGAGGGAATCGGAAATGGTTTTGAAATAGGTGTCGGCGAACACCTTCTGGAAGTACTTGAAGTCGGCTTCGATTTCCGGGTGTTCGGGGCTTGGCAGCGGCGGCACGAAACCCGGGTCTTCCATCAATTCCCACGCTGGCAAATCGATGCCCCAGGCTTTGGACAGGCCTTCCTGGTTGCGATATTTGTCGCGAAGTTGCTTGAGGAACGCACGCTTGGCCGGTACATCGGTGGTCATTTTCAGAGTGCCGTAGGCCAGGGCGTAACGGGCTTTTGGATCGTCACCGGGACCGGCCCAGGCCAGTTCGTTGTCGGCGAAATAACCGATCAGCCACGGATCGTCACGATGGTCCCGGGTGGCGATGGCCACGGCGCGTTCGGTCGCCATGGCAAAACGCGGGTCGAACGGGTCGGGCATACCGCCCCACCAGTCGTTGCCGGTGCTGATACTGGTGTAGTCGCCGACGATCGACAGCGGCAAGGTGTACGGCACACGCTGCGCATCACCCAGTGCTGGCGCGCTCCAATTGCCAACCGTGTTGAATCCCCAGGCTTGCAGTCGATCGAGGGTCTGGCTCGCCCAGCGTTTTTCATCGACAACGGCAGTGCACGGCACGACAGGCGCCGGCTCGGCCGCCTTCACGTCAGCCGCCTGTTGCGCATCGGCCTTCGCGGCTTCGGCAACACCGGATTCAGCCGTCGCCGGCACCAACGGTTGCTCCACTGCTTTTTCTACAGCGGCTTGCGCTGCGTCGGCTTTGGCGGCCTCGGCAACCCCGGCCTTGGTATTGCCCGACGCACAGGGATCGCCGTACAGACGCTGAAGATTGGCACCATAGAAGTCATACCAGCGCCCGGCATTGAAGCCGCGCCCCTGATCGACACCATTGCCGCCACGGTTGTCCCCCTCGCCAAAGTGGCTGGCCAGTGGTTCGTCCGCCTTGGGCAGGGATTCGAACATCCATTCACGCCCGGCGACGTAGGTCTGGTTGACGTCCGCCGCAACGGTGTTGACGCCCAACGAGTAGAACGGATACCCCAGCGGCGTGACCAGATACCAACGACCGTCACGTTTTTCAGTCCGGAAAAAACCGCTGCCCTTGAACGCAGGGCCCTGGGTCCAGCCACCGAACTTGTCCAGCGGTGCCTTGGTACGTTCGGCCAGCCAGCTCTTGAGTTGCTGCTGTTCCTTGGCGGCCGCACCTTTGAGTTGTTCATCGCTGCTGACTTTTTCCGGCCATTTGGCCCGGGTCGACTGGCCATAGGCGTCCACCAGATTGCCGTAGGCCGCTTTGGTGACCGCCTCGCCATCCTCCACACCGAAGCGCTCGAGCAGAATGCTTTGGGCTGCCTTCGGCTGGTCCATCGACAGGCTGACCGATACCACCTGGCTACGGTCGAGTTCACCGCTGCTGCTGGCCAGTAATACACGCTGGCCATCGACCGTGACCGGCATCAAAGGCCCGGCCTTCATGCCCAGGCTCAGTGGCGAGGTTGCCTCCAGCGGCACCAGCAATGTCTGAGCGGGACCTGCCGGCAGGTCGATGCGACTGGTCAGCGTCTTGCCATCGTTGCTCTGGATTTGCACAAAGAGCGTGATCGGCCAATTCATTGCGCTCTGGATGCGCAAGCTCATCATTGCCGACTGCGACCAGTCCCAGGCCCCGGTTTGCGGGCTCAGGCGCAAGGTCGGGCGGGCGACCGGGTTGAACGTCACCCGGCGCAGCACTTCGCCTTCGGGGGTTTGCTCGGCGTTGGCTTGCGGCAGGACGGCGTTCTCGGTGGCTACCCGTACCACGTCGGCGGGGCGAACGAAGTTGAACAGCGTCTGCTGGCCGGCAGGCGCCGCCAGCAAGGGGGCCGCGAAAATCAAGGCAAATACGGCGGGTAACGAACGGCGGATCATGAGAACGAAATTCTCCCTAACGACCTCAATGGGCCAATGGAAAAGCGGTGGCAGAGAGATAGACAACGCGGTGGGCAAATTTGCCCACCGGTGTATCAGGAAATTTCTCGGCGGAAGGGAGGCAACGCATTGAGGATCGCCTTTCCATAGCGCTGGGTCACCAGGCGCCGGTCGAGCAAGGTGATGGTTCCGCGGTCTTCTTCGGTCCGCAGCAGGCGACCACAGGCCTGGACCAGTTTCAGCGAGGCGTCCGGCACGGAGATCTCCATGAACGGATTACCACCCCGGGCCTCGATCCATTCGGCCAGGGCGGCTTCGACCGGATCATCAGGCACAGAGAACGGAATCTTGGCGATGACCACGTGCTCGCAATAGGCGCCGGGCAAGTCGACCCCTTCGGCGAAACTCGCCAGGCCGAACAATACGCTGGAGTCCCCGCCATCGACCCGCGCCTTGTGCTTGTTCAGGGTTTCCTGTTTCGACAGATTGCCTTGAATGAATACTTGCTTGCGCCAATCGCGGTCCAGACCGTCGAACACGTCCTGCATCTGTTTGCGCGAAGAGAACAGCACCAGCGTGCCTCGCGAGCCTTCGACCAGCTCAGGCAGATCGCGAATGATCGCCGCCGTGTGCGCCGCCGCATCACGGGGATCGGCGTTGAGGTTCGGCACCCGCAGCACGCCGGCGTCGGCGTGATGAAACGGACTGGGCACCACGGCGGTCACGGCCTTTTTCGGCAGGCCGGCACGCATGCGAAAACGGTCGAAGGTGCCAAGAGCGGTCAGGGTCGCCGAGGTCACCAGACAGCCATACGCGACGTTCCACAGGTTACGCCGGAGCATTTCCGCGGCGAGGATGGGACTTGCATTGACCTCGATATCGAACAGCGAACCGCTTTCGGCCAGCGTCAGCCATCGCGCCATGGGCGGGTTGTCTTCCGGGTCCTCGACGGTGAATGCGGTCCACAACTCCCAGTTGCCCGAAGAGCGGGACAACAGGCTGCCGAACAACGGATACCATTCTTCGGCCTGGTTGCTGGCGATGCCGATGTTGACCTCGCCATCCATGCCTTCCTTGAGCAGATCGGTGAGGCGGGTGAACAAATCGGTCAGGCGGGCAAAGCCTTTCTTCAACTCGATGCCCATCTCGCGCATGTGCTCGGGGATCACCCCGCCGACGAAACGGTGACGCGGCCGTTCACGGCCTTCAACGTCTTCGCCGGGTTTGAAATCGGCGACCTGCTCGCAGGCGGTGAACATGAACTGCTGCTGGGTCTTGATCTCCCGCGCCAACTCCGGCACCTGCTCGATGAGCTTGCCCAGATCCCCCGGCAGCGGATGTTGGGCCAGCAGCTTGGTGAGGTTCTTGGCGGTGGTTTCCAGCCAGTCGGAGGTGGAGCGCAGGCGCGTGTAATGGGCGAAATGACCGATGGCCTTGTCCGGCAGGTGATGGCCTTCGTCGAATACGTAAATGGTGTCGCGCGGGTCCGGCAGCACGGCGCCGCCGCCCAGGGCCAAGTCAGCCAGCACCATGTCGTGATTGGTGACGATCACGTCAACCTTGCCCATGCCTTCACGGGCCTTATAGAAGGCGCATTGGCCGAAGTTCGGGCAATGGCGGTTGGTGCACTGACTGTGATCGGTGGTCAGGCGCGCCCAGTCGGCGTCTTCCAGGGCGTTGGGCCAACTGTCGCGGTCGCCGTCCCACTTATTGCCGGCGAGTTTCTCGATCATGCTGGTGAACAGCTTCTGGCTGGCCTCATCCACCTCAATCTTGAAACCTTCTTCTTCGAACAACTGCGCCGTGGCGGTCTGTGCGTGACCCTCCTGGAGCAACATGTCGAGCTTGGACAGGCACATGTAACGCCCTCGCCCCTTGGCCAGGGCGAAGCTGAAATTCAATCCGCTGTTGCGCATCAGGTCCGGCAAATCCTTGTAGACGATCTGCTCCTGCAGGGCCACGGTGGCGGTGGCGATGACCAGGCGCTTGCCGGCGGCTTTGGCGGCAGGGATCGACGCCAGACTGTAGGCCACGGTCTTGCCGGTACCGGTGCCGGCCTCCACCGCGACAATCGCGGGCTCGCCACTGCGCCGGCCTTCATCGTCGGTGTCGATGTCACCGAGGACCTTGGCGACTTCAGCGATCATCAGGCGTTGGCCGTAACGCGGCTTGAGGCTCTTGGCTTCGAGAAAACGCGAGTAAGCGCCCTGGATCGTGGTTTTGAGTTCAGTGCTGATCATGGATTGTCGGGCGCAAAAAACGCTGGATAAATTTTCAGTGGTTCGGAGAGGTCGCTATCATACCCCGCTAATCAATCCCGCGCAGAACGGAGTACCTCAATGACCGCTTTCAGCCTTGTTTATAGCCTGCATGTCCTCGCCGCGCTGGTGTGGGTAGGCGGCATGTTTTTCGCCTGGATCGTCTTGCGCCCTGCGGCGATCAAGGCTCTGGAAGGACCCGCCCGGCTGAAGCTGTGGGTGGAAGTGTTTCAAGGTTTTTTCCGCTGGGTATGGGGCGCGGTCATTCTGCTGCCGGTCAGCGGCGTCGGCATGCTGAATTTGCACTTCACCGGCTTTGAACACGCACCGCGCTACGTGCAGGTGATGATGGGGCTTTATGTGGTGATGACGGCGCTATTCATCCGGATTCAGGCGTTGATGCTGCCGGAATTGCGCAATGCCGTTAATGCTCAGGATTGGCCGACCGGGGCGTCGGTGCTGGGGCGGATTCGCCGATTGGTGGGGATTAATCTGCTGGTGGGGCTGGCTGTGGTAGCGATTGCGGCGGCTCGGCCGATGTTTTGAGCAACTCATCTTCATTGTGGCGAGGGAGCTTGCTCCCGCTCGGCTGCGCAGCAGCCGTAAATCAGATACCGGGGCCGCTACGCGCCCCAGCGGCAGCCAGCGCCCTCGCCACAGGTTATTCCTGAAACCTACAACCGCTGCACCGTCACCGAACCCGCCGCTCCCGTAGCCCCCGGTTGCCCGTCGGCACCAGGCTTGCCGCTCTTGCCGCCATCGGTTGTGTAGATAACACAACCCTTGGCCTTTCCCCCCGCTCCCGGCTTACCGCCAGGTCCGGCCTGACCACCGGCACCGCCAGCCACCTGAACCTTGATCTTTTCCGCCGGGAATTCGTGCGGCACCGCCAGCTTGACCATCGCCCCCGGTGCTCCCGGCTGGCCGTTACTGCCGTCGCTGCCATCGGCACCGCGGCCGGCCTGGCCCCAAGTGCAACCGGGCGCCTGACCGTTGGCTCCATCCAGGCCGAAAAACCCCGGGGCACCCGCGCCACCGCGCGCATCCACATGCAATTGTGGTGCGTTCAGGGCCTTGATCTGCAGATTCAGGTTACGCCCCGAGCGGGCTGCTTTCTGGTAAGTGCCTGGCGCACCACGCGCAGTGATCTGACTGCCTTCGGACAAATCGGCGCGGCTGATCTTCAACTCAAGGGCCTGTTCGCCGGGCACGATCGCGATCCGCGCTTCACGCCCCAGATGCAGCTCACCCACGGTGAGTTCGGTCACATTCGAAGGAATCAGCAACGTGCCGTAGTCGGCCACTTCCAGGCGCTCCAGCTGCAGGGTACTGGCGGTGTTGGGCAGGCGCATCAGCGAGTTGGTTTCGACATTCACCACTTGGGCGCAGGCCAGTGGACTGATGAGTGCGGCGAGCAGACAGAATTTACGCATGGGAAGCCTTGGATGCGGTAGGGGCTGGAATGGTTTGCAGATGGAAAACGCCGAACAGGACAATTTTCAGACGATCACGCCATGGATGCTCGCGGCCTCGAAGGGTGCGAAAGCACAGCAGTGCCTCAAGAAGATGCAGGCCCGCCAACAGGGCGCCGGCCAGATTGACCAGCAGATGCAGCGGATAAACGAACGGCATGAGCAGATTGACGACCACCACCAGCCAGAACAGCAGGGTCAGCAGTTTTCCCAACCCCCATAGCACCTTCATAGACGCCCCCGACAAGAATTATTGTTTGGGCGCACAGTAACGGCTTCCGCGCGGGATAAGCCAGAGGGCAAGCGAAAAAACTTGATTGAAGCCGCCCAATGGCCGTCGAGACGCTGCGAATTCGCGCCCGACGGCTCTATCTCGGCGCTCAACGATTGATATGCAACTCCACACGCCGGTTTTTCGCGCGGCCTTCATCGGTGTCGTTATCCGCCACCGGCTGGCTTTCACCCTTGCCTTCGCTGGTGACCTTGGCCGGCGCCACGCCCTGGCTCAACAGGTACTGCGCCACGCTGCTGGCACGTCGCTCGGACAGTCCCTGGTTGTAGGCATCCGAGCCGACGCTGTCGGTATGCCCGACCACTTTGATACTGACCACACTGTCGTCCTCCAGCTTGCCCATGATCGAGTCGAGCTGGCTTTGCGCGGTGGGGGTCAGGTCAGACTGATTGAAAGCAAACAGCACGTCGCCGGCATCGCTCAGGGTGATGACTTCGGACTGCACGGGTTCGGGCTTCACGCTGGCCGGGTATTGCGGCAGCGGGCAACCATGGTGTTCGACAGGGGTGTTGGCCGGGGTGTCGGGGCAGCGATCCCGTCGATCAAAAACGCCATCGCCGTCTTCGTCGCCGTCCTGGGCATAACAGATCAAACCACCGGTCAAAATACCGAGCGCCGCTCCACCGGCCGCCCAACCGCCACTTTCGATGGCGCCCAGGCCTCCGCCGACCAGTCCGCCAATGACGCTGCAGATCGGCCAGGTACGTTGATTGAGGGGGGCAGTGCCATCACTGTGAGTAGCGCAACCGGTCAACAGGCTGCCGAGCAGCAGAACCGGCAAGACGGTCCGTGTGAGATTGCTCATTTTGAAAGCTCCTGTGTCACCGGCCAATGCCGGTTACACAGGAGTAAAGACCCGCATCCACGACTGCACAAGCCGCGGATGCGAGGGATCTAGCGTTGGATTTTGATTTCCGTGCGACGGTTTTGTGCACGACCGTCAGCGGTTTTGTTGTCGGCAACCGGCTGGCTTTCACCCGCACCGGAAACAGACACGAAGCTACTGCGCGGCACGCCTTGCTGGATGAGGTACTCAACCACCGAGTGGGCGCGTTTATCCGACAGTCTCTGGTTGTATTTATCGCTGCCCACACTGTCGGTATGGCCGGTAACGGTCAACTGAGCAGTAGGCGCTTCCGCTTTCAAACGAGTGGCGATCTTGTCGAGTACTAGTTTGTCAGACGATGTGAGCGTTGCTTTGTCGAACTGGAAGTGAACATCGCGGATGACGATGGTTTCTTCCTTGACCACCACAGCCTCTTCAACCACAGGAGCCGGTGCTGGTGGCGGGCAACCGTCTGCATCGACTTTCACCCCATGAGGCGTGCCAGGGCACTTGTCGCGGCTATCCGGTACACCGTCGCCATCTTCATCACCATCACCATGAACCCAGCAATAGGCCGCTGCCGTACCACCGACAACCAGCGCACCCCAGCCTGCCCATGACGAACTCTCGGTTGCACCGAGCCCCGCACCCACGACACCTCCGACGGCCGCACAGATCGGCCAGTCGGTTTTCTGCAAACCTGCGCAACCAGTCAAAACACTGGTTAGCAGAACCAGGGGTAATGCTGTCCGAACTATGCTCATCGAGTTTTCTCCTGAATGATCGGCTTAGAACCGATTCAGGGAGTAAAGACCGGAGATTAAAACTCCGCCAGCAATAGGCCATTGCAGTTTTAACCCGTGTTCACGGGCGATCGTCGTTTTTACCTTAAACACGCTCTAGGCTCGGACTTGTGGGCAGGCTAGTCTTGGCAGATCTGAGTGAGGATCTTCAATGAATGCAGGTATTTCTTCGCGCACACCCCAGCAGGCGCTGGCCGCTTTGCTGGATCGTTATGCGCCTTCGCGCCTGTTGCTGATCGGCGCCAGCGAGTTCCCGGCACTGGAGGCCTTCAAACTCGCGCATCCGGACAGCTGCGTGGCGCACGCTGCTCCCGGGCCCTTGCCGGATGAACTGGCGGCGCGCCGGTATGACCTGGCGCTGGTGGTCGATTGCCTCGAGCACCTGCCCAAGCGCGATGGCCTGAATTTGCTGGGCGGCATCCGCAACCTCAACGCCAGCCGCATCGCCGTACTGGCCGACTTGCCGGCCAGCGGCTGGCAGGAAACGGATTTTTTCTCTCTGGCGCTGCAAGCCAGCGAGCGTTTTCAACGCGAAGATCAGGTGCTGACCCTGTTCACCTACGATCTGCTTGAATACAAACAGGTCCCGGACTGGCTGAACTCGAAGTTCTGGGCCAATCCGGAAAACTTCGGGAAATACTGGTGGTAACGCAATGAGTACATCCATTTGCCCTTGCGGCAGCGGCACTTTGCTCGATGCCTGCTGCGGTCATTACCATGCCGGCCACCCGGCACCTTGTGCCGAAGCCCTGATGCGCTCGCGCTACAGCGCTTATGTGCTGGGCCTGATCGATTATCTGGTGGCAACCACCCTGCCCGCTCAACAGTCCGGCCTCGATCGGCAGTCGATCAGCGACTGGAGCGCCCAGAGCACCTGGCTTGGCCTGGAAGTGGAAAGTTCGGAAGTGCTCGGCGGCCAGCCGGAACATGCCTTCGTCACGTTCACCGCGCGTTGGCACGACGGCAGCGGTGAGCACAGCCATCGTGAGCGCTCCTCATTCGTGCAGAACGCCGGCCGCTGGTACTTCATCGACCCCACCGTGCCGCTCGACGTCGGGCGCAACGACGCCTGCCCTTGCGCCAGCGGGCAGAAATTCAAGAAGTGCTGTTCGGGGTACTTCGGCGGCTGACGCGAAAACAAAAGATCGCAGCCTTCGGCAGCTCCTGCAGTGTTCAATGCAGGGACTACCGAAGGCTGCGATCTTTTAACGACTAGACTGGGGTTCAAGGAAGAGGAACGACCATGATCACCCGGCGACTCGCACACTGTTTGCTCATGCTGGCTCTTTGTCTGGGGCTCGGCGGCTGCGCCTCCTGGTTCGGCACCGATGAACCGGACCCCGAGGTGCATCTGGTCAAGGTTGAAGTGGTGCGGGCCAAGCTGATGGAACAACGCTTCGTGCTGCACTTTCGCATCGATAACCGCAACGACAGCGAACTGACTGTACGGGGTCTGGAGTATCGCGTGCATCTGGGCGGTATTCTGCTGGCCGAGGGCGAGCATGAACACTGGATCACCGTCGACCCCAAGAGCAGCCGTTTCTACAAAGTCCCGATCCGCACCAACCTGTGGCCCCACGTCAAGGATCTGGTCAAACAATTGAAAAACGCTCCGCAGGGTATTCCCTATCGGCTGGAAGGTGAGATGGAAACCGGTTTATTCATCGCCCACTACGTGCACCTGGCGCGTAATGGCGTAATAATCCCCGCCGATCTAATTCCGGAGTAACCCCGATGACCCAGCAACCCCATGTCCATGGCCCAGACTGCAACCACGATCATGACCACCATGCTCATGATCACGACCATGGCCATGTCCACGGCCCACACTGCAATCACGCCCCTCAGGAGCCGGTACGCAACGCCCTGAAAGACGTCGGCCGCAACGACCCTTGCCCTTGCGGCAACGGCAAGAAATTCAAGAAGTGCCACGGCGCTTGATGCTTGCGGCGGAAATTGACTTCGCCTGATAGACCGCTTTCGCGAGCCAGCCCGCTCCCACATTTGATTCGTGTCGTACACCGAACCAATGTGGGAGCGGGCTTGCTCGCGAAGAGGCCGGAAAAGTCACCATCAATTCAAAACCTGCACAGTACTGACCACCGTCGCATACTCCCCTTGCAGATTCCCCAGCGACATCCCGTGCACCTCCTCGGCTGATCGGGCATTTCCAAAGAAGTCAGCCTTGTCGAAGGTGAAACAGGCATCTTCCACCACCCAGGTATCAAACCCCAGATTTCCCGCCGTTCGCGCCGTGGACTCCACCGAGTTGTGAGTGGCCACGCCGACGATGATCAATTGTTCGATCCCCGCTTCGCGCAAGTACGCCTCCAGTGCGGTGGAGCAAAACGCATCCGGCACCTGCTTTTGAATCAGCTGCTCGCCGGGCAATGGTGCAAACCGCTCCTGAAATTCCACCCCTGATTGCTGCGGCCAGAACACCGAATCCTCTGAGCGGGACAAGTGCTGGACATGCACAATCGGCCGCCCGCTTCGGCGCCAATGCGCCAAAAGTTCAAGGATGCGCTCCTCGGCCTGGGGGTTATTCCGGCGACCGAGCCTTGGATGCAGGATGCCTTTCTGTTGATCGATGATGATCAGTGCTGCGTTTGGCTTGAGCTCCATGCCCGCGTTGCTCCCGAAGATTGGGTTGAAGATCAAAGGATCGCAGCCTTCGGCAGCTCCTACAGGGTGTACGCCAACCGAGTGCAGGTGCTGCCGAAGGCTGTGATCTTCCAACTTATCAGACAAATCCTGAAATAACCTTGCCCCCCGCTTGCGCGGGCACCTCCTGCTCACTAACGTAGCGACTTTATTGCGCTACCACCCCCGCAGGAGCTTTGCCATGGCCTCGCCAGCCCTTACACATTTTCTACCCCGGTTCGGCGTTGCCGCAGCAGTGGCGGGGGCTTTGAGCCTGACTGGTTGCCAGAGCTTCAATGCCCAGGACACCCTCCCCCCTACATCCGGCGTGCAGCCGCTCAAGGGTCTGGCGCAGAACGTTTCGGTGCGGCGCAATGCCATGGGCACGCCGCTGATCGAAAGCAGCAGCTTCCATGACGCGCTGTTCACCCTCGGCTATGTGCACGCCAGCGACCGCATCACGCAAATGGTCACCCTGCGCTTGCTGGCCCAGGGGCGCCTGGCCGAAATGCAAGGTGCCGACTTGCTCGATGCCGACCGCTATATGCGCGCGGTCAACCTGAAGAAAAGCGCCGGCGAGCTGTACAAGGCCTCTTCGCCACGCCTCAAGCGCTTCTTCGAAGTCTATGCCCGAGGGGTCAACGCCTACCTGTTCCGCTACCGCGACAAACTGCCGGCCGACCTCGCCGCCAGCGGTTACAAGCCTGAATACTGGCAACCGGAAGACTCGGCGCTGATTTTCTGCCTGCTCAATTTCAGCCAGTCGGCCAACCTGCCCGAAGAAATTTCCTCGCTGGTGCTGGCCCAGACGCTCACCACCGACAAGCTGCCGTGGCTGACCCCTTCGGCGCCGGATGAAAAACTGCCGCTGGCCGAAAGCGAAAAGCTCCAGGGCCTCAAGCTCACCGGGCAAGTGCCGGGGCTGGCCGAGATCAGCAAAGCCACCGGCCAGCTGTCTGACCTGAATTTGCTGGGCGCCACCTCGTCGAACAACTGGGCCATCGCCCCGCAACGCAGCCGCAGCGGCAAGAGCCTGTTGGCCAGCGACAGCCATGGCCCGATGGGCGTGCCTTCATTGTTCAGTTACGTGCAGATTCGCACCACGAAATATCAGGCTTCGGGTGTGACCGTCGCCGGCTTGCCCATGATCCTTGGCGGTTTCAACGGCAAGGTGGCGTGGAGCATGACGACGGTCATGGGCGACAACCAGGATCTGTTCCTGGAAAAAATCAGACGCCAGGGCAACGGCCTGGCCTACGAAACCAACGGCAAATGGACGCCGGCGGTTGTGCGCAACGAAACCTATTTCGTCAAAGGCCAGCGGCCGATTCGCGAAGCGGTGTACGAAACTGGCCACGGTCCGTTGCTCAACAGTGCCCAAAGCCTGGCCCAAGGCAGCGGTTTCGGCCTGGCCTTACAGACGCCGAACTTCACCGACGACAAAACCCTCGACGCGTTTTTCGATCTGTCCCGGGCACAGAATGTCGAGCGCGCGTCCGACGCCAGCCGTGAGATCCGCGCCATCGCCTTGAATCTGGTATTTGCCGATGCCAGCAACATCGGCTGGCAGGTCACCGGTCGCTACCCGAACCGCCGCGAAAGCGAAGGCTTGCTGCCTTCCCCGGGCTGGGACGGTCGCTACGATTGGGACGGTTACGCCGATCCGATGCTGCACCCTTATGACCAAGACCCGGCCCAGGGCTGGCTCGGCACCGCCAACCAGCGCGTCATTCCCCATGGCTATGGCATGCAGTTGTCCAATTCCTGGGCGGCTCCGGAACGCGGCGAGCGCCTGGCGGAACTGGCCGGTGCAGGCAAACACGACACCCGCAGCCTGATCGCCATGCAGTACGACCAGACCACCACCTTCGCCGCCAAACTGAAAAAAATGTTCGTGGCCCCCGGTATGGCCCAGCCACTCAAGCAAGCCATCGACGCCTTGCCGGTGGCCGAGCGCGACAAGGCGCGCGAAGCCTTTACCCGCTTGATGGCATTCGACGGCAAGCTCAACCCGACCTCCGCCGACGCTGCGGTCTACGAGCTGTTCCTGCAAGAGAGCAGCAAACAGATTTTCCTCGACGAACTGGCCCCAGAGAGCAGCCAAGCGTGGAAAGCCTTCATCGCCAACGGCAAGCTGTCCTACGCCGCCCAGGCCGATCACTTGTTGGGACGCGAAGACAGCCCGTTCTGGGATGACCTGCGCACCCCGCAGAAAGAGGATAAACCGGCCATCCTCGCCCGCAGCCTGGCCGCGGCGATCAGTGCCGGCGACAGTCAGTTGGGTGGCAGCCACAACGCCTGGCAATGGGGCAAACTCCACCGTTATGAATGGAAGAACGGCAGCGGACAGACGGTCCGTGGGCCGTTACCGGCCGGTGGTGATCACACCACGCTCAACACCGCTGCGTTCGCCTGGGGCCAGGACTTCAACACGACGCTGGTACCCGCGATGCGCTTCATCGTCGACTTCGGTCAGGCCGAACCGCTAACGGCCCAGATCGCCACCGGCCAGTCCGGCAACCCGGCCAGCCCCTACTACCTCAACAGCATCGAGCCGTGGCTGAAAGGGCAATATCAAAGCCTGCCGATGCAACCGCAAAACTTCGACAGGGTGTACGGCACCAAGCGCCTGACCCTGACACCGGGCAAATAAGCCTTCTCCCCCCTGTGGGAGATTCTATGGTTGAGGGGAAGCCCTCA
>DATMUG010000270.1:0-12819 GCA_035563915.1 Pseudomonas sp. | reverse complement strand
TACACGGATCGCATGGTGGTACGAGAACAGACAACTTCAAAAAACGTGATGTCACTTTGGTTTTTCTGTCACGTGCAAATGGTAACCTTCGCCCGTTCGTCCGTCCTTCTGCGACCCGATGTCGCACTAAATTGGAGCTTTACCGAGAAAACAGTCGTGCCTGCGTGCGCCAAGGCTGGGGGTGAAGAGTGGCTGGCGAACCCTACTAATAATTGGGGGATACACAATGACCACGAGTATTGCGGCTGACGGCTACGCCGACCAGCCCTCGTTCCTGTCCAAGGAGCGGATCATCGCCAGGCCCGGTTTCAACCGTTGGCTGGTGCCACCGGCCGCTCTGGCCATCCACCTCTGCATTGGCATGGCCTACGGTTTCTCGGTGTTCTGGTTGCCGCTGTCCAAGGCCCTGGGCATCACCAAGCCGCTGGCCTGCGCGCCAAACATGAGTTTCATCGCCCAGGTCTTTTCTTCGCAATGCGATTGGCCGATCTCGATGCTTGGCTGGATCTACACCCTGTTCTTCATCTTCCTGGGTTGCTCGGCAGCCATCTGGGGCGGCTGGCTGGAACATGCGGGGCCGCGCAAGGCTGGCGTCGTGTCGGCAATGTGCTGGTGTGGTGGCCTGCTGATTTCGGCGTTGGGTATCTATACCCACCAGATCTGGCTGATGTGGATCGGCTCCGGGGTTATCGGGGGGATCGGTCTGGGCCTGGGTTACATCTCGCCGGTGTCGACGCTGATCAAGTGGTTCCCGGACAAGCGTGGCATGGCGACCGGCATGGCGATCATGGGCTTCGGCGGTGGTGCGATGGTGGGTGCGCCGCTGGCGACTGCATTGATGAACCATTTCGGCTCGCCGGAAGGCGTCGGCGTATGGCAGAGCTTCGTGGCCATGGCCGCAATTTACTTCGTGTTCATGATCGGTGGTGCGCTGTCCTATCGCGTACCGCCAACCGGCTGGAAGCCTGAAAGCTGGACTGCGCCGGCGAAAAAAGCGTCGAATGCGATGATCACCCATCGTCACGTGCACGTGAGCGTGGCCTGGAAAACCCCGCAATTCCGCCTGGTCTGGTTGGTGTTGTGCCTGAACGTATCGGCCGGTATCGGCATCCTCGGCATGGCTTCGCCGTTGTTGCAGGAAGTGTTCGGCGGCAAGTTGCTGGGCAATGAGCTGGCGTTCGGTCAGCTGGACGCTTCGCAACTGGCCTCCATTGCCGCGATCGCTGCCGGCTTCACCGGTTTGCTGAGCCTGTTCAACATTGGTGGCCGGTTCTTCTGGGCCTCGTTCTCGGACTACCTGGGTCGCAAAAACACTTACTTCGTGTTCTTTGCCTTGGGTTTCGCGCTGTATGCGCTGATTCCCAACCTCGGTCACTTGGGCAACATCGCCCTGTTCGTGGCGGCGTTCTGCATCATCCTGTCGATGTACGGCGGCGGTTTCGCGACTGTTCCGGCTTACCTGGCTGACCTGTTCGGCACGCAAATGGTTGGTGCGATCCACGGTCGTCTGCTGACGGCTTGGGCGGCGGCGGGGGTGTTGGGGCCGGTGCTGGTCAACTACCTGCGTGAGTATCAGCTGAGCATCGGCGTTGAACGTGCCGCCGCTTACGACATCACGCTGTACATCCTGGCGGGCCTGTTGGTGTTGGGTTTCCTCTGTAACCTGCTGGTGCGCCCGGTGGCCGACAAGTACTTCATGACCGAGGCTGAACTGGCTGCCGAACAGGCGCTGGGCCACGACAAGGGTGCTGACAGCAGCACCGTGCTGGAGTGGAAAGCGTCTGCCGGTTCCAAGCCGCTGGCGGTGGCTGCGTGGCTGGTGGTGGGCATTCCGTTGGCGTGGGGTGTTTGGGTGACCTTGCAGAAGACGGCTGTCCTGTTCCACTAAGAGGTTTGTTGTGCCTGGTATGAGTTGTGTCAGGCACATTTGATTCGAGCCGAAAAGATCGCAGCCTTCGGCAGCTCCTACAGTCAGTGTTCGCATAACATCGAGTGGACACCATCTTTGTAGGAGCTGCCGGAGGCTGCGATCTTTTGCTTGTATGGACATGTCTATCGTCGATGACGCGGGAGTCTGTCCGTCAGCGATATCACCTCCCGTGTTTCTGTTTGGCGCCCGCGCGCCTATAATGGCTGCCTTTTTCGCCCAATGATTTTGCGGAGCTGGTGATGGCCGAACGTAAGGCGTCTGTCGAGCGCGACACTCTGGAAACCCAGATCAAAGCCTCGATCAACCTCGATGGCACCGGTAAGGCCCGATTTGATATCGGTGTTCCTTTCCTTGAGCACATGCTGGACCAGATCGCCCGTCATGGGCTGATCGACCTGGATATCGTCAGCAAGGGCGACCTGCATATCGACGACCACCACACCGTGGAAGATGTCGGTATCACCCTCGGCCAGGCATTCACCCAGGCCATCGGCGACAAGAAAGGCATCCGTCGCTACGGCCACGCCTACGTGCCGCTCGATGAAGCGCTGTCGCGTGTCGTCATCGACTTCTCCGGCCGCCCGGGCCTGCAGATGCATGTTCCGTACACCCGCGCCACCGTCGGCGGTTTCGACGTTGATCTGTTCCAGGAGTTCTTCCAGGGCTTCGTCAACCACGCCAACGTCACCCTGCACATCGACAACCTGCGTGGCCACAACACCCACCACCAGATCGAAACCGTGTTCAAGGCTTTCGGTCGCGCGCTGCGCATGGCCGTCGAGCTCGATGACCGCATGGCCGGGCAAATGCCATCGACCAAGGGCGTTCTGTAATGCAGACAGTCGCGGTTATCGATTACGGCATGGGCAACCTGCACTCGGTGGCCAAGGCCCTCGAGCACGTCGGCGCCGGCAAGGTGCTGATCACCAGCGATGCGAGCGTGATTCGCGAAGCCGACCGGGTGGTTTTCCCCGGCGTTGGTGCGATTCGCGATTGCATGGCCGAAATCCGTCGCCTGGGCTTCGACGCGCTGGTGCGTGAAGTCAGCCAGGACCGTCCGTTCCTCGGCATCTGCGTCGGCATGCAAGCCTTGCTCGACACCAGCGAAGAGAACGATGGTGTCGACTGCATCGGGCTGTTTCCGGGCGCAGTGAAGTTCTTCGGCAAGGACCTGCGTGAAGACGGCGAGCACCTGAAGGTCCCGCACATGGGCTGGAACGAAGTGAAACAGACGGTCAATCACCCGCTGTGGCACGACATTCCGGACATGGCACGTTTTTACTTCGTGCACAGCTACTACATCGCCGCTGCCAATGCGCGCCAGGTGGTGGGCGGCGGTCACTACGGGGTCGATTTCGCCGCAGCGCTGGCCGATGGCTCGCGTTTCGCCGTGCAGTTCCACCCCGAGAAAAGCCATACCCATGGTCTGCAGCTCTTGCAGAACTTCGCTGCGTGGGACGGTCGCTGGTAAATGGCCGTCAAGAAATCAAAGCCGCCAATCCTTTCGCTCACCCCCGAGCAGGAGGCCGAGGCCAACCGCAAGATCAAGCGCTTCATGGAGGAGCGCTTTGAACTTGATTTGGGCTCGTTCGAGGCGGCCGAGATTCTTGATCTGTTTACCCGCGAAATTGCTCCGCACTATTACAACAGAGCGATTTTCGATGTGCAGACGCACCTCAAGGAGAGGTTCGAAAGCATCGAAAGCGACCTGTGGGCGCTCGAGAAAAACTGATTTCCGAGCCAAGCTGAACATTCAATTCTGAAGGTTTGCCAGATGCTGATTATTCCCGCTATCGATCTTAAAGACGGTGCCTGTGTTCGTCTGCGCCAGGGCCGCATGGAAGATTCCACAGTGTTCTCCGATGACCCGGTGAGCATGGCTGCCAAGTGGGTGGAGGGCGGTTGCCGTCGTCTGCATCTGGTCGACCTGAATGGCGCGTTCGAAGGCCAGCCGGTCAACGGCGAAGTGGTCACCGCCATCGCCAAGCGTTACCCGAACCTGCCGATCCAGATCGGTGGGGGTATCCGCTCCCTGGAAACCATCGAGCACTACGTGAAAGCGGGTGTGAGCTACGTGATCATCGGCACCAAGGCCGTGAAAGATCCGGCCTTCGTTGCTGAAGCCTGCCGCGCATTCCCGGGCAAGGTGATCGTCGGTCTCGACGCCAAGGATGGTTTTGTTGCCACCGACGGCTGGGCTGAAATCAGCACGGTTCAGGTGATCGACCTGGCCAAGCAGTTCGAAGCTGACGGTGTGTCCGCCATCGTGTACACCGACATCGCCAAAGACGGCATGATGCAAGGCTGCAACGTACCCTTCACCGCTGCGTTGGCGGCTGCCACCTCGATCCCGGTGATCGCTTCCGGCGGCATCCACAACCTGGGTGACATCAAGACGCTGCTCGACGCCAAGGCGCCAGGCATCATCGGCGCAATCACTGGTCGGGCGATCTACGAAGGCACCCTCGATGTTGCTGAAGCGCAAGCTTTCTGCGATTCGTACAAAGGCTGAGGACTGACCATGGCGCTGGCCAAACGCATCATCCCTTGCCTGGACGTGGACAACGGACGGGTGGTCAAGGGTGTGAAATTCGAAAACATCCGTGACGCCGGTGACCCGGTGGAAATTGCCCGTCGTTACGACGAGCAGGGTGCTGACGAGATTACCTTTCTCGATATCACCGCCAGCGTCGACGGCCGCGATACCACGCTGCACACCGTTGAGCGCATGGCCAGCCAGGTGTTCATCCCGCTGACCGTGGGTGGCGGCGTACGCACCGTGCAGGATATTCGCAATCTGCTCAATGCCGGTGCGGACAAGGTTTCGATCAATACCGCTGCGGTGTTCAACCCGGAATTCGTCGGTGAAGCGGCGCAGCATTTCGGCTCGCAGTGCATCGTCGTTGCCATCGACGCCAAGAAGGTTTCGGGACCGGGTGAAATCCCGCGCTGGGAAATCTTCACCCACGGCGGCCGTAAGCCGACCGGTCTCGACGCGGTCGAGTGGGCGAAGAAGATGGAAGGCCTGGGCGCCGGTGAAATCCTGCTGACCAGCATGGACCAGGACGGCATGAAAAACGGCTTCGACCTGGGCGTCACCCGCGCTATCAGTGATGCGCTCGGTATTCCGGTGATTGCATCCGGCGGCGTCGGTAACCTGCAGCATTTGGCTGACGGCATCCTCGAAGGCCACGCCAGCGCGGTATTGGCAGCGAGTATTTTCCACTTCGGTGAATACACCGTTCAGGAAGCCAAGGCCTACATGGCCCATCGCGGAATCGTGATGCGCTGAACATTCCGATGCAGGCCAGTGGACATCATGGCGGGCTCAAGGCACTCTTGGGTACGCCATGGATTTCGGTAGCCAGACATGCTTAAACGCCTTCTTCTTGCCCTTGCCAGTGCCTCTGTGTTGTTGCTCAGCGGAGCACACGCCGAAGACCGTCCCGATACCGACATGGTGTTGCTGACGGAAAATTTCCCACCGTACAACATGGCAAAAAACGGCAAGAACTTCGCCCAGGATGAAAATATCAATGGCATCGCCACTGATATCGTCCGTGAGATCTTCAAGCGCGCCGACATTACCTACAGCCTGACGCTGCGTTTCCCATGGGAGCGAATCTACAAACTCACCCTGGAAAAACCTGGCTACGGCGTGTTCGTCATGGCCCGCCTGCCGGACCGCGAGAAGCTGTTCAAGTGGGTCGGCCCTATCGGTCCGGATGACTGGATCATGCTGGCCAAGGCTGACAGCAAGATCACTCTCGAAACCCTGGACGATGCACGTAAATACAAGATCGGTGCGTACAAGGGCGACGCGATTGCCGAGACGCTGGCCAAACAGGGCCTCAATCCGATCGTCGTACTGCGTGATCAGGACAACGCGAAGAAGTTGGTCAGCGGTCAGATCGATCTGTGGGCAACCGGCGACCCGGCCGGTCGTTACCTGGCGCGTCAGGAAGGTGTGAGCGGGCTCAAGACTGTATTGCGGTTCAACAGTGCCGAGTTGTACCTGGCGCTGAACAAGGATGTGTCGGACGAGATGGTGGTCAGGCTCCAGGCGGCGCTGGATCAGCTACGCAAGGAAGGCCGGGTGGACGAGATCATGGCGCGGTATCTGTAAACCCCTGTAGGAGCTGCCGAAGGCTGCGATGGTCGCCAAGGATGACGCGGACTGTCTTTATGACTGCGTTGTCTTGACGTCTTTCGCGAGCGAGCTCGCTCCTGCAAAAGGCTGCGATCTTTTTAGCGGTACACACCGTCCTTTCCATGTGCCGCCATCGCGCGATTGCCGCGCACACTGATCATCTGCCGGATATCGATCCACTCGATACCCTGGGCCTTGAGCTTCGGCAGTTCCCGCTCCAGCACCGCCAATGTCTGCGGGTACGGATGGCCGATCATCACGGCCGAACCCTGCTTGCGTGCCAGGTCGATAGCGGTCTGCAACTGAACATAGATCGCCGCTTCGGTGCGTTCGTCATCGAGGAACACATCCCGCGAGACGCTTGCCAGATCGATCTTCTGCGCCTGCTGCGCCGCGACCGTCTGCGCGCTGGTGCGACTGTCGACGAAGAACTTGTGTCGACGCTGCAGCTCAGCCATCAACCACGCCATGGCAGCCGGTTGCGCGGTCATTCGGCTGCCCATGTGGTTATTGATACCGGCGGTGTAGGGCACCCTTTTGAAGGCGGCGTTGAGGCGTTTTTCGAGTTCCTCAACAGGCAGTTCGGGATGCCAGGCGAACGGACCGGTGGCCGGATCCATGGGCATGTGCAGGATGACGATTTTGCCGGCGCGATGGGCTTCGCGGGCGAACTCTGTGGCGTAGGGTGTGTCGGGCATGATCGCCGTGGTCACCGGGCCGGGCAGGGCCAGCACGCGACGATCCCGGGGCAGGCTTTGCCCCAGGTCATCGATGATCAGCGTCAGGTAGGCCTTGTGCGGGGTGGTCGAGGCGGGCGTTGCATGAACAACACCTGCCAGACAGCACAACAGAACGAGGATGAAGCGCAAACCCATCCTCAACGGCCGGAGGTGATGCTCAGCCCTTTAAGCAGGCTCAGGGCCTGGGCCAATTGGTAGTCGTCATCCTGCGGCATTGCCTTGGCCTTGGCGCCGGAACCTGTCGGCTTGTCTTCGCCGCCGTTGCCATTGCCCAGGTGACCTTGCAGGTCGGCTTCCTTGAAGTAGTCGCCGTCCTGTTCGCTGGTGATCTTGGCCTTGCGCACCTCGATGTCCGGAACGATGCCCTGGGCCTGGATCGAGCGGCCGTTCGGCGTGTAGTACAGCGCCGTGGTGATCTTCAGCGCACGATCGTTGTTCAGCGGCAGCACGGTTTGTACCGAGCCTTTGCCGAAGCTGGTGGTGCCCATGACCACTGCACGTTTCTGGTCCTGCAGGGCGCCGGCGACGATTTCCGAAGCCGAGGCGCTGCCGCCGTTGATCAGCACGACCATCGGCACGGCCTCGCTTTCATCCTTGCCGGTGGCCGAGAAGCGCAGTTCGGAGTTGGCGATGCGGCCCTTGGTGTAGACGATGAGGCCTTTGGTGATGAAGTGATCGACCACTTCCACCGCCGACTGCAGCACGCCGCCCGGGTTGTTGCGCAGGTCGAGGATGATGCCCTTGAGCTTCTTGCCGTTGTCCTTGCGCAGCTTGGCCAGGGCCTTGGAGACCTCTTCGCCGGTCTTGACCTGGAACTGGGTGATGCGGATATAGCCGTAGCCGGACTCCAGCAGCTGGCTCTTCACACTCTTCACTTGGATGATGGCGCGGGCCAGGGTGACGTCGAACGGCGTACCGCCATCACGCACCAGGGTCAGGGTGATCTTTTGGCCGATCTTGCCGCGCATCTTGTCCACGGCTTCGGTCATGCTCTGGCCGCGAGTGGGCTGGCCGTTGATCTTGACGATGAAGTCGCCGGCCTGGATGCCGGCCTTCGAGGCCGGGGTGTCATCGATTGGCGACACCACCTTGATGAAACCGTCCTCGGCACCGACTTCGATGCCCAGGCCGCCGAATTCGCCGCTGGTGCTTTCCTGTAATTCGGCAAAGTCTTCCGGGCCCAGGTAGGCAGAGTGGGGGTCGAGGTTGCTGAGCATGCCCTTGATGGCATTCTCCAGCAGGGTCTTGTCGTCCACCGGTTCGACGTATGCGGCCTTGATGCGGTCCATGACCTCGGCGAAGGTGCGCAGCTCTTCCAGCGGCAGTGGCGCCTTGGTGGTCGCCGCGGTGCCTGCGGGCGCGGTCGCCGGGGCCGGTTGAGCAGCGAACGCCAACGGCGCGCCGATCACCAGGGCGATCGTCAGGGCCAGCGAGGTAAGGCGGGACAAATGCAGCATGTCGAACGAACTCCTGAATTAGGCGGCACGCTTATCCTTGCGTGCGGCACCATTGCGCCGGGTCACTCGGGTGACCCTGCTGACGAATCGCAAAATACAGTGCCGGGGTGTCCTGTCCGCCACTGTTACCGACAGTGGAGATGGACTCACCGGCTTTTACCACGTCACCGGCAGACTTGAGCAGCGTCTGGTTGTGACCATAAAGACTCAAAAAACCGTTGCCGTGGTCGAGAATCACCAGCAGCCCGGCGCCCCGCAACCAGTCGGCGAACACCACGCGACCGCCGTGCACCGCATGCACGGTGCTGCCGGCAGAGGCGCCGATCATCACACCGTCCCACTTGGTCCGTGCATCGTCACCACGGGTTTCACCGAAGCGCGCCAGCAGTCGACCGTCGACAGGCCAGGGAAGCTTGCCGCGGGTAGACGCGAACGGACCGCCAAAAGTTTCGCCTGAGCTGGAAACCAGTGCGCCAGGCGTCGATCTGACTGGTTTTCGTGGGGCTTCATCACTGGCATCCGCCAGCTCCTGAGCCTCACGCAAACGCTTTTTTTCCGCTTCCTGCTGGGCGATCAGCGCTTTTTGTCGCGCTTCTTCTGCCTCACGAGCCTGACGGGCGAGGGTTTCTTCAATGGTTTTAAGGACTTTAGACAGGTCTGCCTGATCCTGCTCGCGGGCTGCCAGTTTTTGATCGCGAGCCTTCACGTCGTCATTGAGCTTGGCCAGGGCTTGTTGGCGCTCCTGACGGACCTTGTCGAGGTCGGCGCGCTGGGAGTCGAGGTTGCCTTGCTGCACCAGCAGCTGGGCTTGCTGCTTGGCGATGTCCTGTTCGACATTGGCCAGCTGGCGGAGGGTTTCGTTGAAATTCTTCAGCTGTTCCAGGCGGGCCTGGCTCAGGTAGTCGTAATAGGTGAGGGTGCGGGCGAATTTTTCGGGATTCTGCTGGTTAAGCAGCAGCTTCAGGTACTCCTGGCGCCCGTTCTGGTAGGCGGCCCGGGCCTGGATGGCGATCAGTCGTTGCTGTTCAGTGCGCGCGCTCTGGAGTTTTTTTTTCTCCGCATCGAGTCGCTGCAACTCGGCTTCGCTTTTCTTCAGCTCTTTTTGCAGGGCTTCGACCTGCTTCTCGAGCTTGCCCATCTCGGTTTCGGTGCCCTTGAGGTCTTTCTGCACGCCGGATTTTTCTTCCTGCAGCTTGCCCAGCAGCTTCTTCAGCTCAGCAATGTCCTGACGCGTGGCTTCCAACTGCTGTTGGGTTTGCGCGCGCTCGTCCGCAAAGGCCGGTTGGAGCAGGCAAGTCAGAGCAAGGGCTATCAGGACGCGAAGCATAGAGGCGGGCAGCACCAGGGAAAGGGACGGCCTAGTATGCCCGCCCCACGCTGCAAAAAAAACGCCCAATTGGGGCTGTGTGATAACTGGGCCGAAAAACACTGCAAAACCAATGTGGGAGCGGGCTTGCTCGCGAATGGGGTGTGTCAGTCGACATCAATATTGACTGATACACCGCTTTCGCGAGCAAGCCCGCTCCCACAGGGTTTTGCGGTGTTTAGGAGAGCCTGATCAGACCAGGATCGAAGTCCCGGTCATTTCCGCCGGTTTTTCCAGGCCCAGCAGCTTGAGCATGGTCGGCGCCACGTCCGCCAGTACGCCGCCTTCACGCACCTTGAGGTCGCGCTTGCCGACATAGATGAACGGCACCGGCTCTGTGGTATGGGCGGTGTGGGCCTGGCCGGTGGTTTCGTCGGACATCTGCTCGACGTTGCCGTGGTCGGCGGTGATCAGGGCTT
Organism: Pseudomonas sp.; assembly: GCA_035563915.1. Taxonomy (GTDB): domain Bacteria; phylum Pseudomonadota; class Gammaproteobacteria; order Pseudomonadales; family Pseudomonadaceae; genus Aquipseudomonas. Next base: position 2,757 of record DATMUG010000270.1, on the reverse strand, counting down.
CGCCGCCGACTTTCTCCAGGGCATCTACGATGCGGCCGACGCACTGATCCAGGCATTCAACGGCTTTGACGGCCGCTTCGAACACGCCGCTGTGGCCGACCATGTCGCCGTTGGCGTAGTTGACCACGATCACGTCGTAGCGCTGGTTTTCGATGGCATCGACGATACGGTCAGTGACTTCCGGTGCGCTCATTTCCGGCTGCAGGTCGTATGTGGCGACCTTCGGCGACGGGATCAGGATGCGCTCTTCGCCCGGGAACGGTTCTTCGCGACCGCCGGAGAAGAAGAAGGTCACGTGGGCGTACTTCTCGGTTTCGGCGATGCGCAGCTGGGTCTTGCCGTTTTTCGCCAGATAGTCGCCCAGTACGTTTTCCAGGCTGCCGGGGGCGAAAGCCGCCGGGGCCGGGATGCTGGCGGCGTATTGGGTCAGCATCACGAAGCCGGCCAGTTTCGGCTGGCGGCTGCGCTCGAATTCCTTGAAATTGTCTTCGACGAACACGCGGGACAGCTCGCGGGCACGGTCGGCGCGGAAGTTCATGAACACCACGGCGTCGCCGTCTTCGACTTTCACCGGCTCGCCGATGGAAGTGGCTTTGACGAATTCGTCGCTTTCGCCGCGCTCGTAGGCAGCCTGCAGGCCTTCCTGGGCCGTGGCGGCATTGAATTCGCCCTGGCCGTCGACGATCAGTTTGTAGGCCTGGGACACGCGGTCCCAACGGTTGTCACGGTCCATCGCGAAGTAACGACCGATCAGGCTGGCGATGCGACCTTTACCCAGGGCCTGGAAGGTGGCGTCGAGCAGTTCGATGGACGACTGCGCGCTTTTCGGCGGCGTGTCGCGGCCGTCGAGGAAGGCGTGCAGGTAGATGTTCTGAGCGCCGCGTTTGGCGGCCAGTTCGGCCATGGCGACCAGGTGATCCTGGTGGCTATGCACGCCGCCATCGGACAGCAGGCCCATGAAGTGCACCGCTTTGCCGGCGGCAACGGCTTTATCCACCGCCGCGCAGATGGTCGGGTTTTCGAAGAATTCGCCATCGCGGATCGATTTGGTCACGCGCGTGAAGTCCTGGTACACCACGCGGCCGGCGCCGAGGTTCATGTGACCAACTTCGGAGTTGCCCATCTGGCCATCCGGCAGGCCGACGTCCATGCCGCTGCCCGAGATCAGGCCGTTCGGCACGGTGGCCCACAGACGGTCGAGTACGGGCTTTTTCGCCGCGAACACGGCGTTGGATTCAGGGCTGTCACTGTGACCGAAGCCGTCGAGAATCATCAGGACCAAAGGTTTAGGCGTGGTAGTCATGGAATCCACTCGGCTGAGATAAAAAGGGGCGATGGAAAAGGGAGTGGCAGTTTAAAGCTAAGTTCCGGCCACGTCACCGCCGGACGGGGTTTGGCCCACCTTGGGGGCTGTGTATACTGGCCGACATTTTAATGCCCTGGAACCTCCTTCGATGGTTGCTCACCTGATTGAATTCGCCACCAACCACTACATTCTTGTCGGTATCTTCGTCGTACTGCTGGCTTTGCTGATTGCTTACCAGATGCAGGGCGGCGGTCGCAGCCTGAGCACCGGCGAGCTGACCGCACTGGTCAACAAGGACGCCGGCGTGGTGGTGGACATCCGTCCGAGCAAGGACTACGCCGCCGGTCACATTGTCGGCGCCGTCAACATTCCTCAGGACAAACTGGCTGCGCGCATCGGCGAGTTGGAAAAGCACAAGGCCAAGACCATCATCCTGGTCGACGCTCTGGGTCAGACCGCCGGTACCCACGCTCGCGAGCTGGTGAAGGCTGGTTTTACCGCCGCCAAGCTGTCCGGTGGCGTTTCCAGCTGGAAAGCCGACAACCTGCCGCTGGTGAAGTGATATGAACAACGTCGTCGTCTATTCCAGCGATTACTGCGGCTATTGCTCGCGAGCCAAACACCTGCTCGCAAGCAAAGGCGTGGCCTTCGAAGAGATCAAGGTCGATGGCAAGCCTCAGGTGCGTGCCGCCATGGCTCAGAAAGCCGGACGCACGTCCGTGCCGCAGATCTGGATCGGCAGCACCCACGTGGGTGGTTGTGATGATTTGTTCGCCCTGGAACGTGCCGGCAAGCTCGATGCGATGCTCAAGGCCTGATTTCCTTACCCAATAAAAGAACCAAGATCAGAAAGGATCTGAGATGACTGACCAACAGAACACTGCAGCTGGCGAAGAAGAATCCGCACCGCAATTCTCCTTGCAGCGCATCTACGTACGTGACCTGTCCTTCGAAGCCCCTAAAAGCCCGGCGATCTTCCGCCAGCAGTGGGAGCCGAGCGTCGGTCTGGATCTGAACACCCGCCAGAAGGCACTGGAAAACGATTTCCACGAAGTCGTGCTGACCCTGTCGGTGACCGTGAAGAACGGTGAAGAAGTGGCGTTCATCGCCGAAGTGCAACAGGCCGGTATCTTCCTGATCAAGAACCTGGATGCCGCTTCCATGAGCCACACCCTGGGCGCGTTCTGCCCGAACATCCTGTTCCCGTACGCTCGCGAAGCGCTGGACAGCCTGGTGACCCGTGGTTCGTTCCCGGCGCTGATGCTGGCCCCGGTGAACTTCGATGCGCTGTACGCGCAGGAACTGCAGCGCATGCAGGCGGCCGGCGAGACACCGACCGTTCAATAAGCTGTCTGAACGTCGGAGCAAGTCCAATGTGGGAGCGGGCTTGCTCGCGAATGCGGTACATCAGTCAAGATTGAAGTCGACTGACACACTGCATTCGCGAGCAA
>DATMUG010000269.1:0-11799 GCA_035563915.1 Pseudomonas sp. | reverse complement strand
GAGCGGGCTTGCTCGCGAAGGCGGTGAGTCAGTAAACATAATTATTGACTGACACTCCGTATTCGCGAGCAAGCCCGCTCCCACAATTGACCGGTGTAAAACCTTAGGCCTGAGCGGTACGCAGTTTCTCGCTACGCCCACGCAGCCATTCCAGCGTCAGCAGCAGAATCACCGAGAAGGCAATCAGCAGCGTCGCGGCGGCGGCGATGGTCGGGCTGAGGTTCTCGCGGATGCCGCTGAACATCTGCCGTGGCAGGGTCGCTTGTTCGGGACCGGCGAGGAACAGCGTTACGACCACTTCGTCGAACGAGGTGGCAAAGGCGAACAGTGCGCCGGAAATCACGCCGGGCGCGATCAACGGCAAGGTCACCCGACGGAACGCCACCAGCGGCGAAGCACCGAGGCTCGCAGCCGCCCGCACCAAATTGTGGTTGAACCCCTGCAAGGTCGCCGACACGGTGATGATCACGAACGGCACACCCAGTACCGCATGGACCACGATCAGCGAGAAGAAACTGTTACCCAGGCCCAGTGGCGCAAAGAACAGATAGCTGGCCACACCAATGATCACCACCGGCACCACCATCGGCGAAATCACCAGTGCCATCACCAGCGGCTTGCCCGGGAAGTCGCCCCGGGTCAGGCCAATGGCCGCCAATGTACCGAAGACCATGGCCAGCACCGTGGCCGCCGGGGCCACGATGATGCTGTTCTTCAGCGCCCGCATCCACTCCGCCGAGGCGAAGAAGTCGTGGTACCACTGCAGCGAGAAGCCCTGCAGCGGGTACACCAGGAAGCTGCCAGAGTTGAACGACAGCGGAATGATGACCAGCACCGGCAAAATCAGGAACAACAGGATCAGGCCGCAGAGAATCCGCAAGCTGTAGAACCACACCCGCTCAATGGGCGACATATAAGGACTCAGCATTTCACTCTCCCCTTAGCTCAGGCGCAGGCGGCTTGCGCCCACCAGCCAGCTGTAAATCAGATAAAGCACCACGGTCGCCAGGAGCAACAGGCCGCCAAGCGCGGTCGCCATGCCCCAGTTGATGCTGGTGTTGGTGTAGAAGGCGACGAAGTAGCTGACCATCTGATCGTTCGGGCTGCCCAGCAATGCCGGGGTGATGTAGTAGCCGATGGCGAGGATGAACACCAACAGGCAACCGGCGCCGACGCCGGCATAGGTCTGCGGGAAATACACCCGCCAGAAACTGGCGAACGGGTGGCAGCCCAGGGAAATCGCCGCACGCATGTAGGTCGGCGAGATGCCTTTCATCACGCTGTAGATCGGCAGGATCATGAACGGCAGCAGGATGTGCACCATGGAGATGTAGACGCCGATGCGGTTGAACACCAGCTCCACGGGTTTATCGATGATGCCCATGGCCATCAGGCCGCTATTGATCAGGCCACCCGATTGCAACAGGACGATCCACGCCGCGACACGCACCAGGATCGACGTCCAGAACGGCAACAGCACCAGAATCATCAGCAAGTTGCTTTGCCGCGATGGCAGGTTGGCCAGCAGGTAAGCCAATGGATAGGCGAGCACCAGACAGATCACGGTAATGATCAGGCCCATCCAGAAGGTGCGGGCGAAAATGTCCAGGTAGATTGCCTGGTCCGGCGTGGCCGGGGCCAGTTCGCCGAGGTCGTCGATACGGTGATCGACGGCGGCCAGCAGGTAGTACGGAGTGATGCTGCTGGTGTTGCGGCGGACCGCCTGCCAGTAGGCCGGGTCACCCCAGCGCTCGTCGAGGCCTTCCAGCGCTTCTTTATAGGAAGCAGGTTCAGTGGCGAGCGGCAGGGCGCGGGCGGTTTTGGTCAACAGGCTGCGATAGCCGGCCAGCTCCATGTTCAGGCGCTTGGACAAATCGCCCAGTGTCTGATTCTTTCGGGCTTCGGCGAGGTCTTCGGCCGCCGCTTTGTAAACCGGTTCAGCGGGCAGGCCTCGGCCGTCCCAGCTGGCGATGGCCGAAACGGTGCGCGGCATGCCGCCGACCACCTCAGGGTTGCCAACGCTTTTGTAGAGCAGCGCCACGATCGGCACCAGGAACACCAGCAACAAAAACAGCACCAGCGGCGCAATCAAGGCCTGGGCCTTCCAGCGGTTGACCCGCTCGGCGTGCTTGAGTCGCTGCTTCAAGGTGGGGTCAGTGCCCGCGTTCACGGGAACGGCGATAGCCATGGCGTACTCCGGAAATCTTTTGATCAATCGACAATGTGGGAGTGAGCTTTTGTGGCGAGCGAGCTTGCTCGCGCTGGGCTGCGTAGCGGCCCCAAAATCCAGCTGACAATGTCGAATTTAGTGAGTGCTGCGCACTCAAGCGGGAGCAAGCTCCCTCGCCACAAAAGCTCGCCCTCACAGGAGGGCGAGCCCTCCTGTTATTTCGCAGCCCAGGCGTTGAAGCGCTGTTCCAGTTGCTCGCCGTTGTCAGCCCAGAAGCTGACGTCGATCTGCACCTGGTTGGCGATGTTTTCCGGGGTGGTCGGCATGTCTTTGAGGACATCCTTGGCCAGCAGCGGTACGGCCTGAGTGTTGGCCGGGCCGTAGGCGATGTTTTCCGAGTAGGTCTTCTGCTGCTGCGGCTGTACCGAGAAGGCGATGAATTTCTTCGCCGCGTCAGCCCGTGCCTTGTCCAGACCTTTTGGAATGGCCCATGCGTCGAAGTCGTAGATACCGCCGTTCCAAACCACTTTCAGGTTGCTTTCTTTTTGCACGGCGGCGATACGGCCGTTATAGGCCGAGCTCATGACCACGTCACCGGAGGCCAGGTATTGCGGCGGTTGTGCACCGGCTTCCCACCACTGGATGTTTGGCTTGAGTTCGTCGAGCTTCTTGAACGCTCGGTCCTGACCGTCTTTGCTGGCCAGCACTTTGTAGACGTCCTTGGGCGCAACGCCGTCGGCCATCAGGGCGAATTCCAGGGTGTACTTGGCGCCTTTACGCAGGCCACGTTTGCCCGGGAACTGCTTGGTGTCCCAGAAATCCACCCAACTGGTCGGTGCGGATTTCAGCTTGTCGGCGTTGTAAGCCAGCACGGTCGACCACACGAAGAAGCCCACGCCACAGGGCTGGATGGCGCCTTTGACGTAATCTTCGTTTTTGCCGAACAGCGCAGGGTCGAGTTGCTCGAACATGTCTTCATCGCAACCACGGGACAGCTCTGGCGATTCAACTTCCACCAGGTCCCAGGACACGCTCTTGGTGTCGACCATGGCTTTGACCTTGGCCATCTCACCGTTGTATTCGCCCGCCACGATCTTGCCGTTGCCTGCCGCTTCCCACGGTGCGTAGAAGGCCTTGACCTGCGCGGCCTTGTTCGCCCCGCCAAAGGACACCACGGTCAAGTCCGGGCCCGCGGCCATTGCGCCCGCCGCCCCCATCATGCCCAGTGCCAGAGCGGTGAATTTCAGGGATCTCAACATTTATTGTTCTCTCCACGTGCAGGGTTTGTGTTGTTGAAGCCGGGGCGATCAGTTCGCCTCTAGAATCGGATCGAGCGCGCGAACGTGTTCGACCTGCCAGCCAAGCGGAACCACGTCGCCGACAGCGAGCGCAGGATCGAGCTCGGCAATCGGTTGTTTCACGAAGAAGTCGGTCTTGCCACAGACTTCCAGGCGCACCCGGACGTGGTCGCCCAGATAGATGAATTCCGCCACCCGACCCGAGAAGCGGTTGATGCACGACTCGCTGGAGCCATTGAGGCTCACGCGCTCCGGGCGAATGGACAGGGTTACCGGCTCGCCGGTCTTGCCGACGTTGACCGCCAGGGCTTCAACTTTTTCACCGCGGCCCAGTTCGACGATGCAGCGGTCGCCGGTCTGACTGTGCAGACGTCCGTTGAGACGGTTGTTTTCGCCGATGAAGTTGGCGACGAAGGTATTTTTTGGCTCTTCGTACAGCGTGCGTGGAGGGGCGATCTGCTGGATCTCGCCTTGATGGAACACCGCTACCCGGTCGGACATGGTCAGCGCTTCACCCTGGTCATGGGTCACATAGACCACGGTCACGCCCAGGCGCTGGTGCAGATGCTTGATTTCCATCTGCATGTGTTCACGCAGTTGCTTGTCGAGGGCGCCGAGGGGTTCGTCCATCAGTACCAGTTGCGGTTCGAACACCAGTGCACGGGCAAGTGCCACGCGCTGCTGTTGGCCGCCGGACAGCTGCCCCGGATAACGCTGGGCAAAGCTGTTGAGTTGCACCATGTTCAACACGCGCTTGACCTTGTCGCTGACTTCGCTCTTGTTCAAGCCGCGTACGGTCAGGGGAAACGCCAGGTTCTCGGCGACGGTCATGTGCGGGAACAAGGCGTAATTCTGGAACACCATGCCGATGTCACGCTTGTGCGGCGGCACGTTGTTGATGGAACGGCCGGCCAGCAGGATTTCCCCCGCTGTCGGCGTTTCGAAACCGGCGAGCATCATCAGACTGGTGGTCTTGCCGGAGCCGGACGGCCCGAGCAGGGTAAGGAATTCGCCTTTGCGAATATCCAGGTTGAGGTCTTTGACGATCAGGTTCTCGCCGTCGTAGCTCTTCTGCACTCCACGAAAGCTGACCAGAACATCATTGGCCCCTGTACTTGAATCGACCTGGCTCATACCCACACCTTTGTTGTGATGACTACTGTGGACTAAGCCTAGTGGACGCTGGGACCTGCGCAAATCGGGCCGCAGGAGAGAATCGCCTCAGCCGGATGGAAGTTTGGGGGTAGGGATTGCCCTACAAGGATGGCGGGATTTGACATCTGTAGTGGCAAGCACAGTGGCAAACGCCAAGCTGCAGAGCGCAAAACGAGCGAATGCAGTTTGTCAGACATGTCGCGGAGGGACATGCCACCTCGGTCCTGTGGGAGCGGGCTTGCTCGCGAATGCGGTATGCCAGTCAACATCTCAGATACTGACACTCCGCATTCGCGAGCAAACCCGCTCCCACGGGGGATATCGGTGAACCTTAGAGGAGCTTGTGCTCCATGGCGTACTTCACCAGTTCGGCGAGCGAGGTGATGTTGAGTTTCTGCATCAACCGCGCCTTATGGGTGCTGATGGTTTTGCTGCTCAACGCCAGCTGCTGGGCGATGTCGTTGACGTTGGCGCCATGAGCCAGGCGCTCGAACACGGAAAACTCGCGTTCGGAGAGTAAAGAATGCAACGGCCGTGAATCGGTCAGGCCGACTTCGAAGACCATACGATCCGCCAGCTCCGGATCGATGTATCGCCCCCCCGCCGCGACCCGGCGAATGGCCGTCAGCAGTAGGGACGGATCACTGTCCTTGGTCGCGTAGCCGGCAGCGCCGACCTTTAACGCCCGAGCCGCCATCTGCGCTTCGTCGTGCATCGACAGCACCAGAATCACCGGCGGATTATTCAGCGCACGAATCCGTGGAATCGCTTCCAGACCATTCACGCCCGGCATGGAGATATCGAGCAACACCACTTCGCAAGGCACATGCCGCAAGGTCTCAAGCAACTGCTCGCCATTACTCGCCTCCCCCACCACCAGCAAGTCCTTGGCCAGGCCGATCAATTGCTTGATGCCTTCACGGACGATGGTGTGGTCTTCGGCTACCAGTACACGGATCACTTGCCTCTCCTCATTAATGGGTTGAACTCCGGAAAAGATCGCAGCCTTCGGCAGCTCCTACAGAGTGTTGTGACACCTGTAGGATCTGCCGAAGGCTGCAATCTTTTATCGATCCAGAGGCACTCGCACTTCCAGCGTCGTGCCCTCATCCAGCTCACTCTCAAGCGACAACTCACCGCCCATGATCAGCACCCGCTCCCGCATGCCGACCAGCCCAAAGGAAGTCGACCTGCCTTCATTAACGACAAATCCTACGCCATCATCGCTCACCGTCAGACACAACTCGTCGCCTTCTAGGGCCAGTGTCAGCTCCACAGTATGCGCCTGGGCATGGCGCATGACATTGGTCAGGGCTTCCTGGAGTATTCGAAACAGGCCAATGGCCTTGGCGTCGCTGAGAACCGGCAGGTTATCCGGCACCTGTACCAGACACGGAATCTGCGTACGTGCCTCAAAGCGGCGGGCCTGCCACTCGATCGCCGAGGCGATGCCGGCGTCGAGAATCGGCGGGCGTAACGCCGTCGCCACATCGCGCACCAGCTGGAACAGTTGGGCAATCAGTCGCTTCATACTGTTCAGGCGTTCGTGCAGGCCGGGATCGAGTTGCGCGTAAGCCAGTTCACACATGGACGTTTCCAGCTTCAGCACAGTCAACATCTGACCCAGCTCGTCGTGAACTTCCCGAGCTATCCGGGCCTTTTCCTCTTCGCGCACGCTCTCCAGGTGCGCCGACAATTCCCGCAGTTGCTCCCGGGAAGCCGCCAGTTCCAGTTCGATGCGCTTACTTTCGCTGATGTCCCAGACAATGCCGTCCCAGACGTAGGCGCCATCCTCCAGCTTCCGGGTAATCGCTTTAATCTCCGCCCAGCGCTGTTCGCCCTGGCGCGTAAGGATTCGCCCCTGCCATGACCAGTCGCTGTCGGTGTCCAGCGCATGATCCTGGGTCTGGTGATAGCTAGCCTTGTCGTCTGGGTGCACCAGGCTGCGCAAGCCTTTATCGCGATGAGCCAGGGTCGCCGGCGAGTAGCCCACCAGACTTTCACTGCCTTCACTGATGTAGGCAAAGTCGATCTGCCCGGAACCCGGTGCCCGCTCAAGGCGAAAGACCAGGCCCGGCACATTCGCCGCAATCCCTTGCAACCGCGCTTCACTTTCCTGCAGCGCCGCCAGGGCGCGGCGGCGTTCGGTGACGTCGGTGAGGTAGACCACCAGGTATTCGCCATCGCGAAAGCGCAGAAAACTCAGCGAGACATCCGCCGGCAGGATGCTGCCGTCGGCACGCAAACAATTGGTTTCGAAGCTTTGCGCAGATTCGTCGCTGGCCCGGGCGCGCTTCCACAGGTTCAGCCAGCGATCCATGTGCAAGCCTGGCTCGAAGTCAATCAGCGGCCGGTCGATGATGCCGCCCGCTGGATACCCCAGCATGGCTTCGGCGGCGCGGTTGGCGTATCGCACATGGCTGTCCCAGTTGACCCAAAGGATGCCGACGGTGCTCTGGTCGATGGAAAACTGAGTGAGTCGCAACGCCTCCTCGCTGGCGGCGCGCAAGGCAATGTCCTCCTGCGCCGTTGCCAGTCGCTGCTCCAGGCTGCGTTGCAGACGGCGCTGCCAATAGACGATGGCCATGCTGCTCAGCGCCAGCACCAGGAACAGCAAACTGAGATTTTGCCAGAACCCCGGCGACTCACTGAGCCGCGGATATTTGGGTTGCAGCCATTGGTCGTGCAGCCTTTCCAGATCCTTGGCCGGGATCGCCCGCAGCGCCGTTTCAATGATGCCCGCCAGCTCCGGCTCGTCGCGCCGGGTGGCGACCCGCAGCAGCTGCGGAAACCCGATGTCGCCTACCACGACCAATCCAGCGAACTCCGGCTCACTGGAAAGACGTCCCAGTTGCGCCTCATCGACTACGGCGTATCCAGCTTGCTGACTCAACAACAGTTGCAGCGCCTGACGCTCGACTGGAACGCCTTGCAGGTTCAGGTGTGGGAAGTTGCTGCGCAGGTATTCGGCGGTGGCACTGGGCATGCGCACGGCGACGCGAGTCTGGCTGTCGAGTTTTTCCAGCTCCACCGAGCCAGTGCTTTTCTGATCACTGACCACCAGTTGCGGCACCCGCATGTAGGGATCTGAAAACTGCCACAGGCGCAGACCGCCGGGGGTTTGGGTAAGGCCCGGGGCGATATCGATTTCACCGGCGCGTGCCGCGGCTTCCAGCTGTTCGATGTCAGGGAAGTTGCGCCAGCTCAACTCGACCTTGAGCGCCTTGGCGAGCCATTTCATCAACTCGACGTTAACCCCGGAAAGGCGTTGCAAGCGGCGATCGTATTGCGCGTAGGGCGCCTGCAGCACAAGCCCCACACGCAACTCGCTCTGTTGCGCCAGCCATTGCTGTTGCTTGGCCGACAACGCCGCGACGTGCGCCGGGGGCACGACCGCCGCCCAGCCCATAAAGGGAAACCATAAACAGCCGATAACCCACAGGCAGCGAAAATGCATCATCGAACTCTCACACACTGACAAATACTGACCAACCCATTAGGCTGCCGGAATCACTTCTGGCCTGGAATATCCGATGCCCCCTGTCTACCGCCTGGCACTGCCAGCATTGTGCCTGTCGCTGATTCTGCCATGGGCTTTTTCCGTCGAGGCTGCCGACCCTGCGCCAGCCGTCACGCCTGACGCCACGGAAATGCCCGCCGAAGAAAAACCGGTGGAGCGTCAGCCTCTGCCCGAGCGTAGTCAGGAAGAAGCGGCAGCGCTGGAACGAAAAATCCCCGCCCAGGAGCAACAACAACTGCAAGCGGGCAATGACACTTTCCTGGCCCTGTGGAAACCGGCCAATACGCCCGACCCCAAAGGTGCGGTGATTATCATCCCCGGCGCCGGCGAAACAGCTGACTGGCCTCAAGCAATTGCTCCGTTACGACGCAATTTGCCGAACGCCCAGTGGAGCAGCTTGAGTATCACCTTGCCGGATCTGCAAAGCGATGCCATCGCACCACGCGTTGTCGAAGCCCCCCCAGCGCCCAAGACTCCAGACACGACAAGCAAGGATTCGACAACCGCCGCGCCCATCGAACAGGTGGCCGGCGGTGAAGCCGATGTCGCTGACAAGCCCGTTGCCGAAACCAGCGAGGAACAGACCAGGGCAGATGCCGAGCGGATCTTCACCCGCATCGACGCAGCCATCGCTTTCGCCGAACAGCAGAACGCCCGCAGCATCGTCGTATTGGGTCATGGAACCGGCGCCTATTGGGCCGCGCGCTATCTGAGCGAGAAGCAGCCCTCGCAAGTCGAGCGGTTCGTCATGGTCGCCGCGCAGACACCCGTCCAGGCCACGCCGAAACTGGTCGAGCTCGCGCCAACCCTGAAGCTGCCTACCGCAGACATTTACTATATGGACAAACCGCTGGATCGCACTGCGGCGCTGGATCGCTTGCAGGCCAGCAAACGCTTGAAGTCCTCGGCATTCAGCCAGATATCGCTCAAGGCGCTGCCGGGGGATACCAAGGCGCAGCAGGAGCAGTTGGTGCGCCGGGTGCGGGGTTGGTTGAATCCGCAGAATGCGGATTAAGCAAAGCAAAAGATCGCAGCCTTCGGCAGCTCCTGCAGGTGTACCCATAACGCTGTTGGAGATGCCGAAGGCTGCGATCTTTTGATGTTCCAGCTAACGAAAATCCCGCCGCTGACGAATCAAGGTGTAGGCATTGTGCAGCTCACGGGTTTTCTCGGTCGCCTCGCGCACCTGCGATGCCGTCGCTCCGCTGCCCGCGATCTTGTCCGGATGATGACGACTGAGCAGCCGCCGATAAGCGCGTTTTATCTGCGCGGGCTCAGTGGTGGCTGACACCCCCAGCAGTCGCAAGGCCTCCTGGTAAGTCACGGCACCGCTGACTTGCGCACGCTTGTGCGGTTCGTAATCCATCGCCAGCGCCTGCACCTGATGCGGCGTCCATCCCAACCATTTGCCCCATTGCGCAATCAACTCACGCTCGCTACTGCCCGCCCGACCATCGGCCCAGATCATTCGCCAACATGCGCGCAACACGCCCTCGGCCGCATGGGGCTGAGCGCTCAGACGGCGCAAGTATCCGCGCAACCGGTCATTGCCTGATTTGCCACGATTGAACGCAGCAATGGCACGGCGCTGAGCCGATTCATTCATTTCCAGCGAGCGCATTTCCTGGCGCGCCTGCTGGATATGGCCATCCACTACGCGCCCGTCGCACTTGGCCAGCCTTCCCAGCAGAACGAAGAGCAGTTCATCGTTGCGCAGGACGGGGCGACCGCCAAGCCTTTCAAGCAGATGCCCCCAACTCTGCAAATGCAGGCGTCGATCCAGCGCCTGGCCCAACAAAGCGCCGAGCATGGCCCCCGGAATACTGGCAATGGCAAAGCCTGCTCCGGCTCCAATCAGAGTCCCTGGCCACAGCATGTCAGCGTCTCGCTTCAATCAGAGCTTCAGCCTCGGCCAGACGCTCGTGCGTGCCGACATCGACCCACTGCCCGTTCAGGCGCTCGCCGGACACCTGCCCGTTCGCCATCGCCGTGCGCAGAAGGGGCGCCAGCTTGAACGCACCCGCCGAGCAACCCTCGAACAACTGCGGGTGCAGCACGGCAATGCCGCTATAGGTCAGATTGGTGGAGCCCGGCTGGCTGTCGCGGACCTGCCCGTCTATCAACTGAAAATCTCCGGACGGGTGATGAGCCGGGTTTGGCGCCAACACCAGATGAGCCAGGCCGGCGATGGGCTGATGCAACACACTGAAGTCGTAATCAGTCCAGATATCGCCGTTGACCACGACGAAAGCTTCATCGCCCAACAAGGGCAAGGCACGGAAAATCCCGCCGCCGGTTTCCAGCGGTTCACCCTCCGCTGAGTACTGGATGCTCACGCCATAACGCGAGCCATCCCCCAGGTAGTCCTCGATCTGCTGACCGAGCCAGGCATGGTTGATCACGATCTGGGGAAAGCCGGCATCGGCCAGCGCCCTCAGGTGATACTCGATCAATGGCACCCCGCCAGCGCGAACCAGAGGCTTTGGCGTGGTCAGCGTCAGCGGGCGCATGCGCTCGCCTTTGCCTGCCGCCAGGATCATCGCTTTCATGCTTTCACTCCAGCACGCAAGCTGGCCAGCAACACGTCCAGCTCTGCGAGTTCGGGACGACGGGCAATCACTGCCTCTATATAGGCAAAGAAACGCGGTACATCGGTCAGGTAGCGCGGTTTGCCATCGCGATGGCAGATGCGGGCGAAGATGCCGATCACTTTCAAGTGACGTTGCACGCCCATGAGATCACTGGCACGCAAAAAGTCTTCGAAGTCTGGCTGCACGGGAATGTTCAGCGCAGCGGCCTGCTGCCAATACCGCTCCAACCAGCCGCGCACGCGTTCTTCAGGCCAACTGAGGAACGCATCCTTGAACAGGCAGGTCACGTCGTAGGTCACCGGACCGTAGACCGCGTCCTGGAAATCCAGCACGCCAGGATTCGGCTCACTGAGCATCAGGTTGCGCGGCATGTAGTCGCGGTGCACCAGGACTTTCGGCTGAGCCAGAGCGCTGTCGATCAGCAGCTCGCTGACCTGTTGCCAGAGCAGTTGCTGGGCCGCATCGAATTCGATGCCCAGTTCGCGCTTGACGTACCACTCTGGGAACAGTTCCAGCTCACGGCGCAACAGCGCCACGTCATAACTGGGCAGTGGCGCAACCATCGGCAGCTGTTGAAAGGCCAGCAATGCTTGCAAGGCGTCGACAAATAATTCGTCGGCGTTATCGCTGTCGATCACGTCCAGGTAAGTCTTGTTGCCCAGGTCATTGAGCAAAAGAAATCCGCGTTCGAGGTCTTCGGCATAAATCTTCGGGACATTTATTCCGGATTTCGCCAGCAAAAAGGCGATATCCACGAAGGGTTTGCAGTTTTCCTGGGGCGGTGGCGCATCCATGACGACGAAACTTCTTCCCCCGCCCTCCCAACGGAAATAACGCCGGAAACTCGCGTCGCTACTGGCCGCGGTCAATGTGGCCGGGGGTACGGCACCCCAACCCTGTTCTGTAAAAAGGATCGCCAACTGTTCATCGAGCCAAACTTTCAGGTGTTGCAAGCGTACATCTTGGTCAGGCATTGCAAGGGTCTCCGACGGCGCTAGCCGTCAAGCGGGTCATGCTTTATTATCCAGCATCTTTTTCAGACCATCGAGAGGCGTGCGGCCCACA
>DATMUG010000268.1:0-11922 GCA_035563915.1 Pseudomonas sp. | reverse complement strand
CGCGCAGCTCAAGAATGCGGGTTTCGACGGCGGTCATGGTGTTCTCTCAAAAAGCAAAAGAGCAGCCTAGGCTGCTCAATATTTGTCTGGAGGGTCTTGCGACCCTGTCGCGAGCCTGCTCCGGCAGGCCAAGGGTTATGCCGGAGCGGCTGGCTCGCGAAGCGCTCAGCGCTTCTGGGTCAGGGCGCGACGCTCGAATTCGACGATGCGCTGACGGTAGTGCTCAATGGTCTGGGCAGTCAGTACACTGCGCTGGTCGTCCTTGAGTTCGCCGTTCAGCTCCTGGGACAGCTTGCGTGCGGCGGCCACCATCACGTCAAAAGCCTGTTTCGGATGGCGCGGACCTGGCAGACCGAGGAAGAAGCTCACCGCCGGCGTGCTGAAATGGTCGATATCGTCCAGATCGAATACGCCTGGCTTGACCGCATTGGCCATGGAGAACAGAACTTCGCCGTTACCCGCCATGCTTTCGTGCCGATGGAAAATGTCCATCTCACCAAAGCGCAGACCGCTTTCCAGAATGTTCTGCAACAGCGCCGGGCCCTTGAAGCCGGCCGCGTCGCGGCAGATCACGCTGATCACCAGCACTTCTTCTGCCTGTGGCTGTTCCTTGTCGCTGGCCGATGCCGAGGTCTTGGTGTCCTCAACGTAGTCGTCGTCGCGGCTGCTGAAGCTCGGGCCGCCATCCAGATCGAGGCTCAGATTCATGTCGCCCTGTGCCGGTTCGCCGCCACGCTTGCCGCGTTTGGAACCCGACTCACGGGGTTCGCGGGCCGGCATGCTCACCGACGGCAGATCCTGCTCGTCCAGTTGCGGTTCTTTATGGTTGTCCAGTACGCGGGACGGGCCCAACAGCTCGGCGCTGGTGTCCTCGTCCGGCAGGTTGGACAGGTTCCGGTCAAGACGGAATTTCAGCTTTCCCTTGCCGCCGCGCATACGGCGCCAGCCATCGAAAAGAATACCGGCAATGACAATGATGCCGATGACGATCAGCCACTCGCGCAGACCGATTTCCATGTAATCCCGTGCCTCTATAAAAAATGCTGAAAAATAAGGGGTTTACATTCTGCAAACCGCTTTAAAACGTGGCGCCAACTCTATGTTCTGACAGGCGTTTTGCCCACGTATACGAAAAATTGACATTAAACTAGCACGACCAAAGGCAACTTTACACCGTCTGTAACCGTGGCTACGGCGAATATGTCGATTGGCCAGCAAGTCCGGACAACCAAACAGCCTGTAAGACCGCTCCTACAGAAGCGACTCAGGCATCCACCATCGCCATCGCCTCTTCGACATCCACCGCCACCAGACGCGAGCAGCCCGGCTCGTGCATCGTCACCCCCATCAGTTGATCGGCCATTTCCATGGCGATCTTGTTGTGGGTGATATAGATGAACTGCACCGTCTGCGACATCTCCTTGACCAGTCGTGCGTAACGTCCCACGTTAGCGTCATCCAGTGGCGCGTCAACCTCGTCGAGCATGCAGAACGGCGCCGGGTTCAACTTGAAGATCGCAAAAACCAGGGCCAGTGCGGTCAGGGCTTTTTCGCCACCGGAAAGCAAATGGATGGTGCTGTTCTTCTTTCCTGGCGGCCGCGCCATGATCGTCACCCCTGTATCGAGTAGATCTTCGCCCGTCAGTTCCAAATACGCGCTGCCACCACCGAAAACTTTTGGGAAAAGCGCCTGTAAACCGCCGTTGATCTGATCAAAGGTATCCTTGAAGCGGTTGCGCGTTTCCTTGTCGATCTTGCGAATCACGTTTTCCAGGGTCTCGAGGGCTTCCACCAGATCGGCGTCCTGAGCATCCAGATAACGTTTACGCTCCGATTGTTGCTGGTATTCGTCAATGGCTGCGAGGTTGATCGCACCCAGGCGCGCGATACGCGCGTCGATGCGCTCGAGCTCTTCCTCGGCGGCTTTCTCGCTGGCCTCAGCGGTCAGTGTGGCAAGCACGCCGTGAAGGTCATAGCCGTCTTCGAGCAATTGATCCTGCAAGGCTTTGCGCCGCACGGTCAGGGCTTGCCAGTCCATGCGCTGCTGCTCCAGCTGACTGCGGATCAGTTGGGATTGCTGTTCGGCCTGGCTTCGGCGTTTCTCGGCGTCGCGCAGTTCGCGGTCGGCGTCTTCCATGGCGATCTGTGCGGTCTTGAGTTCTTCGTCGACCGTCATGCGTTTGTCGAGCAACTCTTCGAGTTTCAGGCGCAGCTCCTCCAACGGTGCCTCGCCCTCCTCCAGATTCAGACTCAATTGCTCGCGTTTTTCGGTCAGGCGCTCGGACTGCATTTCCAGTCGTTCCAGCGCCTGGCGTGTCGAATCGTGCTGCGCCTTGAGCGAACCCAGGCGCACCGCCAGTTGATGGGCATGATCCTTGTGCTGACGCGCCTCCTGGCGCACCCGATCCAGTCGCTCGCGCAAGCTGTCGCGCTGAGCCAGCAACAACTCGCGCTGCTCGGTATCCAGCGCCATGCTGTCGAGGGCTTCCTGCAGGTGAAGCCGCGCTTCGCCGATCTGTTCGTGCTCCAGGGCACGTTGCTCGGTCAGTTCCGCGATTTCTTCATCAAGACGAGTGCGGCGCAAGGTCAACTGCTCGGCCTTGGCTTTGCCGGCGGACAATTGGGCTTTGAGCTCACCTTGTTGACGGGCTTCGTCCTGAAGCAGGCGACGCAGATGCTCGCGGCCATTTTCCTGCTGACGCTGTTGCGCCCGAAGGTTCTGCAGTTGGGTTTCCAGAGTTTCGACGCTGGCCTCGCGCTCTTCGCGCTCAAGGCTCAGTTGCTGGATTTCCTGACCACGGGCCAGTACACCGCTCTCCGCCTCGCTGGCCCGGCGCACCCGCAGGAAATGCCGACCGACCCAGTAGCCATCGCGGCTGATCAGGCTTTGCCCGGCGGCCAACTGAGCGCGCAGGGCCAGGGCCTGCTCAAGGCTCTCGACCGGTTTGACCTGACCCAGCCAAGGCGACAGATCGATCTGCGCCTCAACCTTGTCCAACAAGCTGCCCGGCATGCGAACACCATCGCTGGAAGGACTGAGCAAACGCAGATCGCCCTGGGCGAAGCCAGACAAATCGAAATCGTTGAAATCATCCACCAGCACCGCTTGCAGGTCGGCGCCGAGCACGGTTTCCACCGCCAGCTCCCAACCCGCCTCGACTTTCAGGCCTTCAGCCAGGCGCGGGCGGTCCGCCAGATGTTGCTCGCGCAGCCATTGGGCGGTGCCTGTGCCAGGGTCGAGTGCGGCTTGCTGCAGGGCTTCGAGCGAAGCGAGACGACCATTGAGCCGCTGCAAATCACCTTGAGCCTGTTGCTGCGCCGACAGGGTTTGCTGCAATTGCTGACGCAGTTGCTCAAGCTTTTCGACCTGAGCTTCTTCACTGGTCTGCAAATCCTCAAGGGTCGCCTCGGATTCAGCGAGCTGCTCGCTGAGTTCCATGATCGCCGCGTCTTCCGGATCGGCCGAGAGCAAGGTGCGCTCTTCGCCCAAGCGCTTCTGGCGGTCGGCCAGACGCTCCAGGCTGGTTTCCAGCTGCTGGATGCGCGACTGCTGCACTTCGGCCTGACGCCGCGGCTCGGCGGCGGTCAGGTTGAACGCGTCCCACTGTTCCTGCCAGCCGTGCATGGTGGTTTCGGATTCTTCCAGCGCGGCGGCGGCCTCTTCGGCGGCGGCGCTGGTCACTTCCTGCTCGGGGGTGAGCATGTCCAGCTCTTCACCGAGGGTCAGCAGCAAGGTACGGTCATGACCCAGGTGCGACTCGGTTTCCAGGCGCGCGCGCTCGGCCTCCTTCAAATCGTCCTGCAGCTGCCTCAGGCGTTGCTGCCCGTGCTGGATGCTCTGTTCGACCCGGGCGATATCGCCACCGACCGAATAGAAGCGCCCCTGCACCAGATTGAAGCGTTCGGAGAGATCATGGTGCCCGTCGCGCAGGCGTTCGATGCTGGCGTCGGCGTTGCGCTGCTCGGCGACCAGGGCTTCGAAGCTGATTTCCTGGGTGCCGATGATCGCCTCACGCTGGCCGACCTGATCATTCAGATCCTGCCAGCGCAGGGCCGACAGTTGCGCCTTGAGCTGACGCTCCTCGCCCTTGTATTCCTGATACTTCTTGGCTGCCTCGGCCTGGCGGTGCAAGCGTTCGAGCTGGCGTTCAAGTTCTTCGCGCAGGTCGGTCAGGCGGGCAAGGTTTTCATGGGTGCGGCGGATGCGGTTTTCGGTCTCGCGCCGGCGCTCCTTGTATTTGGAGATCCCCGCCGCTTCTTCGATGAAATTGCGCAGGTCCTCCGGTTTGGCCTCGATCAGCTTGGAGATCATCCCCTGCTCGATGATCGAGTAGCTGCGCGGGCCCAGGCCGGTGCCGAGGAAAATGTCGGTGATGTCACGACGACGGCACTTGGCGCCGTTGAGGAAGTAACTGTTCTGGCTGTCGCGGGTCACCTTGCGGCGAATCGAGATTTCCGCATAAGCGGCGTATTCGCCGATCAGCGTGCCGTCGGAGTTATCGAACACCAGCTCGATGCTCGCCTGGCTCACGGGCTTGCGGCTGGTGGAGCCGTTGAAGATGACGTCCGTCATCGATTCGCCGCGCAGGTTCTTGGCCGAGCTTTCGCCCATCACCCAACGCACGGCGTCGATGATGTTCGACTTGCCGCATCCATTGGGTCCGACCACCGCCGCCATGTTACTGGGGAAGTTCACCGTGGTCGGATCGACGAAGGATTTGAATCCCGCCAGCTTGATGCACTTGAGCCGCACGCTTAAGCGTCCGTCAGGGCGGAGATCACCAGATCGCAACTGCGCTGGCCATAGGCTGTCAGCACTTCACGAATCTGTGGAAAGTCACGGGCGATAACGGCGGCGAGCAGGCGTTCGAACAACTCCAGGTACTCGCTCATCGAGGCCTTGCGCTGGTCCAGCGCCAGGAAGTAGGCACGGCTCATGGCCGGCTGCAGATTTTCGACGGTTTCCTGCAGATAGGGATTGTCGGCGAACGGATAGGTGGCGCGCATCACGTTGAAACTGTCGTCGACGAAGGCATGGATGTCCTGGCGCTCGTAACTGGCGGTCAGGCGCTGCTGAATCTGCACGAACGGCGCCAGATCGGCCTGAACTGTCCAGCCAGTGGCCACGGCGTTGGCCAGCAGGATGTACATCTCGCTCATCAGCGTGCACAGGCTCTTGACCTTGTGCGCGGTGAGTTCGGTCACGTGGGCGCCACGGCGTGGCAGGATCGCGATCAGGTGACGACGTTCAAGAATCAGCAAGGCCTCGCGGACAGAACCACGGCTGACGTCGAGCGCCTGCGTGACTTTCAGTTCCTGGATACGCTCCCCCGGCTTCATTTCACCGCGAATGATGCGTTCGGCGAGGTGGTGAGCGATTTGCTCGGCGAGGCTGTCCGGCGCCTTGAACGTCATGGTTGTCCTTCAAACTCTTCGATCTGCACAAGCGGCGCAGTGTAGCGCAATTGATACGTCATGGCGGAGTGCCCAACCGGCGGAATTTGGCACGATTCAAGCAAAAAGCAGCCTATCCCGCGAGGGTCAATACTGTAGGAACCCGTGGTTGATCGACGAAATGCATTTTTCCTGACCTTTAAGTCAGAAAATCATTGACCGAAAAGTCAGACCTGCTAAATTCGGTTACATCGGTTAACAACAATAATGAGTCTGCGAGGCCATCCGTGATCCAGTTTTTACTCAACCAGGAACTCCGTAGCGAGCACGCCCTGGACCCGAACCTGACCGTGCTCAACTATCTGCGCGACCACGTGGGCAAACCCGGTACCAAGGAAGGCTGCGCCAGCGGTGACTGTGGCGCGTGCACCGTGGTGGTGGGTGAGTTGCAGACGGATGACGCCGGACGTGAACACATTCGCTATCGCAGCCTCAATTCCTGCCTGACCTTTGTTTCGTCCCTGCACGGCAAACAATTGATCAGCGTCGAAGACCTCAAGCACAAGGGCGAACTGCACAGCGTGCAGAAAGCCATGGTCGAGTGCCACGGCTCGCAGTGCGGCTTCTGCACTCCCGGCTTCGTGATGTCGCTGTTTGCCCTGCAAAAGAACAGCGATGCGCCGGATCATCACAAGGCCCACGAAGCCTTGGCCGGCAACCTGTGCCGCTGCACCGGCTATCGGCCGATCCTGGAAGCCGCCGAGCAGTCCTGCTGCGCCAAGCAACCGGATCAGTTCGATGCCCGTGAAGCCGAAACCATCGCCCGCCTCAAGGCCATCGCCCCCACCGACATCGGCGAACTCAACAGTGGCGATAAGCGCTGCCTGGTGCCACTGACCGTCGCCGATCTGGCCGACCTCTACGACGCCTACCCACAAGCCCGCCTGCTGGCCGGCGGCACCGACCTGGCGCTGGAAGTGACCCAGTTCCACCGCACCCTGCCGGTGATGATCTATGTGGGCAACGTCGCCGAGATGAAAAAGATCGAACGCTTCGACGACCGCCTGGAAATCGGTGCGGCCACCGCCCTCTCCGACTGCTACGACGCCCTGAAAGCCGAATACCCGGACTTCGGCGAACTGCTGCAGCGCTTTGCCTCCCTGCAGATCCGCAACCAGGGCACCCTGGGCGGCAACATCGGCAACGCCTCGCCCATCGGTGATTCGCCACCGCTGCTGATTGCCCTCGGCGCGCAAATCGTGCTGTGCAAGGGCGACACCCGCCGCACCCTGGCGCTGGAGGATTACTTCATCGATTACCGCGTCACCGCGCGCCAGGAAAGCGAGTTCATCGAGAAGATCATCGTGCCGCGCGCCAGCGCAGAGCAGCTGTTTCGTGCCTACAAGGTCTCCAAGCGCCTGGACGATGACATCTCTGCGGTGTGCGCGGCCTTCAATATCCGCCTGGAAAACGGCGTGATCGCCGAAGCCCGCGTGGCCTTCGGCGGCATGGCGGCCATCCCGAAACGCGCAAACGCCTGCGAAACCGTTCTGCGCAATGCGCCTTTCAACAGCGCCACCCTGGAACGTGCCTGCGCCGCGCTGGCCGAAGACTTCACCCCGCTCTCGGACTTCCGCGCCAGCAAGGAATATCGCCTGCTCAGCGCGCAGAATCTGCTGCGCAAATACTTCATCGAACTGCAAACACCGCACATCGAGACCCGGGTGACCGCTTATGTCTAATCATCACGCCGTAGAGAAGACCCAGGCCGAACTGGCTGAACTGTTCGCCAAGGACCTGACCACCGGTGTCGGTCGCAGCGTCAAACACGACAGCGCCGCCAAACATGTGTCCGGTGAAGCGCAGTACATTGATGACCGCCTGGAATTTCCGAACCAGTTGCACGTGTATGCGCGCCTGTCGGACCGCGCCCACGCGAAAATCATCAGCATCGACACCGCGCCCTGCTACGCCTTCGAAGGCGTGCGCATCGCCATTACTCACGAAGACGTCCCGGGCCTGAAAGACATCGGCCCGCTGATGCCCGGTGATCCGCTGCTGGCCATCGACACGGTGCAATTCGTCGGTCAGGTAGTTGTGGCCGTGGCCGCCCGTGACCTGGAGACCGCACGCAAAGCCGCCATGGCCGCCGTGATCGAATACGAAGACCTGGAGCCGGTGCTGGATGTGGTCGAGGCCTTTCGCAAAAAGCATTTCGTGCTGGACAGCCACACCCATGAACGCGGTGATTCGGCAGGCGCGTTGGCGACGGCGAAAAATCGCATCCAGGGCACTTTGCACATCGGCGGCCAGGAACACTTCTACCTCGAGACCCAAATCTCTTCAGTGATGCCTACCGAAGACGGCGGCATGATCGTCTACTGCTCCACGCAGAACCCCACCGAAGTGCAGAAACTGGTGGCGGAAGTACTGGACGTATCGATGAACAAGATCGTCGTCGACATGCGTCGCATGGGCGGTGGTTTCGGTGGCAAGGAGACCCAGGCCGCGAGCCCGGCCTGCCTGTGCGCGGTGATCGCGCACCTGACCGGTCAACCGACCAAGATGCGCCTGCCGCGTGTCGAAGACATGTTGATGACCGGCAAGCGTCATCCCTTCTACATCGAATATGACGTCGGCTTTGACGACAGCGGGCGCCTGCACGGCATCCAGCTGGAGCTGGCGGGCAACTGCGGCTGCTCGCCGGATCTGTCGAACTCCATTGTCGACCGCGCAATGTTCCACTCGGACAACTCGTATTACCTGGGCGACGCCACCATCAATGGTCACCGCTGCAAGACCAACACCGCATCCAACACCGCCTACCGTGGCTTCGGCGGCCCGCAAGGCATGGTCGCCATCGAAGAAGTGATGGACGCCATCGCCCGCCATCTGGCCCTCGATCCGCTGGCGGTGCGCAAGGCCAACTACTATGGCAAGACCGAACGCAACGTCACCCACTACTACCAGACCGTCGAGCACAACATGCTCGAGGAAATGACCGCCGAACTGGAGGAGAGCAGCCAGTACGCCGAGCGCCGCGAAGCGATCCGTCGGTACAACGCCAACAGCCCGATCCTGAAAAAGGGCCTGGCGCTGACCCCGGTGAAATTCGGCATTTCCTTCACCGCCAGCTTCCTCAACCAGGCCGGCGCCCTGGTGCATGTCTACACCGACGGCAGTATCCATCTGAACCACGGCGGCACCGAAATGGGCCAGGGCCTGAACACCAAGGTCGCGCAGGTGGTGGCCGAAGTGTTTCAGGTGGAAATGGACCGCGTGCAAATCACCGCGACCAACACCGACAAGGTGCCGAACACCTCGCCGACTGCCGCCTCCAGCGGTGCCGACCTCAATGGTAAGGCCGCACAGAACGCCGCCGAAACCATCAAGAAACGACTGGTGGAATTTGCCGCGCGGCAATACAAGGTCAGCGAAGAAGACGTGGTGTTCCACAACGGCCATGTGCGCGTTCGTGACCACATCCTGACCTTCGAAGCGCTGATCCAGCAGGCGTATTTCGCCCAGGTGTCGCTGTCGAGCACCGGCTTCTACAAGACCCCGAAAATCTACTACGACCGCAGCCAGGCCCGGGGTCGCCCGTTCTATTACTTCGCCTTCGGTGCGGCGTGCTGTGAAGTGCTGGTCGACACCCTGACCGGCGAATACAAGATGTTGCGCACCGACATCCTCCACGACGTCGGCGCCTCGCTGAACCCGGCCATCGACATCGGCCAGGTCGAGGGCGGTTTCATCCAGGGCATGGGCTGGCTGACCATGGAAGAGCTGGTGTGGAACAACAAGGGCAAGCTGATGACCAATGGCCCGGCCAGCTACAAGATCCCGGCCGTGGCGGACATGCCGCTCGACCTGCGGGTGAAGCTGGTGGAAAACCGCAAGAATCCGGAAGACACGGTGTTCCATTCCAAGGCCGTGGGCGAGCCGCCGTTCATGCTCGGCATCGCCGCCTGGTGCGCGATCAAGGACGCCGTGGCGAGCCTGGGCGACTACAAACATCAACCGAAGATCGACGCGCCGGCGACGCCGGAGCGGGTGTTGTGGGGGTGTGAGCAGATGCGCCAGTTGAAAGTGACCAAGGCTGTCGAGGCCGAAACCGAACTGGCTCCGCTCTAAGACCGAGGGGTGCCCATCGCTGGCAAGCCAGCTCCCACAGGATCTGAGTTGAATCCAAATTCTGTGGACACCACAAAACACTGTGGGAGCTGGCTTGCCAGCGATGAGGCCCGAACAGACAACAGAGATGTTGAGGTGAGACATGTACAACTGGATCGACGCCCTCGCCGACCTGCAAAACCGGGGTGAACCCTGCGTGCTGGTGACCATCATCGAAGAGCTCGGCTCCACGCCGCGTAATGCCGGTTCGAAGATGGTCATCAGCGCCCACCAGACCTTCGACACGATCGGCGGCGGGCACCTGGAATACAAAGCCATGCAGATCGCCCGCGAGATGCTCGCCAGCGGCAAGCAGGACACCCACCTGGAGCGCTTCAGCCTCGGAGCCAGCCTGGGCCAGTGCTGCGGTGGCGCGACGGTTCTGCTGTTCGAACCGATGGGACAGGTCCAGGCACAGATTGCTGTGTTCGGCGCCGGTCATGTCGGCCGCGCGCTGGTGCCATTGCTCGCCAGCCTGCCCTGCCGGGTGCGCTGGATCGACTCACGCGAGGATGAGTTTCCGGAACAAATCCCCCAGGGCGTGCGCAAGATCGTCAGCGAAGAGCCGGTGGATGAAATCGACGACCTGCCCGCCGGCAGCTACTGCATCGTCATGACCCATAACCATCAGCTCGACCTCGAACTCACCGCCGCGATCCTCAAGCGCAACGACTTCGCCTACTTCGGCCTGATCGGCTCAAAAACCAAACGGGTGAAGTTCGAACACCGCCTGCGCGACCGTGGTTTCGACAGCGCCGTGGTGCAACGCATGCGCTGCCCGATGGGCATCGGCGAAGTCAAAGGCAAGTTGCCTGTGGAAATCGCCATTTCCATCGCCGGCGAGATCATCGCCACTTACAACGCCAACTTCGGCCAGCAAACCGCCAGCGCCGAACCGATTGCCAAGCTGCTGCCGGTTTCACGCCGCAGTCAGGCCGCGAACTTGAAAGCTTCTAACTGATAAGCCTCATAAAAATAGAGAACCACCATGCCTCTGACTCGCAAAGCCTATCGTGCCGCCATTCTGCACAGCATCGCCGATCCCGCCGAAGTGGGCATCGAAGCCTCCTACGCGTATTTCGAGGACGGCTTGCTGGTGGTCGATAACGGCAAAATCATCGCCCTGGGCCACGCCAGCGAATTGCTGCCGACCCTGCCGGCGGACATCGAGATCACCCACTATCAGGACGCGTTAATCACCCCTGGCTTCATCGACACCCACATCCACCTGCCACAAACCGGCATGGTCGGTGCCTATGGCGAGCAACTGCTGGACTGGCTCAACACCTACACCTTCCCCTGCGAGAGCCAGTTCGCCGACAAGGCCCATGCCGATGAAGTCGCGGACATTTTCATCAAGGAACTGCTGCGCAACGGCACCACTACCGCCCTGGTGTTCGGCAGCGTGCACCCGCAATCGGTGAACTCGTTCTTCGAAGCCGCCCAGCAGCTGGATCTGCGCATGATCGCCGGCAAGGTGATGATGGACCGCAACGCCCCGGACTACCTGACCGACACCGCCGAATCCAGCTACCTCGAAAGCAAGGCGCTGATCGAGCGTTGGCACGGCACGGGTCGCCTGCACTACGCGGTCACCCCGCGCTTCGCCCCGACCAGCACCCCGGAGCAACTCACCCTGGCCGGCCAGCTGCTGACTGAATACCCGGATCTGTACATGCAGACCCACATCAGCGAAAACCTCAAGGAAATCGAGTGGGTCAAGGCACTGTTCCCGGAGCGCAAAGGCTACCTGGACGTCTACGATCACTACCAATTGCTGGGTGAACGCTCGGTGTTCGCCCATGGGGTGCACCTGTGCGATGAGGAGTGCGCGCGCCTGGCGCAAACCGGCTCGGCGATCTCCTTCTGCCCAACCTCGAATTTCTTTCTGGGTAGCGGCCTGTTCAACCTGCCGATGGCCGAGAAGCACAAACTGAATGTCGGCCTGGGCACGGATGTGGGTGGCGGCACCAGCTTCTCGCTGCTGCAAACGCTCAACGAGGCGTATAAGGTCATGCAGCTGCAAGGCGCGCGCCTGAGTCCTTTCAAATCGCTGTACCTGGCCACTCTCGGCGGCGCCCGCGCGCTGCGCCTGGAGGACAAGATCGGCAACCTGCAACCGGGCTCCGACGCCGACTTCCTGGTGCTGGATTACAACGCTACGCCGCTGCTGGGTTATCGCTTGAAGCAGGCCAACAACATTGCTGAAACCCTGTTTGTGTTGATGACGCTGGGGGATGACCGGACGGTGTTGCAGACCTATGCGGCGGGGAATCTGGTGCATCAGCGCTGAGTTTTCTAAAGGGATAAAAAAATCCCCCGGTGGTGTTTTGCCCCGGGGGATTTTTTCTGCCT
>DATMUG010000267.1:0-4945 GCA_035563915.1 Pseudomonas sp. | reverse complement strand
GTGTTTGGCGCTGTATTGTTTTTTCTACTGAACTGCATGTAGGTTGAAACTTACAGACGTTGTTTGTGTTTCCGATTGTTGGTTTTTTTTCTTACAAATCATGAGGTTGTTTTACTACGTGATCAATGGCGTTTTCCTGCTTACATTCCGTGATGAACGGTCGATCATGCCGTCCGGCGTTGAAGTTACAAATCAACATAGTCGTTATCGGCAGACGTTGTTTGAACTTCAATGAACCGATCCCCTTCATGAAAACAGGTAAACAATGATGTTCAAAAAGTTTGCAATCGCTGCCCCCCTGGCCGTTCTGGCACTCAACTCCTCCATGGCCTTTGCTGAAGGTGAAGCGCGTCACTCCATCAATCTGGTGGCATCGATTCCGACCAATGTCTTCCACGTACTGCCAGTGGACCCGGACTTGATCGTCAAGGATCAACGCCTGAGCTACGACCCGATTGCCGATCAGTTGAGCACCTTGCGTGCACAGTTCGACACCAAAAACACCAATGGCTCGATTCACGCAATGCTTGAAGAAGAAGCCTACCTGTCCAACGGTGTTGTCACTGACAAAGTCCCGCTGGCCGTGACTTTCAACGGTAAGGCGCTGAGCCAGACCACGCCGGTGGAAGTGGTAGGTGACGCGGAATCCACACCAGGCAAGCGTGTCGAGCTGGTGGTGGCTCCCACCAAGCCAACGGGTGGTTACAAAGCGGGTGAATACACGGGTGTGGTCGCCATGCGCTTCGATGCGGTGCTTCCAACCCCTTGATGTTTTTGATGCCTGAGAGCGCAAGTCTCATCAGGTACTCATTAACCGGTCGACAGGCCATCCCCCCTGTCGATCGGGCTTTTACCGTACTGATCGTTGAAACTCAGAGTATTTCGTTCATGTTCCCGATGACTCCCATCGCGGCCGCGCTCGCACTTATTTTCTGTGCAGGTGCACTGGCCGCGCCAACTGGCAATAGCACGACACCTCGAAGTTTGCTCGCACAAGCCAAAGGTTTGCCGGCGGACTTCGAAGAGCATTTCTTCGATGTGCCATTGGCGGTTCGGGTAGAACTTGATCAACAGCTTCTGGGTGAGGCAATGATCGTGTTATCTCGCGATGATCGAATCACGTTGCTCGAATTTACCGATGTTGGCGACAGCAATATGACTGCCAGCGAACGTGAAATTTGGGCCACTTATTTAAAAAATGGTGTGGCGCTTGGCGCCTGCGAAGGCAGTTGCCCGGAGCAAATGCTGGCCATTCACTACAACTTGCAGAATTCACTGGTGTCGATCGCCACCGAAAATGCCGAGCGCAACACGGATGCCAAGCGCTATTACGACTTGCCCGAGGGTGGCAGCACTGGCTTGATCGTACGCAACCAGTTGAACCTCAACGGTGGCCAGGAGCAGGATCTCGGTGGTCGGTTTGGCCTGGAAGCCAGCAGCAGCCTGGGCAACTGGACCCAGAACCTGAACATGCAATTGGCCCGTCTCGGAGGGCCGGATGACAAGCTCTACCACGCGGTGCACGAGCTTTACACCCAGCGTGAACTCGAAGGCAGTTTCTTGCGCCTGGGCTATTTCACTCCCAACTCCGAAGGCCTGAGTCGCCAACCGCGCTCGTTTGGCGCCAGTCCGGACACGGCGGCGGGCCTCATGTACGGCAGCTCCGACAGCCTGGCCATCAACAGCCCGAAACCCAGCGTGTACCCGATCTATGTCACCGCCAACCGTCAGGCGTCGGTGGAGATTTTTCGCAATGGCTTGCTGATCAATACCCAGCCGGTCGATGCCGGCCTGCAAACGCTGGACACCCGACCCTTGCCGGGCGGGATCTACGAAGTTGAAGTGCGCCTGATCGAAGACGGTCAGATCACTTCCACGACTCAGGAACTCGTATACAAGCCGACCAACTGGCGCAATCAGGACAGTCGCTGGCGCTACAACCTGTTCGCCGGCCAGGAGAGCAAGTTGCTCAGCAACTGGGATGAGCAGGCGTATGGCGACATGACCGCGGGGGCCGCTGTCAATTTCCTGTTGCACCCCCGGGTCATTCTCGGGGTATCGGGTCGCCAGGTGCGGGACAAGATGCAATACGGCACATCGGTCGACTGGACCCTGACCAACAACACCAGCCTGTTCGCCAACGTGTATGAGACAGAAGACCACGGCACCGGCATGGACCTGCAAGCGATGTACAACTATGGCGCCGGCAGTGTGTTTGCCACCCATAACCGCAGCTGGCTGGACACCACCAACACCTACGAAACCCTGCCCGACGGCACGCGAGTCCGTCAGCGCAATGTGTTCATCGGCCAGACCAGTACCTCGTCGTTGTCGGTTAACCATCGGTTAAGCAGCAAAAACTCGATCAATGGACGTCTTTCCCACAGTGAAGGCAATGTTGAAGGCGTAGGGGTTGACCTCGGCTGGACCCAGCGCGGCAACCTGTTCGGCAGTGATGCCAACTGGCGCTTTTCGATGTTCGATCGCCCCGGCAGTTTCAGCAGCGGCGATAAGCGCAATCGTGGCGTCGACCTGAGTGTCAGCCTGGCGCTTGGCGGACCGGGGGAGCAGTGGTCGGGTAGCGTGGGCACACGCACCTCCCGCGACGGTGGCCGAGACAATAACGCCTCGCTCACCTACCGCAAGGACCTGCAGGATCATGTGCTGCAAAACGTATCGGCCACGGCGATTACCGATACCTACGGTGTCGGCCTTTCCGGAACAGCGAATTTCCGCAATGACGTCGTCAATGGCGATCTCTTCGTTCAGCGTTCTTCTTTCAACGACAACCTTACCGGTGGCTTGAACCTGGACAGCACCGTGGCCGTGGGCGGTCAGCAAATCGTCATGACCAGCCAGCATCAAGGCACCGGTGCCGGGTTGATTGTCGATGTCGAGTCCGACCTCGATGACATCGCCTTGCGTGCCGACGACTTGAGCGGCGGCAGCGCGAGCCTGCGACCGGGGCGTAACTTCATCCCGATCACCGCTTACAAGAGCAGTTCGGTGAGCTTCGACTTCGAAGGCAATCATCCCCCGGCTGCGAGCATCCAGCCGCCACGTGCCCGCTATCACCTGAACAAGGGTGGCGTGGACTACCGCAAGATCACCGTCAGCAAAACCCTGACCGTCCTCGGCCGCCTGGTCGATCCGCAGGGAAAACCGCTCAAGGGCCATCACGTGATCAACCATGCCAGCCGTGGCGTGAGTGAAGTCGACGGGTTCTTCTCCATGGAAATGAAAGCCAGCTCACCGACTTTGGAAGTACGCCAAGGCAATCAATTGCTGTGTCAGTTCCGGCTCGATACGGCCAATGCGCGAAGCGAAAACAATGTGCTGATGATTGGGGATTTGCGTTGTACGCCGGATACGTTGGCGGGTGCGTCCAACAGTACCGAGAGTGCCGGTTGAACTGCTTTTACCCGTTAAGGAAGTTGTACGTCTTTATTCACGATTACTGCCACTTTAAAGGTTGAACACTATGAAGCGTTTATTGGCCATATTTGGACTTGCTCTGTTCCCTCATGTCGCTTTCGCCGGGCCGAATATCAATGTCGGGGTGGTTTATGACTATCTTGATGGCGACAAGAGTACGTTTTTGAAGCGGGTCTTCAACGGCGGCGACAGCACGGCCTTTGTCAAAATCAATATCCTCGAAATTGTTTACGACGCCGACGGAACGTCCCGGGAAATTCCGCTCGCCACACAAGCCGATGCCAGCGCACGCGATGGACTGATGGCCAGTCCCGCACGCTTGATCGTGCCGGCCAATGGCATGCAGGGCACGCGCCTGGTGTATTTGGGCGAGCGGGAAAAAGAGCGTTATTTCCGCGTGCGCTTCGTACCGGTGGTTCCGGAAAAAGAAGATGAGTTCGCGGTATCCGCAGAAGAACGTGAAGACTACAAAAAGGGCCTGTCTGCCGGGGTCAACGTGTTGGCCGGATACGGCACGGTGTTTTTCGTGCGCCCCAAAGAAACGCGTTACGACAGCGTGATTAATGACGCCCCGGGCAAATATGAGATTCGCAATAACGGCAACACCGTGGTGGTGATCGACGAATTCAAGGACTGCTCGGTGAAAAACGAAACCGAGTGCCAGCCCACCACCAAGCATCACATCATGGCGGGGCGAACCTTTGAATTCGATAAACAGGCCGGACGTGAATACCGATTTACCCTGATTGAAGGTTCAGCGACCAAGAAGCTCGAGATAAAAGGGTGAAGCCTCTTGCGTACTCTTCAAGGCGGGCTTCGACGTGCCAGCGACAGGTGAACAACATGTTTAAAACGATATCGGCTGTGACTTCAATGGCAATGCTGACCTTGTTCAGCACTAGCTCATTTGCGATCAGGGTGAGCGAAACCTTCGATGTCTCGGTCACCATTCCTACCGCCGAGTTTCATGTAATACCGTCGGATCCCGACTGGATTCATCTGGAACAACGCCTGAACTGGAACCCTGTCACTTCCGAACTCAGTCGGCTGCGTAAACAGTTCGATGTCAAAAACGAAAATGGCGCCATTTCTGCCCGTTTATTTTTTGAGCCTTATCTAAGCAACGGCCGGGACGTGGATGATATTCCACTGATTGTCACGTTCAACAACAAGAGACTCACCCTTGATCCCGAGGAAGTGATTTCGGACGTGGACGGCAGGGCAGGGAAGCGGGTGGAACTGGAAATTGCTGCCGTCAAAGCGGGTGATGGTTATAAGCCTGGCGATTATTACGGCAGCGTCCATATGGTTTTTGAAGCTGTTGCGCCTTGACGGATTGTTTCACCCATAAATGACGAAAGTGTTCAGCGTGTTCAATCAAACGGGTTTAAAAGTGAACGTGATCAATAAGTTCCGGCAAGGGGCAAAATGGCTGCTAGCCAGTGTTGTATTGGCAGGTAGTTACATAACGACTGCAGGCGCGGCGGTGAAGAACATTACTGCTGTTTTC
>DATMUG010000266.1:0-4525 GCA_035563915.1 Pseudomonas sp. | reverse complement strand
GTGCCAGTCAGCATTTATGTTGACTGACACACCGCTTTCGCGAGCAAGCCCGCTCCCACATGGGTTTTGTGCTGTGCATAAAAAACCGGCCGAAGCCGGTTTTTTGTTTTAACCGATCACTGCATCCACGGCGGAGGCGGTTCTTCGGTTTTGCCCGCAGGCGCATCTTCCGCGGCGCGAGCCGCTTGTTTGCGCTCTTCATCCCGGCGTGCAGCCTCGATCTCACGCAAGACACCGCCCACGTCGGCGAGGTCTTCAGGATCATCGAACTCGCCCGTCAGGACGCTGCCCGGGTGCAAGGTGCCGGCCTCGTACAGGGCCCACATTTCCTTGGCGTAGCGGGTCTTCTTCAACTCCGGCGCAAACCGGCCGAAGTAGGACGCCATGTTGCCCACGTCCCGCTCGAGCATGCTGAACGCGTGGTTGTTGCCTGCCGCGTCCACCGCTTGCGGCAAATCGATGATCACCGGACCGGTCGGGGTCAACAGGACGTTGAACTCGGACAGGTCACCGTGCACCAGGCCGGTACACAGCATCAGCACGATCTGGGAAATCAGATAGGCGTGATATTCACGCGCCTGCTCCGGCTCCAGCACCACATCGTTCAGACGCGGCGCGGCATCGCCGTATTCGTCGGCCACCAGTTCCATCAGCAGTACGCCTTCCAGGAAGTCATACGGCTTGGGCACTCGCACACCGGCATTGGCCAGGCGGAACAGCGCCGCCACTTCGGCGTTCTGCCAGGCGTCTTCGGCCTCCTTGCGGCCAAACTTGGAGCCCTTCGCCATGGCCCGGGCCTGACGGCTGTTGCGCACCTTGCGGCCTTCCTGATACTCGGCCGCCTGGCGAAAACTGCGTTTGTTCGCCTCCTTGTAGACCTTCGCGCACCGCAATTGATTGCCGCAGCGCACCACATAAACAGCTGCTTCTTTACCACTCATGAGTGGGCGCAGCACTTCGTCGACCAGACCGTCCTCGATCAGGGGTTCAATGCGTTTTGGAGTCTTCATCAGCTTTTATTCTGGGTCCTTTATTACCAAACACGCGAAAGTCATTCGTTATACGGCAATCCACTCACCGATGGGAGGGGGTGGCGACCTATGAACGCTCACACCCACATCACGAAGCACAGAATGTGCCGAATAACGCCGGAGATCTCGACTGGCGGTCTTTCACAGGATTTTTTCAGACAACCCTTAATTTCCGCAGGAAACAGCCGAAGTCCTGAGTGACAAAAAGATTTGTCCGACAATCGTTGCCGCAAGAACAACGATGCCGCACTCACGGATCCGGGTTCATACATAACGTTTACGGCTGCCAATAAACCGCGAGTCATCTGCACTGCGTGGGCTTACAAGAAAATCTGGAGCGCGGATGAACATCAAACAGAAGTTGACCTGGGCGTTTGCAATCATCGCCTGCTTGCCCGTGGTGCTGGTCGCCACCCTCGTTGTGCTGAACTTGCGCAGTGATGCCCAGGAGAGTTTCGTCGACAGCAGCGGTCGGGAAATCCGCCAGGTCAGCAATGCCATGCAGCTGTTCTTCGACGGCATCAGCCAGAACGTCGAGTACCTGGCCAACCAACCGTTGATCAAGAATTCCGACGACAGCATCAAGACCTACATGAGCGCCAACGCCGACAGCGTGCCCAAGGGCGAGATGGACAAAAAGGTCTTCGCCTTCCTGCAAGATCTGGGCAACGCTCACCCGTCCTATGCCTACGCCATCCTCGGCACTGCCGCCGGCGGCTATGTGTCGTGGCCGGACGATGAAAAGCTCAACAATTACGACCCGCGCCAGCGCCCCTGGTACAAGGCGGCCCAGGCCAAGCCGGGCAAGCCGTTCCGCACCGAGGCCTACTACTGGGCGCAGAACGATACGACCTACGTCAGTACCGTACGCACCATCGACAATAAGTTGGGCGCCAATGGCGGCGTGGTCAGCATCGACGTGTCGCTCAAGCAGCTCACCGAGCTGGTCAAGCAGATCAAGCTGGGGGAAAGCGGCTACCTGATGCTGCTGGAAAATACCGGCACCGTGCTGGTCGATCCGAAGACACCGGAGCACAACTTCAAGGCCTTGAGCAGCCTGGGCGACGGCTATGCGCAACTGGCCAAGGCCGGTAAAGGCGTCCTTGAAGTCGAACTCGACGGCGAGCACTACATGGCCAACGTCTGGCCGTCGGAGCAACTGGGCTGGACCTTCATCGGCCTGATCAAAAAGAACGACGTGATGAGCACCGCGACCCAGCTGACCTGGTTGATCGCGATCATCGCTGCCGTGCTGGCGGTGATTTTCGCCATCGTCGGCGCCAGCTTCGCCAGCCTCATCGTGCGACCGATCCGTGGTGTGGCCGATGGCCTGGAAGGCATCGCCCAGGGTGAAGGCGACCTGACCAAGAGCCTGGAAATCCGTGGCCGCGACGAAACCGCGCAACTGGCCAACTGGTTCAACCAGTTCCTGGCCGCGATTCGCAACCTGATCCAGAACATCGGCGGCGCCGCGACCAAGATCCTCGCCACCTCCAAAAGCTCCACCCAAGTGTCCAGCGACATGGCCGAAGCGGCCGGTCGCCAGCGTGAAGCGGTGGACATGGTGTCCACGGCATTCCACGAAATGGTCGCCACCGCCAACGAAGTCGCGCGCTCGTGCAGCCAGGCCGCCGAATCCGCCGACAGCGGCCAGCGCCAGGCCCGCGAAGGCCAGCAGCAGATCGACGCCGCGGTCAGCAGCGTGGACCGCCTGAGCCATGAAATTGAACAGTCAGCCGAATCGATGCAGCAACTGGAACGCGACAGCAACGACATTCAGTCGATCCTCGGCACCATCCGTTCGATCGCCGAACAGACCAACCTGCTGGCACTGAACGCGGCCATCGAAGCGGCGCGTGCCGGTGAGCAAGGTCGTGGCTTTGCGGTGGTAGCGGACGAAGTGCGGGCACTGGCCAAGCGCACCGCCGACTCCACGGCGGAAATCGACGGCCTGCTGGGCAACCTCGCCAAACGCACCAGCCAGGTCACGCAACAGATGCACGCCAGCCTGGAAGTGTCCCAGCAATCGGTCG
The DNA here is from genome assembly GCA_035563915.1 of Pseudomonas sp. Taxonomy (GTDB): domain Bacteria; phylum Pseudomonadota; class Gammaproteobacteria; order Pseudomonadales; family Pseudomonadaceae; genus Aquipseudomonas. Next base: position 1,461 of record DATMUG010000266.1, on the reverse strand, counting down.
CGCGCATCGGCGAAGCGCGCAGCAGCTTCGGACAGATCCGTGAATCGGTGGACGTGATCCGCGACATGAACACCCAGATTGCCACGGCCGCGGAACAGCAACACCAGGTGGCCGAAGACATCAACCGCCACATCAGCCAGATCCATGGCGATGCGCAACTGGTGGCGGAGCTGGCCAATTCGGCGCGACTGGACTCCCAGAGCCTGGCCGGGCTGTCCAATGAGCTGGATGGGTTGGTGCGGCGGTTCCGTACCTGATATCCCAGGCCCCACAAGTCCATTGTGGGAGCGGGCTTGCTCGCGAAAGCGGTGTGTCAGTCAACGATGCAGTGACTGGTCTGTCGCCTTCGCGAGCAAGCCCGCTCCCACATGGGTTCTGTGGTGTTAGTGCCTGAACAACTCCCCCGGGGTAAACCCGAACAACGATTTGAACGCCGCAATAAACGCCGACGTCGAGTCATATCCACAAGCCAGCGCGGCATTGGTCACGCTGTCCCCCTCCTCCAGCAAACTCAACGACGACAGCAACCGCATGCGCTGGCGCCATCCGCGAAAGCTCAAGCCGGTCTCGCGCTGGAACAGGCGCATCAGGGTCTTCTCCGACACGCCCAAGCGCGCGGCCCATTCCTGCAAGGTCACGGTGTCCTCGGGGTTTTCGATCAGCTCATTACACAACCCCAGCAATCGCTCATGGCGCGGCAGCGGCAGGGAGAATCCGACTTCCGGCAAGGTCGCCAACTGATCCAGCAACACGCCCACCAACCGCGCTTCCTGGCTATCGCCTTGGGGATACTCCACCGGCAGCAGGCAAAAACTCTTGATCAGCTCACGGGCCAGCGGTGTCACTTCCAGTACCCGGCAGCGCCCGTCCGCCCATTGGCAATCTTCGCGACGCACATAGAGGCTGCGCATCTCGGCGCGCATTGAGGTCACCACCTGATGTTCAAGATCCGCGGGAATCCAGATCCCCCATTGCGGCGGCGCAAAGAAACTGCCCTCGGCGGTATGCACCCCGAGAACACCGCTGATGGCATAGGAAAACTGCACCCAGTCGTGGCGATGGGCCGGGGTCCAGGACCCTGCATTCAGGCTCTCGACCCTGGCGTACAACGGGCGGGGCAGTGAGGTGATCGGCGGGATGCTGCGTTCGAGGGACACTTGTCCGTTGGTCGGCATTGAGGGGCCTTGTGATGCGGGGCGGTCAGGCGACGCTAAGCCATATCACCCATCTATTCAACACCGCAGATCCCCTTGTGGAAGCGGGCTTGCTCGCGAATGCGGTATGTCAGTCGACAACGATGTGCCTGAAACACCGCAGATCCCCTGTGGGAGCGGGCTTGCTCGCGAATGCGGTGTGTCAGTCGACAACGATGTGCCTGAAACACCGCAGATCCCCTGTGGGAGCGGGCTTGCTCGCGAATGCGGTGTGTCAGTCGACAACGATTTGGCTGACACTCCGCAT
>DATMUG010000265.1:0-16101 GCA_035563915.1 Pseudomonas sp. | reverse complement strand
GTCCACTAGAAAATCAATGGGGAGGCTAACGATCAATACAATTGGGCACACTATGGTTGCATAACAAAATATAGATGAATATTCTTTAAACCCTAGAACGCTCAAAACTGTTTTGGTCCCCCTGTAATAATCAGCGGAGCTGGCAAAAGGTTTATCTTTTATGCGCGTTACATATGTTCCGCATCCCGCAAGAGATGAGACAAGCAGCGCCACCAACACTAGCCGCACTATTTTATTTTTGTTCATCCTTCACCACCTATGTTGGGCCTAACAGCAAACTTATCCACCGCATAGACATTCAAGCCCCCAAAATAATCCTCACTACTTGCTTGAATCACAACGTCATGACAGCGAGTAAAACACTGCTCATTAGAAAGTTGTGGAAACGTTTCCAATGCAATACCCATCAAACTTTGCGCATCACTAATACACCCCAACCGATCAAATTGCGCATCCGTCAGTGCAACCGGAACATGTGCTTCTTCAAGTTCCAGCACCGAGCCATAAGTGCCGGGTTGCCAGGCGATCTGCTGATCCCGATCCAGCCAACTCCAGAACAACGCCAGTTTCAGAAACCGTTGCTTCTGTTCCGAATCCAGAACGCTCGCCAACAAATGCGGAAGCACACGCGGATCGTAGAAGCGCAGCAAGCCGGACTGCCCTCCCCATTCCAACTGTGAAAGTCCTTGCAGGGCCTTGGACAGGACATCAAACGGGACGGGGGAAATCAGCAGGATGAGTCGCGACATGTGCCCCATCTGCTCGATGATTTCTTCCAGCCAGGCTTTGTGGCGCCAATCGTCCAGGTTGATGCGCATCAGGAGCGGCGCTTGAGGCAACAGTGTCTCTTCCGGCGTTGCGCTGAAAAATGAGAACCAGGGAATGGCTGGCTCGATGGCTTTCAGTGCTGGCAGCAGGGGGATATCCGAGCCTGCCTGGTCGACGATCAAATCAACGTGATTGAGGTCCGCTGCACGGCAGAGGCCTTCCAGTTTGTCGAGCCACAGTTCATAGGTTTCTTGCATTTATCATCCCCCCACAGCCGTGCGCATGACTGCGCCCGCCGCCTCGGCTTGAGCAATTTTCAAACACTCTTCACACACTGAATTGGGCAACACTCTCAACTGAAAACTCTTGCCGTCGGGCCCCACCCAAACGTGATTCCCCTTTTGCAGCAGTTCGATGGGAGAAACGATTTGGATTCCGTCGGTTGCGCTGACGTTGATGTAAGAATCTCCGGCGCCAAGCCTGACGCTCTTGAGGGCTGTCAGATCCAGATGCCCCTGCACCGATTGAAGGTTGATGTCCTGCTGGGCAATCAGGTTCATCGGGCCGCCATGGGACTCGATGTCCATTGGGCCCTCGGCGGACACCAGGCGCATGCCTTCGCGTTGGGCGAGCAGGGAAATGCTTTTTCTGGCATGGGCCGACAGGTGTTGTTCGGCAGCGAGGTTGAGCTCGTCCTTGCTTTGCAGGTACAGCGCCTGGCCGCTTCTGAACAGCAGACTGGCGGGCGTGAGGACGCCGATACCTTTGGGAGCGCTGAGGAGGATGGCTGGGGCGGTCAGGTCTTTGGCATCGGCCTGGAGTTGCTGCAGACCGTCGATGGCAGGCGGCCGACTGTGGTGAGCCTGGGCCACTGCCTGCCACTGAGCCATTTGCTGTCGGGCGCCTTCGATCTGGCTTGTCGCCGGCTTCATGTCCAGCACTTCGCCCGAGGCCTTGGTCTGTTCATCGGCACTGATCAACAGGCCTTTGCCACCCCGAACTGCCCCCCAGCCATCAGTGCGCAGTTCAAAACCCTCGCCGCGCTTTTGATCCTTCGCATCCACCAGATGCCCGAGGTTGAGCTGGCTTTTGCCGCTGTGCTCGGTGCTGAGTTTGACGTGTTCGCGACCACGGTCATCTTCCATGCGCAGCTTGTTGTTGGCGGGCGTGCGCAGGACGTTGCGCCGGTAGTTCTCCAGGGTCACATGGTCGGGGTGTTCGTTGTCGTGCAGCGCATGGGCGATGTAGGGGCGGTCGGGGTCGCCCTGTTCGAAGGCCACTGCCACTTCGGTGCCGGGAATCAGTGGCAGGTGCAAGCCGTAAGTGTCGCCCGCGTAGGGACGGGCCAGACGCAGCCACAGGCTTTCTTCGCCGGGCTGCCAGGTGTCACGGTCGAACATGAAGCTGACCCGGTAGCGCCCTTCACTGTCGATTTCGGCATAAGGGTAGTGGGCGACGGGGCTGGTCAGCCGGGCGGGCACGGTGCCGGCCATTTTTGGCTTGGGCAACAATGGCGGACGGAAGCAGATGGTTTCCGAATAGGGGATTGCGTGGAAACTGCACTCGAAACTGCGATCACGCGCCGCGCTGGTTTTGAGGTGGGTGATCACAGCGCCAAGGGCAAAGGCCTGGGGCGCGCCATCGGTGATCTTGAGCACCTGACCCGGTGCCAGCGTCGCGCTGCTGCTGGTGCCACTTAGCCGGGTCTGGTGGTTGAGGTAACGTTCGTGGCGCAGCCGGGCGTAGAAATGGCCGCTTTCACTTTGCAGGTCTTCATCCTGGGCATAACGATCGCCGAGCACGGTGTAGGGCTCGGCGTAGTGATAGGCCTCGCCGTAGGTGGTGGGGGTACCGCGAGTCTGGTCGATCTCGCCGTCGAGGTAGGCGTGAATATCACGATGATGGTAAGCGCGGATGTTGACGTGCCGTTCCACCACCTGATGGCTCGTCTGCAAGGCCCAGACGCCATCCTGATCGCTGCTCAACCCGGCGGGCGGTCGATACGGCAGCTGGACGTTGAACTGATAATGGCGCTGATCGTCGTGAAACTCCACGACATCCACCGCCAGGCGTTCGTGGCTGGAGAAGCGATACCAGATGCCGACTTCAGCCAGTAGCCGGGCGATGAAGGTCAGGTCGCTTTCGCCGTATTGCATGACTTGCTCGCGGCGCGGGTATTCACGGGCCAGTTTGAAGCGGTACTGATGGCTTTCGAAATCATGGCGGCTACGCAGGATGTGCTCGACGATTTCCGGCACCGATTGGTGCTGGTAGATGCGGTATTGCCGACCCCGGTCGAGCAGCGCCAGGCGCGGTTGCAGGGTGATTTCGTAGCGGGCTTCGTCGATGGAGTCGGACAGACGGTTGAAGGCAGTGACTACACCATGGAGGGTTCGCAGGGATTTGATTTCGGGGGCTGGCGCCCAAGGCATCGCTGGCAGGTTGGACGGTGGCGCGTGCAGGCTGAAACGAGCGTCCTTGCCCAGCACTTGATCGGCGGCGATGTCCAGTTCGCTGGAGGTGAACTCGATGCGATAGCTGAAGGGTTGGCTGAGGTATTCATCGCCGTCGAAGACGAGAACGTCGAGGGGGGCTTTGAGGTCGCGGATCCGCAGCTTGTGGCGGCTATGGTCGAAAAAAATGGTCATGGTCAGGCCTTCCTGGTCTGTATGGGGACGCTCAGGAAGGGGTTATGCTTCCGTCCTGGTCCTCGGGACGGGAAGCTTTCTATAGGTCGATTGCGAGCGATATCGGACGCTTCGGGGCGTTACGTGGGAAGCATCTTGAAACCTATTAGGAGAAAAAGCGTTTTTCTGAAAAGCGGGAAAAAAATCTGAAGGTCACTTCGTAAGCCCCTCCTACATTGGATCGCGGCAGATTGCAGAATGTGTCGCTACAATGCCCGCTCCCCAAGGAGCCCGCATGTCCAACCTGATTGCCGACTGGCGCGACCGTCCTACCCATCGTCGGGTCTGGGCGCTGGCGGCGCCGATGATTCTTTCCAACATTTCCGTGCCGCTGGTGGCGCTGGTCGACAGCACCGTCATCGGTCACCTGCCCCATGCCCATCAGCTCGGGGCTGTCGCGGTCGGGGCCAGCCTCTATACCTTTCTGGCCTGGGCGATGGGCTTTCTGCGCATGGGTACCACCGGTTTTGCCGCCCAGGCCGCCGGGCGTGGGGATGGCGCGGCGCTGCGGCAGATTCTGTTGCAGGGTCTGCTGCTGGCCATGGGGCTGGCGATTGTGCTGGGTGCACTGGGCGTACCACTGAGCGGGGTGGCGCTGCACTTCATGCAGCCCTCGGCGGAACTGGACCAGATGACTCGCGAGTTTTTCCATACGCGGTTATTCGGCCTGCCCGCGGCGCTGGCCAGTTACGCGCTGGTGGGCTGGTTCCTCGGTACGCAAAACGCCCGGGCGCCGCTGGTGATCCTGCTCACGACCAACCTGGTCAACATCGCGCTGAACCTGTGGTTTGTCCTCGGTCTGGAATGGGGGGTGGTGGGTGCGGCCCGGGCTTCGGTGATTGCCGAGTGGACCGGCGCGCTGATCGGCCTGCTGATGACTCGCCAGGCCCTGCGCGCCTATCCGGGCCACATCGTCTGGGCGGGGCTGCGGCTGTGGCAAAGCTGGCGCCCGTTGCTGGCGGTCAACCGCGATATCTTCCTGCGTAGCCTGGCCCTTCAATCGGTGTTTTTTCTGATCACCGTGCAAGGCGCGCGACTGGGAGACGCCACCGTTGCCGCCAACGCCCTGCTGCTCAATGGCCTGCTGCTGACCGCCCACGCCCTCGATGGACTGGCCCACGCCGTGGAAGCCCTGTGCGGACATGCCATTGGCGCTCGCGACCGTGATGCCCTGCGCCGATCCCTGGTGGTGGCTTGCGGTTGGTCGTTGCTGGCGAGCCTGGGGTTTGCGGTGTTTTTTCTGTTCGCCGGGCACCTGTTCATCGCGATGCAGACCGACATTGCCAACGTGCGCGACACCGCGTTCATCTACCTGCCCTACCTCGCCACGCTGCCGTTGATTGCGGTCTGGAGCTACCTGCTGGACGGGTTGTTCATCGGCGCCACCCGTGCCCGGGAAATGCGCAACGGCATGCTGCTCACGGTGGCGCTGCTGGTGCCGTTCGGTTGGGCGCTGCAAGGTTTTGGCAACCATGGCCTGTGGATAACCTTTTTGCTGTTCATGGTGCTGCGCAGCCTGACCCTGGGCATCATCGCCTGGCGCCTGCGTCGCAATGACGGTTGGTTCACTGGCGCACACTGAATCGCCAGTGCTCAAGGCTGATCGTTCTGCCAGCGGTTGCGCAAACTGTCGAGCCGTTCCTGTTGGTTGCGACCCGATGGATGTGCAGCCACCGCGTCGGGGTGTCGCAGCCGCAACCACAACCAGCCATCGAGCACCGGGCGTTCGTTGAAGCCCAGCGCCAGGCCCTCCTGCAAATGGGTCCACAGCCTGGTGTACTCGGTCGCGGTGGACCGACTCCAGTGCCAGGCATACTGCTCCAGCAGGCAGGCTTGCAGTTTTTCCCGCTGCCGGGGGCTGAGCGTCTCTTCGATGGCCAGGGGACTGACCGCCAGCCGCGGATTGAGCAGCATCTGCCAGCCCTGATAACCTGCCGCCCGGTCGGCCCAGGTCCCGCCGAACCAGCGCATCTGCTTGATCGGCCCCATCCAGCGGCTCAGCTCCGCCGCATCACAGGCATCGAAAAAATAGCTGGCGGTCTGAGGGTTGTAGTAACTCAACAAGGCCCGGTGGTGCAGATCGAAACTGACGGTCAGCATGCGCCGCAAGTGAGCCAGCAATACCGATGCAGAGGCTTCGCTGATCAACAGCAAGCCACGCCAGTGCTGTGCATCACGTTGACAGGCTTCCGCCAGCATCGGGCAAGTGAGCAGGTTGACTAAAATCGGCCCCTGTTCACGCAAGGCGTGCCATTCGGTGCCGTCGAACAAACGGTGCCAATGGTCCGGCTCGACCCGTTGTCTCAGCGTTGCACCCGCTTGCGGTGCGCCCGGCACATCCAGCAGCAACCAGCGCGGCGGCTCATTGGCCGCGTACACCGCCCTCACGCCGCACCGCTCCGACTAAGCCGCATCGCCGCCCGACAGGTACAGAGCGCCTGCCCACAGTGTTTGAAGCTGCCCCCGCCAGGCAGCAGGCACAACATCAACAACGGCTCCCCCGAATTCAGCCAGTCCTGCAGCGCCTCAGGTGGACATTGCTCCGTCACCGGCGGCGGATCCGCCTCTGCAAGGGCAGCAGGCGGGTGAAGAATCCCGGTGATCAACGGCTGATCAGGGTCGCCGTCGACAAAGTTCACCACTACTTGCGTGCCTTCGCGCAGCGGCGCGGCACCTGCGGCTTGAAGTGCCGGCGCCAGCGGCAGCCAGCAGTGGCTTGGCGCCGCACCCTCGCCCTGATACAGCCAATCGAACTGCACGGCAACCGGTCGCGACCGGGCTGGTGCAGGCTCGTCGACACTCACCACCCACGCCCGTTGCAGGCCGTGCATGGCCGGCCGCGCCGGGCCCGGGTGCGATGCAAATGCCGCAGCCCCGTGCATCGCCCGCACCTGATTGCAGTAAGGGACCGACAGATCCTGGCTGCCCTGATGTTCAACATGGGTCAATAGCCACGGTTGATTCCACTCGGCCACCGGATGCCCGGTCAACGCCATCGACTGGCCGCTGCGCAAAGTCGCCAGATCCGTGTGACCGCGTGCCTGCGGGTGGTCACTGTCGACACAGTGTTGGACTTCGAAACGACGAACCGCCGGCTGCTCACCCTCGGTCCTGAATAGCGTCATGCCCCCCACTTGGAACGGTCCCCCTCGATCGGAGAACACTACGCAGTGCCCGGCGGGCCAATGCTCAAAGTGGTAGTGAATCCGTTCCTGGGCACACAGGCGCTGAAGAAATTTGAGATCTGATTCGCGGTACTGCGTGCAGAAGTCCTGCGGGGGGTAATTACCGCTCAATTCGAAACGCCGTTCGCGGCCGACAATCCCATGCTGCCTGAGCACCTTGTCGAGGATTTGCGGTACCGAATGGCCGCTGAAAATCCGTTGGCTGAAACGCTGGGCCAGACACGCCAGTTTCGGTCCAAGGCGCACATGGCAAAGCCTGAGGGCGGCGTCGTGGTCACGCTGAAACAGTTCGTGCAGTTGCCCGTGAACGATGTTCCCCGCTGGCCCGAAATGCAGGCTGGCCGGGCGGTACAACAGGCTGGCAAGGTCGAGCGCAGGGTCATCGATCAGCAGATCCACTTCAAACATGAAGGGCTCGCTGATCGCTTCACTACCGGTAAAGGCCAGGACCTCGAAGGCGTCGGACAGGCCTGCTACGTCCAGACGAAAGGGTGGTTCGTTGACTGGATCGAACATCGGCGATTCTCTACGGGAGGGGCGGCCGGGAATTCTCGCCGAGAGGCATGGCCGAGTAGAGAGGGGAAATACAACTTGGGAAATGACCTACGCGAAAAGAGGACGAATTCCCGAAATAGCCGAGGACGTAGGTCAATTCGCTCAAACAAAGAGAGTTGCCTCACCAGGTCATCTGAAATTTCCGAGGGCCTTCGGTACATTTTCAGACAACCTGATGGGAACAGGACTTACCTCAGGAGGACAGGTAAGAAGAACGGGTCAACCCCAGACGCAGAGCATCGAGGAACTGCGTACGCTCGTTGGCGCTGATGCGGGCACTGGCGCACTTGTCGCGGTAGTGGGTCATCAGCTCTTCCGGCGACAGGTGCACGTAGCGCAGCATGTCTTCGATGGTGTCGTGGGTTTCGATGCCGGCGTGGTACACGCTGCCATCGGCGTTCTGGTAGATGTTCACCGAGTCGGTGTCGCCGAACAGGTTGTGCATGTCACCGAGAATTTCCTGGTAGGCACCGACCAGGAACACACCCAGCAGGTAATCCTCACCTTCGTTCAGCGCGTGCACCGGCAGGCTGGTTTCGATGCTCTGCTCGTCGACGTACTGATTGATCTTGCCGTCGGAGTCGCAGGTCAGGTCTTGCAGCACCGCGCGGCGCATCGGCTCTTCGTCGAGGCGATGCAGCGGGATGATCGGCAGTACCTGATCGATCGCCCAGGTGTCCGGAAGGCTCTGGAATACCGAGAAGTTGCAGATGTACTTGTCGGCCAGCTTGTCGTTGAGTTCGTCCAGCACCTGACGGTGGGAACGCTGGCGCGCCTTCAGCGAATTGTGCAGGCGACGGCACACGGCGAAGTAGCATTGCTCGGCCAGGGCTTTTTCGGCCAGGGTCATCTTGCCGTCGGCGTACTGGGCGGCGACATCGCTCATGTAGTGGGTGGCGCGCCAGTAGGTTTCGGTGACCATCTCGATGTCGGTCGGGCCCAGCAGATCCACCAGCCACTGCACGGTTTCCGGCAGTGCTTCCTTGTTCTCGATCTGCGGCACGTCGTCGTTGTGCCGTTCGACGTCGGTGACCTGGATCACCAGCATCGCGTGGTGCGCGGTCAGGGAACGGCCGCTTTCGGAGAAGATGTTCGGGTGCGGCAGGCTCTGCGCATCACAGAATTCCTTGAGCATCCCGACCACTACGCCAGCGTAATCGTCCATGTCGTAGTTGATCGAACTGGCATTACGCGAGTGCGTGCCGTCGTAGTCCACGCCCAGGCCGCCCCCCACGTCGATGTGATCCACCGGCAGGCCGAGGTTGCGCAATTCGCCGTAGTAACGGATCGCTTCCTTGAAGCCGTGCTGGTAGTCCGCCAGGTTGGCGATCTGCGAGCCCATGTGGAAGTGCAGCAGGCGAATGCCCTGGTCGAGACCCGCCGCGCGGAAGCGCTCGACCACCGACAGCAGTTGCGCCGCCGACAGACCGAACTTGGATTTTTCGCCACCGGTGTCCGCCCACTTCGACGAGGCCAGCGACGACAGGCGCACCCGCAGGCCGACCTGTGGCTTGACCTTGAGCGATGCCGCTTCTTCGATTACCAGACCGACTTCGGACTCTTTCTCGATCACGATGAACACGTTGTGGCCCAGCTTCTGGCCCATCAGTGCCAGGCGGATGAACTCGCGGTCCTTGTAGCCGTTGCAGACGATGGTGCCGCCCTTCGGCGCCAGCGCCAGCACCGCCAGCAGTTCTGGCTTGGACCCGGCTTCCAGGCCGATGGAAACGTTTTGGGTGGCGATGATGTTTTCGATCACCGCCTCCTGCTGGTTGACCTTGATCGGGTACAGCGCGGTGTACTTGCTCTGGTATTCCAGGCGCTCGATGTTGGCGTCGAACGCGCCGGTCAGCTGACGCACGCGGTCTTGCAGGATGTCGGGAAAACGTACCAGCAGCGGCAAGGACAAGCCGCTTTTGCGCAGCTGGTCAACTTGCTCGAACAGGTCGATGGGCGAGCTGCTCGGACCGTTCGGACGAACTTCGACGCGACCGGCGTCATTGATCGCGAAGTACCCGGCCCCCCAATGGCGAATCCCGTAAACACTGCGACTGTCCGCAACTGTCCATTGGCTGCCATCGTCTTTGCGTGTGCGTCGTACGGACATCGAAGTCCCCTATAAAGAAGTCATAGTGCGTCGCCTGGATTCAGGCCGGCGCAGTCTAAAGAATGAAAATGACGGTTCATCAACGAGGGAGTAGACCCCGCCGACCGCAACGAGTTTAGAAACCGGTCATGAACAGGCTCTGTGAAAACCATGGTGACGACGCCAGGCCTGAAGGTTTCAGGACTGGATCAAGCCGCTGGTGGTCTTCACAGAGGCTGCTAGCCGCCGGACTTCTTCGCCTTGAAACCAAGCTTGATCAGTTCAGCCAAGAGTAGCTCGACATGATCGCCCTGGATTTCGATGACACCGTCTTTCAACGCCCCACCGGTTCCACAGCGCTTCTTCAGCGTCGTGGCCAGTTCCTTGAGGGCGTCTTCAGCCAACGGCACGCCGGTGATGGTGGTCACCGTCTTGCCGCCACGACCCTTGCTTTCGCGACGCACGCGAGCAATGCCGTCGCCGGCCGGGATAACGGTCTGTTTGCAGATGCAGGCGTCCACCGGTTTACTGCATTCCGGGCAATGACGACCTGCGTCGGTGGAAAATACCAGGCCGCCCAGGGCGGCGAAGGATGCGGCTTTTTTGGCCACCGGCAATCCTCTATGGGAGGACAAAGACTGGTCGCAGCACTTGGGCAAGGCTATCGACCGCGAAGCCCCACTCAGGCAGGGGCAGCGCTACTGAAACGGTACGACTCCACTCCAGACACGTGTAGGAGCTGACGAGTGCAACGAGGCTGCGATCTTTTGATTTTTTGAAGAACAGGATCAAAAGATCGCAGCCTGCGGCAGCTCCTACAGGAAGCAGTACCGGTTCAGTTTGAAAAGGTCGCGCAGTGTAACGGCAAAAACGCCGATTGCTAAGAGCCAATCGGCGCCAATTTATAGCGTGTTTGCGACGTCTTCGCCGCGGGACCGCAGATAGCGTTTCAAGGCGGCCAGGGAGTCCGGGCAATAAGGCTTTTCCTGGATTTCCCGCAGCACTTCATCTACCGGTAAAAAGCGCGCTTCCAGCACCTCTTCCGGCTGCAGGATCAACGGACCATCCCACACCGCCGAAAACGCCGAGCACCAGAGGCGATTACCGGTGTCCTCAAAGAAAAAGTGGTCATGGGCGGTCAACTCGACACCCCTGACGCCCAGTTCCTCTTCCAGCTCCCGGGCCGCCGACTCAGCGTAGGTTTCGGTGGCGAGCACCATGCCGCCCGCCGCCACGTCCCAATAACCCGGATAGATCGCCTTGCTCAGGGTCCGTCGGTGTACGCACAGCTCGCCCGCCGAGTTGAACAGCATGATGTAGGTGCCCCGCCCGATCAGCCCGCGCTCGCGCAGGTCCGAGCGCACCAGCGCGCCGAGCAGGTTGTCCTGCTCGTCGACCCAGGCAATTTGCTCCGCGTCGGACGCCGCCCGATGGGCGGCCTCGCGCGAGTTGTCCATGGAACTGTCGACCATGACTCAGCCCTGATTGAGCAGTTGACGCAAATCGATCACCGCCGCGTTGGCCCGGGAAATGTAGTTGGCCATCACCAGCGAGTGGTTGGCCAGCACGCCGAAGCCGCTGCCGTTGAGGATCATTGGGCTCCACAACGCTTCCTGCGACGCTTCCAGCTCACGAATGATCTGACGCACGCTGACCGTGGCGTTCTTCTTGGCCAGCACGTCGGCGAAGTCGACTTCGATGGCGCGCAACAGATGGGACAAGGCCCAGGCCTGGCCACGGGCTTCGTAGAACACGTTATCGATCTGCATCCATGGGGTCTCGACGATTTCCTCGTCGACCTGCGGCGCGACACCCGGCGTGACGGCTTCAGTCTTCAGCGCGGTGTTGAGCTTGACCCGGCCAACACTGGCCGACAGGCGCTGCGACAGGGAACCCAGGCGCGTGCCGACATCACCCAGCCAGTTGTTCAGGTTGTCGGCGCGGGCAAAGAACAGCGCGGTTTTCTGGTTTGGATCGGACAGGCGGTTCTGGTAGCGGGTCAGTGAATTGATGCCTTCCTGGAATTCGGACTCGCTCGAAGGCAGCATCCAGCTCTTGTTGTCGAAGTTGAAACGCGGTTCGGCCTTGGCCAGATCGGCGTCCTCGGTGGATTGCGATTGCGAACGGGCGAAGTCCTTGCGCATCGCGCGACTCAGATCGCGCACCTGAACCAGCACGCCGTATTCCCAGCTCGGCATGTTGTCCATCCACAGGCCCGGCGGGAAGCGGTCGTTGGAAATGTAGCCGCCCGGTTTGTTCAGCAGGGTACCGGCGACCGTCTTGAGGGTTTCCACGGTGGTGTAGCCGACCACCATCTGCTTGCCTTCTTTCTCGGCAGCCATCTGCGCGGTTTGCTGCACCGGAAACAGCGCGGGCTCCTCGCTCCAGTACCAGCCCAGTACAAAGGTCACCAGCAAGTAGATACCGACCAGCGTGGCCAGCGCCCGGCTGAACACCAGGCCGCCCAGGTAACTGCGGGTAGCCGACTTCGGTTCGGCGGCACGTTCGGGCGCGCTACCGGCGCGGTTCTTCCAGTCCAGCATGGCGATTTCCTTTCAATCTTTTGGGTTCATCGGTTCGACCACAACCATACAACAACGTGCCTTGGCCCGGCACCCGCCGTTGGGTTGATGTCGGAAATAAGCTTCCCGATGGGTGTAAACAGACCATGCCCGAGCGATGGACCATCCCCACATTCGCCAGCCACCCCTGCTCATTTGACTGAACCGAACGCTTGCCCATAGGGGATTCCCTTAGTCGCCTTCGTCGAGAAATTCCCTTTTAATTCAAGCCGCTAATCAATCCTGGGACGAGACTCACCCTCCCCTCGACAGGCGCCACATGCCCGTAGGGAAACCATGAGAGCCCCGCTCTACGGGGCTTACCCAAGAATAGCCAGCCAATTACAGACTGATCAGTCACAAACTGAATGCGTTCGCCTTGCAGATAATTGACGTACGACACTCATGCAATCGAAAAGAGATGCTAGCATAGAGCCACCAGTCGACCTCAGCGTGCCCCCTAACTAGTAGTCAGGATATGACCGAGCCAGAAGATCCCAGCCGCGAGCGCCTCAAGCATCACTTTGCCCAGCGGGTAATTCATCAGGCACGTCAGATTCTTGAGATATGGCAGCGCCTGCAACGCAGCGAGTGGTCCACCAGCGATCTGTCGGAATTGAGCGAGGCCAACCTGCGCCTGCTGCGGTTCGCCGAGCGCTTCGAACAGCCTGAGCACATTGAGCTGGCGCGTCAGATCGGCCAATCGCTGGAGGCTGTCGATGCCAATCGCGGACGCCTGAGCAGCGGCTTGATCACCGATCTCAACCGCTTGATGCAGCGCCTGTCGCGCACAGGCCTGCGTCATGGCGATCAACTTGACCAAACCTTCCTGCCGCCGCTGCGCAAGCCGATCTACGTCATGCTGCAGGATCACGACCGTGCCGAACGACTGGCCAAGCAGCTGGAATTTTTCGGACTCAGCGCGCAGTCCCTGGACAGCATGGCGGCGTTCCGCTCCTCGATGGTCGAGCGGTTGCCGGCGGCCATTGTCATGGACGTGGACTTCAGCGGCCCCGGTGTCGGCCTGAAACTGGCCGCCGAGGCCCAGGAAGGCCTCGATCAGCGTTTGCCGCTGCTGTTCTTCAGCCTGCATGAAACCGACACCCCGACCCGCCTGGCCGCCGTGCGCGCCGGTGGCCAGGAATTCCTCACCGGCACCCTCGAAGCGTCGAGCCTGCTGGAGAAAATCGAAGTCCTGACCTGCGTCGCCCAGTACGAACCCTATAAAGTGCTGATCATCGACGACTCCCGCGCCCAGGCCTTGCACACCGAACGCCTGCTTAATAGTGCAGGGATCGTCACCCGGACCCTGATCGAGCCGATCCAGGCCATGGCCGAACTGGCGGATTTCCAACCGGACCTGATCATCCTCGACATGTATATGCCCGCCTGTACCGGGACCGAGCTGGCCAAGGTGATCCGCCACAATGACCGCTATGTCAGCGTGCCGATCATCTACCTGTCGGCTGAGGACGACCTGGACAAGCAGCTGGATGCCATGAGCGAGGGCGGCGACGATTTCCTGACCAAGCCGATCAAGCCCCGGCACCTGATCACCACCGTGCGCAACCGTGCGGCACGAGCGCGCAATTTGAAGGCGCGGATGGTCCGCGACAGCCTCACCGGCCTGTACAACCACACCCACATTCTGCAATTGCTCGAGGACTGCTCGTTCCGCGCCCGCCGCGAGAATAAGCCCCTGAGCTTTGCCATGCTCGACATCGACCACTTCAAGCGGGTCAATGACAGCCACGGCCACCCCATGGGCGACCGGGTGATCAAGAGCCTGGCGCTGTTCCTGAAACAGCGGCTGCGCAAGACCGACTTCATCGGCCGCTACGGAGGGGAAGAGTTCGCCATCGTCATGCCCGACACTGACATCGAAGCGGCCCACAGCGTACTGGATGAAATCCGCCAGCGCTTTGCCGAGATTCATTACCCTGCCCAGCCGGAAGATCTGTGGTGCACCTTCAGCGCCGGGGTGGTTGAACTGTGCGAAGACACCGACAGCCTGCTGATGGCCAGTCAGGCGGATGAGGCGCTGTATCGAGCCAAGGCGGCCGGACGCAACCGCGTGCAAGCCATGCTTGCGTCAAAGCAAAGTGCCACTTTTTCATCTCAAACGACCCCTTCCGTCATAACCGTGTAACAAAATCGAAATAAATTCAGGTGCTTACCATTTCGCCGCTGGTAGTCCCGCGATGCGCCTGAAGCTGCTGACCAATTTCAACACCCTCCTATTAGTCGCCGTGTGCGTGGCCCTAGGCGCCACGCTCTGGTGGTCGCAAAGGGCCCTCGAACGCCCCTATCTATTAATGGAGCGCTACCTGGGTCTGTCCCAGCAGTTCCAGGATGAGGTGGCGCGCAACGTTGAGGACTACCTCGTCAGCGGCGATGCCCTGCGCCTGAGCAGCGCCAGTCAGGCCATCGACAACCTGCAAAAGCAACTTGGCGAACTGCCACCGGCACTGGCTGAAACCTTGCGCCCGAGCCTGTCGAACCTGAGCGAATTCAGCAAAACCGACTTGCTGGCCGCCGGCAAACTCGCGGGAGACCCGCAAGCCCTGCTGCTGCAAGCCGAGCGCGAACTGGGTGCCAGCCTCGATCAACTCAGCCAGTACGCCAACGGCAATGCGGCCTACCTGACACCGCTGCTCGCCGCCGCCCAGCACCTGGGCAAGTTGTCCCTGGCCCGGGACAAGCTGGTGAGTAGCGGTCGCAGTGAGCTGGCGGCCGATGTCGAGCGCGAAGTCGGCAACATCCGCGCTCAGGCCAGCCAACTGGACGCCCTGCCATTGCTGGGTGTGGCAGCCAGCAGCGAATCGAACACCGATGATTTCGCCGCGATGATGGGCCTGGAAAACACCGAGAAAGCCGCTGCCGAAGACGCAGGCGTCGGCTTCAAGCGCGAGCTCAACAGCTTGCTCACCCGCTACCCCGCGGAGCTGGCGCGCACCCGCGACCAGATCCAGAAACGCGCTGACCTCAGCGCCGCGACACACCTGAAAATCAACGAGGTACAACAGGCCATCGCTGGCCTGGAGCCGGTGGTGCGGGCCCAGCATGGACAAATCCAGGGCGAGGTGCGCCTGATGCAAGGCGTGATGATCGGCCTGATTCTGTTGATTGCCCTGCTCATCGACACCCTGCAACGCAAACTGGCGCGAACCCTGACCAACCTCGCTCCCGCACTCTCGACCTGGGCCGACGGTGACTTCAGCCGGGACATCCACCTGGGCAAGACCAACCGCGAACTGCATGACATCGAAGCCTCTCTCAACCGTCTGCGGGCCTACCTGGTGGATCTGGTGGGGACCATTCGCCTGAATGCCGAACAGGTTGCAGGTAGCAGCCGGACCCTGGCGGAGCTCAGCAACGACCTGCACAGCGGTGCCGAGCATCAGGCCGGTGACACCGCGCTGATCCGCGATTCGCTGGGCGAACTGGAAGCGACGATCCAACAAGTCGCCGGCGATGCCAGCCAGGCGGCCGACGCCAGCCGCCATGCGGGACTGGCGGTGGAACATGGACAGAAAGTCATCGGCCAGAGCCTGACCGGCCTGCATGCGCTGGTGGGAGAAGTCCAGGGCAACGCGCAGATGATCGAACATCTGGCCGAAGAGTCCGCAACCATCGGCGGCGTGCTGACGGTGATCCGCTCGATTGCCGACCAGACCAACCTGCTGGCGCTGAACGCCGCCATCGAAGCGGCACGCGCCGGGGAAATGGGCCGTGGCTTTGCCGTGGTCGCCGAGGAAGTTCGCTCACTGGCCCTGCGCACCGCCGGTGCCACGGCGCAAATCCAGACCCTGATCGCCGGCCTGCAAACCGCGGCGCGACAATCGGTCGAAGGCATGCGCGCCCAGGTCGAACATGCCGAAGCCACCGCCAATCAAGCCCAGGCCGCTGACGGCGCGCTGGACAAAATCGTCGGGGCGATCCAGACCATTTCCGACACTGCGGTGCGCATCGCTGATGTCACCGCCCAGCAGAGTGGCGCGGTCAGCGAGATTCGCGATCACAGTGAACGCATTCACCAATTGGGTGGGGATAACCTGCTGCGCATCGGCGAAGGGCGTGAGCAAGGGGAGAATTTGTTGGTGCTGGGTGGGCGACTGCATACGGCCGTGCAGGCTTTCCGCGTCTGATAGATCGCTTTCGCGCGCAAGCCCGTTCCCACAGGACCATGCGCATTCCTGTAGGAGCTGCCGAAGGCTGCGATCTTTTGATCTTGATCTTTAAAATCAAAAGATCGCAGC
>DATMUG010000264.1:0-6998 GCA_035563915.1 Pseudomonas sp. | reverse complement strand
GACGACGCCGAAAACATCGACAAATTCATCGCCACCCACTCACCGCTCAAACCTGAACTGCATTTGGCCGACGCCTTTTTCTGGAGCCCGAGCCAGGCGGATCTGCTGCGCAATGAAATTCTGGATGATGCCGACTGGGCGGAAGTGGTGGATCAGTTGGATGTGATGTTGAGGAAGGGGCGGGGGGTCTGAAATTCCGATAGAAAATGAAAATCAAATTTGCCGAAAGGAAAGAAATAGACCAAAATCCAGACCTTATTTGAGGTCTATTTTATGCAAAGTGTATTGGCCGATATGGCCGTAAGCGTCTCCGAATTGAAGAAAAACCCAACTGCCGTTTTGAATGGTGCCCATGGAGGGCCCGTCGCGGTGCTGAATCACAATCGCGTCATGGGTTACATGGTCCCGGCGGAGGTTTTCGAGGCGATGATGGAGCGCCTGGATGACCTTGCATTGGCTGATATTGTTCGCGCTCGTCGTCATGAAACGCCAATCCCGGTAACCCTGGATGACCTATAAGCTCGAGTTCCTGCCGTCCGCACGCAAGGAGTGGGACAAGTTGGGGCATACGGTGCGAGAGCAATTCAAAAAGAAACTGGCCGAGCGGATTGAGCTGCCTCGAGTCCCGGCCGACGCTCTGCATGGCATGCCTGAGTGCTACAAAATCAAGCTGAAGTCGTCTGGCTACAGACTTGTTTACGAGGTCATTGAAGAGCGCGTGGTTGTTTCTGTGGTGGCTGTCGGGAAGCGTGAGCGTAGTGAAGTTTATGAGCGTGCCAAGAAACGCTGACATTTCAAGGTCCTATTCCGCTCCTTGCGCTCGCCGAGCAGCAAACTCAACTTCGATTTCTTCGTTGCTCAGGCTTTGCTCATGGTGGTGTGAAAGTCGTGCAGCATCCACCTTCCTTTGCAGAAAATGGCGATAGTTGACCGACTCTTCGACGTAGGTGTCGTTTTCAGGCTCTAAAGATGGGGTGTTGCTTACGATACGATCCTCAGGGTTGGACGCCGCTCAAACTCTACAGCTGCCGTGGGCTCGTTTTATGTCGGGCGATGGTCGCCAATATGTTTCAAAACTTGACGAAAAATCCCCTTCAATGCCATATTGATAGTTAGCAAACTAACAGTGTGTATTCCCTCGTGCCGAATGACCTCGACGCTCTCCAGATGAACATCAGCAGCTCCATGGTGGTGGCCGCGCGGCATTGGCGCAAGATCTGCCAGACCACGCTGGTCAACTATGGAATTTCCGAAGCCTGTGCCGTCCCGTTGTTGATGATCGGCCGTCTGGGCGACGGTGTGCGACAAGTCGCGGTGGCGCAGGCGTCCGGGATGGAGAGTCCGTCGCTGGTGCGCCTTCTGGACCAGCTGTGTCATGCCGGTCACGTTTGTCGCACCGGCGACGCCCAGGATCGCCGCGCCAAATGCCTGAGCCTGACCGATACGGGGAGGGCGCTGGTGCAACAGGTCGAAGTCGAGCTGGTGCGTCTGCGCCATGAAACCCTGGAAGGAATCGACCGGGGTGATCTGGAAGCGGCGCTGCGTGTCCTGCGAGCGTTCGAATCCGCCAGCCAGACTGCGGTGATCAACCCTTGAGCGGTTTCTTCAGCGGCATGCCGCCGGCGCGAGACTGGTTCTACGGCGTGCGTACCTTCGCCGCCTCGATGATCGCTTTGTACATCGCGTTGCTTATGCAAATGCCGCGTCCCTATTGGGCGATGGCGACGGTGTACATCGTTTCCAATCCGTTCCTCGGCCCGACCACGTCCAAGGCGCTGTATCGCGCCATCGGTACCTTTGTTGGCGCCGCGGCGGCGGTGCTGTTCGTGCCGATGTTCGTCCAGAGCCCCTATATGCTGGTGCTGGTGATTGCCCTGTGGACCGGCACCCTGTTGTTCCTGTCCCTGCACCTGCGCACTGCCAACAATTACGCCTTGATGCTGGCCGGCTACACCTTGCCGCTGATCGCCCTGCCGGTGGTGGATAACCCGCTGGCCGTGTGGGACGTGGCCGAAGCGCGCACGGAAGAAATCTTCCTAGGCATCGCTGTCGCCGCCGTGGTCGGTGCGATGTTCTGGCCCCGGCGACTGGCGCCGGTGTTCAACGATTCGGTCGGCAAATGGTTTGCCGACGCCTCAACCTACAGCCACCGCTTCCTCAGCCGAAGCGTGCAGCCCGAGGAAGTGAGTGCGCTGCGCGCCTCGATGGTGGCGACCTTCAACAGCCTGGAACTGATGATCGGCCAGTTGCCCCACGAAGGCTCGCGGCCGCAGACCGTGCGTAACACTAAGGAATTGCGCGGGCGCATGATTCACTTGCTGCCGGTTATCGACGCCCTCGACGACGCGCTCTATGCCCTCGAACGACGGACGCCGGAGCTGGTGGACAAGTTCGCGCCCCTGCTCGCCGCCGCCAGCGAATGGCTGCAGCACAAAGACGCCGACATCGCGCGCTGGCAGGCCTTGAAAGACCGGCTTGAAGCCCTGCAACCCAGTGCTCAGGCGCTGGAAGATCGCAAGCAACTGCTGTTTTCCAACGCGCTGTATCGCCTCGGCGAATGGATCGATCTGTGGCAGGACTGCCGCAGCCTGCAAATCGCCATCCGCTGCGAAAACCAGGACAGCTGGCGCGCGGTGTATCGGCACTGGCGCCTGGGGCGGCTGACGCCCTTTCTGGATCGTGGCCTGATGCTGTATTCGGCGGCGTCCACCGTCAGCGCGATCATCGTCGCCTCGGTGTTGTGGATTCTGCTGGGCTGGACCGACGGCGGCGCGGCGGTGATTCTGGCGGCGGTGTCCTGCAGCTTCTTTGCCTCGATGGACGACCCGGCGCCGCAGATCTACCGGTTCTTTTTCTGGACGGCGATGTCGGTGCTGTTCGCCAGCCTTTACCTGTTTCTGGTGCTGCCGAACCTGCACGATTTCCCGATGCTGGTGCTGGCGTTTTCCGTGCCGTTCATTGTGATCGGCACCCTGACGGTCAAGCCGCAGTTCTACCTGGGCATGTTGCTGACGCTGGTCAACACCTCGTCCTTCATCAGCATCCAGGGTGCCTACGACGCCGACTTCCTCAGCTTCGTCAACTCCAACCTGGCCGGTCCCATGGGCTTGTTGTTCGCCTTCATCTGGACCCTGATCGCGCGGCCCTTTGGCGCCGAGCTGGCGGCCAAGCGCCTGACCCGTTTCAGCTGGCGCGACATTGTCAGCCTGACCGAACCTGCGTCCCTGGCCGAACACCGGCAATTGGGCGTGCAGGTGCTCGATCGCCTGATGCAGCACTTGCCGCGTCTGGCCATGACCGGCCAGGACACCGGCATCGCCCTGCGGGAAGTGCGCGTGGCCCTGAACATGCTCGACCTGCTCGCCTACACGCCGCGGATACAGGGCGCATCCCAGGCGTTGCTGCGTCAGGTGGTGGCCGAGGTGGGTGATTACTTCAGGGCGTGCCTGAAGGCCGGTGAGCGTTTGCCGGCGCCGAGTCCATTGTTGATGACCATGGACCGCACGCGTCGTGCCCTCAATGGCGAAGGCGATGATGAAACCCGCCAGCACCTGTTGCACGCCTTGAGCGGCTTGCGTCTGGCTTTGTTGCCAGGCTTGGAATTTGTCGGTTCCGCCGAGATTGAGGAACCGCTTCCCCATGGCATCGATGGAGCACCCCTATGATCGGAGATCTGGACATCAGCGGCGTGTTCCTGCCGACGCTGCTGGTGCTGATGGGCATTACCTATTTGCTTTACCTGCTGGTGCACGGGTTGCTCACGCGTTTGCACTTCTACCGTCTGGTCTGGCACCGGGCATTGTTTAACGTGGCTCTCTACGCCTTGCTGCTGGGCGTCGTGGATTCACTCAGTCGATACCTGATGACATGAAAAAACCGTTTTTAACGTTCGGCCGTGTGCTTCTGACCCTCTTGATCGTGAGCTTCGCCGTGGTCGTGGTCTGGCGCATGGTCATGTATTACATGTTCGCCCCCTGGACCCGCGACGGTCACATCCGCGCCGACATCGTGCAGATCGCCCCGGACGTATCCGGTCTGATCCAGCAAGTGGAAGTGCGCGACAACCAACCGGTCAAGCGCGGTCAGGTGCTGTTCAGCATCGACCAGGATCGCTTCAAGCTGGCCCTGCGCCAGGCGAAGGCGGCGGTGGCCGATCGTGAGGAAACCCTCGCTCAGGCCCAGCGCGAAGCCAAGCGCAACAAGGGCCTGGGCAATCTGGTGCCGGCCGAACAGTTGGAAGAAAGCCAGTCCCGCGTGGCCCGCGCGCAAGTGGCGTTGATGGAAGCCCAGGTGGCGGTCGACAGTGCACAACTGAACCTCGATCGTTCCGTGATCCGCAGTCCCGTGGACGGTTACGTCAACGACCGCGCACCGCGTTCCCAGGAATTCGTCAGCGCCGGTCGGCCGGTGCTGTCGGTCGTCGACAGCAATTCCTTCCACATCGACGGCTATTTCGAAGAAACCAAGCTCAATGGCATTCATGTCGGCCAGCGCGTCGACATCCGGGTGATCGGTGACCGCGCGCGACTGCGCGGGCATGTGGAAAGCATTGTCGCCGGTATCGAAGACCGCGATCGCACCAGCGGCAACAACCTGCTGCCCAACGTCAACCCGGCATTCAGCTGGGTGCGCCTGGCCCAGCGGATTCCCGTGCGCATTGTCTTTGACGATGTGCCGGCGGACTTCCGCATGATCGCCGGGCGAACGGCCACCGTGTCGATCATCGACGACAACGACCGGGAGCCCGCGCAATGAACAAAGCCTCGGGTTTGGCAGTGGCCGGTTTAGGCCTGCTGCTGTCGGCGTGCCAGATGGTCGGGCCGGATTATCACTTGCCGGAAGAGGCGGCCATCCACCGCGAAGATTTTCAGGGTGAACTGGACGTGAACGGCAAACCGGTGGTCTCGGCACCGGTGCCCGGCGATTGGTGGCGCCTGTATCGGGACCCGCGACTCGACCAATTGGTCCAGCAAGCCCTGGCGTCCAACACTGACCTGCGGGTCGCGGCGGCCAGCCTGCTGCGGGCCCGCGCCCAAGTGGATGAAGCCGAGGCCGCCGGCGGCTGGAGTGGCGGGGTGAAGATGGGCGCCCAGCGTTTGCAGGAGTCCGGTGAAGCCTTCCTGCTGCCGGAAAAAGTACCGGTGGCCAACATCGGCGATATCGGCATCAGCGCGTCGTACCAATTCGACCTGTTCGGTACGCTCAAGCGCGGCATCGAAGCGGCCAAGGCCAATGCCGACGCGACCCAGGCCGCTGCCGATACCGCACGCATCACCCTGGTGGCGGATGTGGTGCGGGCCTACACCCAAGTGTGCGCGGCCAATGAAGAGCGGGAAATTGCCCAGCATTCCCTCGATCTGCAATCGCAAAGCACCGCGCTGATCCAGCGCCTGCGCGATGCCGGTCGTGGCGACGAAACCCAGGTCACCCGTTCGCAAACCCAATTCAAATCCTTGCGCGCCGACATGCCGCGCTATGAGGCCGCGCGCCAGGCCGGGTTGTTCCGTCTGTCGATGCTGTTGGCCAAACCGGTGGATCAACTGCCAGCCGGCACCGCCAGCTGTGCCGAGCTGCCGAAAATCGCGCAATTGGTGCCGGTGGGCGATGGCGCCTCCCTGCTCAAGCGCCGTCCCGATATCCGCCAGGCCGAACGTCGCCTGGCGGCCGCGACCGCTGGCATTGGCGTCGCCACCGGCGAGCTTTACCCGGATATCCGCTTCGGCGCGACCATCGGTACCGTGGGCATCCTGGAAAACCTGGGTGAGCCGTCCACCAACCGTTGGGGCTTCGGTCCGTCGCTGACCTGGAATGTGCCGACCAACGGCGCCCGGGCGCGTATTCGTGAGGCCGAAGCCGTGACCCAGGCGACCCTGGCGCACTTCGATGGCGTGGTGCTCAACGCCATCCGTGAAACCCAGACCAGCCTTTCCCAGTACTCGGCATTGCTGCAGCGCCGCGATGCCCTGGCGGACGCCGAGCAATCGGCGAAGCTGGCGGCCGATCAGACCCACCGTTTCTTCCAGGCCGGCCGCGAATCGTTCCTGGCCGACCTGCAGGCAACCCGCACCTACACCGACGTCACGGCGCAACTGGCCGCCGCCAACACTCAGGTGGCGTTGAGCCAGATCGATTTGTTCCTGGCCCTGGGTGGCGGTTGGGAAAGCGGACGAACGCAAGCGTCGAACGCCGGCAAACCCTGAGGCCGTTGCTATGCTTTGAAGTGTTGAAAGGGCGCTTGTGCAAAGGCGCCCTTGCAGCGCTCAAAGCTTGCGCAGGTCAGGGGGAAACCAATAATGAAAAACCCTTATGCTCTCGGCTTCTGGTGCGCCGTCGTGGCCCTCGTGCTGCTCACGGCGACGTACTTCTACGGCATCATGCTGGCCTATCAGATCGACAAGGCCCTGGCATTTCTCGACAGTGCCGTGGCGCTTATAGCCGTGATGTCTGTCTCGGTGGTGGCCTGGGCGTCCGTCCAGACCCGGCGAATCAAGAAAAAACAACTCGAACAAGGCAAGACACTGGTGTTGATCTGGGACACCAAGGTGGCGCTGCGCCGTGTCGAAACGGTGTTCGATCGCTATTTTTGGGGCAGCTACTGGCAGCCGGGGCGCACGTTCCAGGAAGTCATGGGCGAACTGACCGGAACGCCGCTGGAAAAGAGCCTCGAGACCCTGAAGAAGCAATGCCTGGCGCTGGACAAGCAAGTGGCGGATGACGGTCGCCACTGGCTCAACAACGCCCGCGAACTGGCGGACGTCGCCACGGCCATGGCCCGCGAGCGTTATCAACTGGATTTCTGCGACCCCCGTGGGGAGGTGACGGGCGGGGCGGTGATCAATCGGGATTTCGAAGTGCTGGTGTACACCTGGAGCGCAAGGCTCAAGACCTTTGATCATCAGCTCGATGAGATTGAAGTCCAATACTCCTGACTTTTTGTTGGCTGATCTGACGCCATCGCGGGCAAGCCCGCTCCCACAGGGATCGCATAAACCTGTGGG
>DATMUG010000263.1:0-12173 GCA_035563915.1 Pseudomonas sp. | reverse complement strand
ATCTTTGTAGGAGCTGCCGAAGGCTGCGATCTTTTGATCTTAGAAAAGCTTCAGCGGCTCTTCATTCAGCGCCGCCAACTGCTCACGCAACGCCAGCACCTGATCGCCCCAATAGCGCTCTGTGCCAAACCACGGAAAACTGCGCGGGAATGCCGGGTCGTCCCAGCGGCGGGCGAGCCAGGCGCTGTAGTGCATCAGGCGCAGAGCGCGCAGGGGTTCGATCAGTGCCAGTTCGCGCGGATCGAAGTCGTGAAACTCGTTGTAGCCGTCCATCAATTCCGACAACTGCCCCAGACAGTCCTGGCGATCACCGGCCAGCATCATCCAGATGTCCTGCACTGCCGGGCCCATGCGGCAGTCGTCGAGGTCGACGATGTGGAACATCTCGTCGCGGCACATCATGTTGCCGGGGTGGCAATCACCGTGCATGCGGATGTTCTGATGGGGCGTGTCGTTGTAGGCATCTTCCACTCGCTTGAGCAGATCCCGGGCCACGGACTCGTAGGCCGGCAGCAGGCTGCGGGGGATGAAGTCGCCTTCGAGCAAGGTTGCCAACGAATCATGGCCAAAGTTTTTCACCGCCAGGGCTTCGCGGTGCTCAAACGGTTTGGTTGCGCCGACCGCATGCAGGCGACCGAGCAGTTGTCCAAGGCGATACAGCTGATCGAGATTGCCCGGTTCCGGCGCGCGACCGCCGCGACGGGGGAACAGGGTGAATCGAAAGCCGTTGTGTTCGTGCAGGGTTTCACCGTTGTGGATCAGCGGTGCCACCACGGGCACCTCGACCCCGGCGAGTTCGAAGGTGAATTGGTGTTCTTCCAGGATCGCTTCGTTGGTCCAGCGCTGTGGGCGGTAGAACTTGGCGATCAGCGGCTCGGCGTCTTCGATGCCGACTTGATAGACGCGGTTTTCGTAGCTGTTGAGCGCCAGAATGCGGGCGTCACTCAAGAAGCCAATGCTTTCGACGGCATCGAGCACGAGGTCTGGGGTGAGGGTTTCAAACGGGTGGGCCATGCTGACTCCTGCGCGCAGCAGGGCGCTGCGTCCGGCCAGGCATGGTAGCGCAGAAGGGCCGTCTTTAGTCGTCGGGGTTGAGATGTGGCGTGTCAGGGCTGATGCCTTCGCGGGCAAGCCCGCTCCCACAGGGTTGGGTGTTGAACACAAATCTTGTGTACGACATCGATCACTGTGGGAGCGGCCTTGCCCGCGATTAGGGCCTATCAGGCGCCAATGACCCCGCCATCTTCCCGGGTAATCACAATCACTGAGGACCGCGGCTTGCCATTGGGCAGGTGCTCGGGGAAGGTCGAGCCGCCGAATTCGCCCGGATGCTGAATCCCGACGAACATCGTTTTATGGTCCGGCGCGAAGCTGATGCCCGTCACTTCGCAACCGATCGGCCCGACCATGAACCGGCGAATTTCACCGCTCACCGGGTCGGCGCAGAGCATCTGGTTGTTGCCCATGCCGGCGAAATCACCGGCGTTGCTGACGTCGCCGTCAGTCTGAATCCACAACCGCCCGGCGTCATCGAACGCCAGGCCATCGGGACTGTTGAACATGTTCTGCGCGGTGATGTTCGACGAGCCGCCCTTCGGCGTGCCGGCATGCACGTGCGGGTTGCCCGCGACCACGAACAGATCCCAGGCGAAGGTGTGGGAGCCGTGGTCGTCTCGGTCGGTGCGCCAGCGCAGGATTTGCCCGTAGACGTTCTTTTCTCGCGGATTCGGCCCGCCCACCGGTTGCCCCTCTTCGCCACGCTTGGCGTTGTTGGTCAGGGTGCAATAGACCTGACCGTCCTTGGGGCTGACCACGATCCATTCCGGGCGGTCCATGCGCGTGGCCTTGACCACGCTGGCTGCCAGGCGTGCGTGAATCAGCACTTGTGCCTGGTCGGCGAAACCGCTGCTGGCGTCGATGCCGTTTTTGCCGTGGGTCAGTTCGATCCATTCACCCTGGCCTTTCGGATGATCGGCGTTGCCGTCGCCTGCGTCGAAGCGCGCCACGTACAGGGTGCCGTGGTCCAGCAGGTCGCGGTTGGCTTTGGGATTTTGCAGGTCGATCTTGTCGCGGCTGACGAACTTGTAGATGAATTCGCCACGCTCATCGTCGCCCATGTACACCACGGCATGGCCGTCGCTGGTTTGCGCCAGGGCGGCGTTTTCATGTTTAAAGCGGCCCAGCGCCGTGCGTTTGACCGGGGTCGATTGCGGATCGAACGGGTCGATCTCGACCACCCAGCCATGACGGTTGAATTCGTTGGGATTGTTCGCCAGATCGAAGCGCGCATCGTGCTGATGCCAGTTGATCTCTTTGCTGGTGGCCACGGCGCCGTAACGTTTTTGCGCGGGGTCGAACGTCGGTTCGGCATGGGTGCTGCCGAAACAGTCGGTGAAGTTCTCTTCACAGGTCAGGTAGGTGCCCCAGGGTGTCTTGCCGTTGGCGCAATTCTGGAAAGTGCCCAGCACTTTTTTGCCTTGCGGATCGGCGCTGGTTTTCAGCAGGTCGTGACCGGCGGCAGGACCGCTGAGGGCAATCGGCGTGTTGCCGTGGATGCGACGGTTGTAGCGCGAATCCTGGACGAACTGCCAGTGGCCGTTTTTTTTCGCCACTTCCAGCACTGTCACGCCTTCGGCAGCCAGTGCCTTACGCACCTCTTCGGCCGACTTCGGCATGCCGCCGTGGGGGTAGAGGTAGCGGTAATTGGTGTATTCGTTGTTGATCGCCATCAGTGCACGATTTTTATCACCGGCGAAGGGGAACAGGCTCATGCCGTCGTTGTGGTCGCCGAACTGCACTTCCTGATGTTCGGCGCTGCCGTTGCCGCTCGGGTCGAAGGCCGGGCCATTCTTGTGCAGGGGCTGTCCCCAGCTGATTAGCACCGAGGATGTGTAGCCGGGCGGCAGGCTGATGCTGTCGGTGGTGGCGGCGGGAATGCTTGGGAAACCCAGCAAAGTACCGGTGCCGGCGCTGACGCTGGCGGCCAGCACGCTGCGGCTCAACAGATTGCCGCCCAGAAACATCGCGGCGCCGCACAGGGCACCCGCACTGATGAATCCACGGCGGCTGAGGCCGACCATCTGTTCGAGGTCGGTGGGTTGGTTATCTTCCAATAGGCTCACATCAGGCTCCCTGCGGGTTTTTGCAGTCACCTTAATGATGGTCGATGAAGGTTTTGTTGCAGTTGTTCGACGAGGCCCTGAGTCAGAGTGGTGTGCCTAGCAAAACGTTGGACGGTGAGAACTGAACGCCCACCGGTTTGCCGGTGCCCAAACCCCGGGATCGCAGATGTTCGGGTTCGCTCAGGGCGCAGAGTGTCTGGCCATTGGGTAGGGCAATGCGCACTTCGCTGGGGCCGTTTTCGGCATCGAGAATTTCCTCGATCGTGCCTTCGAGAAAACTGTATCCCGGTGTTACCTGGTCTCCGGCGGCCAGCACTTCCAGCCACCCGGCCTTGATCAGGGCCACCACTTCCACCCCCGGCTGCAGTTCCAGGCGCAGGGTGCTTTCGTGGGTGATTTGCGCATCGATGCTCAGGCCTTCGACCAGCCCCAGGCGAATCCTGTCGTTGTGGCCTTGGGTGTCGATGGCGGCAACCGTGCCGTGCAACTGATTGCGCGCGCTGGTCCTGAGCATCAATCGCCCGAGCAAGTCGAGGTCGCTGGCATCTTCGGCCGCTTCCAGCACCTGGGCCTGCAACGCTTGCAGCTTTTGATACAGACGCAACACCCGTTCGCCTTCGCCGGACAGCCTGGCACCCCCTCCGCCCTTGCCGCCGACGCTACGTTCCACCAGCGGTTTTTGCGCGAGGTTATTCAGCTCATCGATGGCATCCCAGGCGGCCTTATAACTGAGCCCCGCACTTTTCGCCGCACGGGTGATCGAGCCCTGTTCGGCAATGTGCTGCAACAGAGCGATGCGTTGCGGACGACGGGCGATGTGTTGGGACAGCAGGGTGGGCAAGGACATGGCGGGACGCTTCAGGCGGTGACGATGGTGAGGACGTTGGCGGCTTGCGACGAGTGAGTCAAGTCATGCCACGGTCCTTGTGGGAGCGGGCTTGCTCGCGATCGCGGGATAACATCCACCATAAAAGGCGACTGTCACACCGCTATCGCGAGCAAGCTCGCTCCCACAGGGTTTGTGTTTTCCCACAGATTTGTGGGATTGCGGGTCAAACGGTGTCGCCAGGTTTGGGGGTGCGAGCCAGGCAGTAGACGTCGACCCGTGCCGCCCCTGCTTCCATCAGCAATCGAGCCAACGCCTGGGCCGTGGCGCCGGTGGTCAGCACGTCGTCCACCAACGCCACGTGGCGTCCCTTGATCGATGCCTCGGGTGCCAGCGCGAACGCATTGCGCAGGTTGTTCCGTCGTTCGGTGGCATTGAGCGTTTGTTGCGCGCCGGTGTCCTGGGTCCTGAGCAACAGCCGGTCATCGCAAGGCACATCGAGGTGGCTGCCGAGCCAGCGTGCGAGCATCGCGGCTTGATTGAAACCGCGCTGGCGCAGTCGCCGGGTGGACAACGGAACGGGTAACAGCAGATCGGGTTGTGGCAGATCATTATCGAAGCGATGTTGCAATGCCTGGGCAAGCAGTTCGGCAAGCAGGTGGCCAAACGGCCACTTCGCATTGTGTTTGAAACGGGTGATCAGACTGTCTATCGGAAAACTGTAGGTCCAGGGTGCAATCACACGCTCAAACGCCGGCGGTTGGTCGAGGCAGTGGCCGCAGGTCGTGCCCGAACCTGGCAGTGGCAGAGCGCAGGTCTGGCAGTGATCGCCGAGCCACGGCAGCTCGGTTTCGCAGGCCGTGCACAGAGGTGTGGCGCCATCGGCGACTTCATCGCACAGCAAACAGGGTTGTTCGTTTTTTAACCAGATGTAAACCGGTACTTTGCCGAATGGTTGACAGCGCATCGCTCTTCCTTAAATATGCCGAACATCCGTGTCGCGCCTGTGGTTATTCCATGCCTCAGGCGCGTGCCCCAGCATAAAACCGTGCCCTGCATAAAAGAAAGGTAATGCCCATGAGCGCCAGCACCTCTGCCACCCTGCGTCATGACTGGTCTTTGGCCGAAGTCAAAGCACTCTTCGTCCAGCCATTCAACGACCTGTTGTTCCAGGCGCAGACTGTGCACCGCGCGCATTTCGACGCCAACCGCGTCCAGGTTTCCACGCTGCTTTCGATCAAGACCGGCGCTTGCCCGGAAGATTGCAAATACTGTCCGCAGTCCGGTCACTACAACACCGGCCTGGAAAAAGAAAAACTGATGGAAGTGCAGAAGGTTCTCGAAGAGGCCGCGCGCGCCAAAGCCATCGGTTCGACCCGTTTCTGCATGGGCGCGGCCTGGAAACACCCGTCGGCCAAGGACATGCCCTATGTGTTGAAGATGGTCGAAGGCGTCAAGGCCCTGGGTCTGGAAACCTGTATGACGCTTGGCCGCCTCGATCAGGAGCAGACCGAAGCGCTCGCCAAGGCTGGCCTGGACTACTACAACCACAACCTCGACACCTCGCCGGAGTTCTACGGCAGCATCATCACCACCCGCACCTACAGCGAGCGTCTGCAGACCCTGGCCTACGTGCGTGATTCGGGGATGAAGATCTGCTCCGGCGGCATCCTCGGCATGGGCGAGTCCCTCGACGACCGCGCCAACCTGCTGATCCAGCTGGCCAACCTGCCGGAGCATCCGGAGTCGGTGCCGATCAACATGCTGGTGAAAGTGGCCGGCACGCCGCTGGAGAACGCCGAAGACGTCGACCCGTTCGACTTCATCCGCATGCTCGCCGTTGCCCGGATCCTGATGCCCAAATCCCATGTGCGCCTCTCCGCAGGCCGCGAAGCCATGAACGAGCAGATGCAGGCTCTGGCCTTCTTGGCCGGCGCCAACTCGATTTTCTACGGCGAAAAACTGTTGACCACCGCCAACCCGCAGGCCGACAAGGACATGCAACTGTTCTCGCGCCTGGGCATTCAGCCGGAAGCGCGTGAAGAGCATGCCGATGAGGTGCATCAGGCCGCGATTGAACAGGCGCTGGTGGAGCAGAAGAGCAGCGAGCAGTTCTACAACGCGGCTGTTTGATCGCCCATCATTGACCTGATTGGAATGCAAAACCCTGTGGGAGCGGGCTTGCTCGCGAATGCGGACTGACATCGAACGCTGATGTCGACTGACAAGCCGCATTCGCGAGCAAGCCTGCTCCAACAGGGGATCTGTGTCACTGGATAGACGAGGCCTGCATGTCTTTCGATCTCGCCGCACGCCTGGCTGCCCGTCGTGCCGAAAACCTCTACCGTCAACGTCCGCTGCTCGAAAGCCCGCAAGGCCCCGAAGTGGTGGTCGATGGTCAGCCTTTGCTGGCGTTCTGCAACAATGACTACCTGGGCCTGGCCAATCACCCGCAAGTGATCGAAGCCTGGCGCGCGGGCGCGCAGAAATGGGGTGTCGGTGGCGGGGCGTCGCATCTGGTGATCGGTCACAGTGGCCCGCATCACGCGTTGGAAGAAGCGCTGGCGGACCTCACCGGGCGCCCCCGCGTGCTGCTGTTCACCACCGGTTACATGGCCAACCTCGGCGCCGTCACCGCATTGGTGGGGCAGGGCGATACCGTGCTCGAAGATCGCCTCAACCACGCCTCGCTGCTCGATGCCGGTCTGTTGTCTGGCGCGCGCTTCAGCCGCTATCTGCACAACGACGCGGCGAGCCTGGCCTCCCGTCTGGAGAAAGCCACGGGTAATACGCTGGTGGTTACCGACGGCGTGTTCAGCATGGACGGCGATATTGCCGATCTACCGGCATTGGCCCGGGAAGCCAAGGCCAAGGGCGCGTGGTTGATGGTCGACGATGCTCACGGTTTCGGTCCATTGGGGGCCAGCGGTGGCGGCAGCGTCGAACACTTTGGCCTGGGCATGGACGATGTGCCGGTGCTGGTCGGCACCCTCGGCAAGGCGTTTGGCACAGCGGGTGCCTTCGTCGCCGGCAGCGAGGAGTTGATCGAAAGCCTGATCCAGTTCGCCCGCCCCTACATCTACACCACAAGTCAACCGCCTGCCCTGGCCTGCGCCACGCTGAAAAGCCTGGAGTTGCTGCGTAGCGAACACTGGCGCCGCGAGCATTTGCAGACACTGATTCGTCAGTTCCGTCATGGCGCCGAGCAGATTGGCCTGGAGCTGATGGACAGCTTCACGCCGATCCAGCCGATCATGATTGGCGACGCCGCACGCGCAGTGCGTCTGTCGCAGATGCTGCGCGAGCGCGGTTTGATGGTGACCGCGATTCGCCCACCGACCGTGCCGGCCGGCAGCGCCCGTTTGCGCGTGACCCTGACCGCTGCCCACAGTGAAATGCAGGTGCAGCTATTGTTAGAGGGATTGGCCGACTGTTTTGAACAACTTGGATCGGAGCCGGGCGATGCGTGATCGACTCATTCTGCTGCCCGGCTGGGGCCTCGGCGTTTCCCCGATGGAGCCTTTGGCTGCAGCCTTGCAGGGCCTGGATGAGCATCTGCGGGTGGAGATCGAACCTTTGCCGGAGCTGGAGTCGAGCGATCCTGAAGAATGGCTCGATGAACTCGATTCGACGATCCCCCAGTACGCCTGGCTCGGCGGCTGGTCACTGGGCGGCATGCTCGCCTCACAATTGGCGGCCCGTCGGGGTGATCGTTGCTGCGGTCTGCTGACCTTGGCGAGCAACGCTTCTTTCGTCAGCCATGAGCAGTGGCCGAGCGCGATGTCCGGCGAAACCTTCGATGCATTTCTGGCCGGCTGCGCGGCCGATCCGCGCATGACCTTGAAGCGTTTCACGCTGCTCTGCGCTCAAGGCGCCGAAGACCCGCGCGGGTTGTCGCGGTTGTTGCTCGGCGGGGCGCCACACAGTTCAGCACAGGTGTTGATGAGCGGCCTGGAAGTGCTCGCGCAACTGGATACCCGGCAAGCTTTGCAGACCTTTCGCGGTCCGCAGTTGCACCTGTTCGCCGGCCTTGATGGTTTGGTACCCGCCGAAGCCGCTGGCGATTTGCTGTCGCTGCTGCCGGATGTAGAGATCGGTCTGATTGAACAGGCCAGCCACGCGTTCCTGCTGGAAGACCCCCACGGTGTGGCGGGGGCGATCCACGCTTTTTTGCATGAGTCCGGCGATGAATGATTTATCCCTCCCCCTTCCTCCTCCAAAACAGGCCGAAGGTTTGCCCGACAAACGCCAGGTAGCGGCCTCCTTTTCCCGTGCCGCGGCGAGCTACGACAGCGTGGCCGAGTTGCAGCGCGATGTCGGCAGTCAATTGCTGAGCCGATTGCCCGCTGATTTCGTACCAGGGTGCTGGCTCGACCTGGGCTGCGGCACCGGGCATTTCAGTCGTGCGCTGGCGCAGCGGTTCCCCGAAGGGCAGGGGATGGCGCTGGACATCGCCGAAGGCATGCTCAATCACGCCCGGCCATTGGGCGGCGCCACGCACTTCATCGCCGGCGATGCCGAGCGTCTGCCGTTGCGTGATTCGACTTGTGATCTGATCTTCTCCAGCCTGGCGGTGCAGTGGTGCGCGGACTTCGCATCGGTACTCAGCGAGGCCCGGCGCGTGCTCAAGCCTGGTGGAATCTTCGCGTTTGCTAGTCTGTGCGTGGGCACGTTGTTTGAACTACGCGACAGTTGGCGGCAGGTCGATGGCATGGTGCACGTCAACCGCTTTCGCGAGTTCGAGGTTTATCAGCAGTTGTGCGCAGCCAGTGGCTTGCAGGCGATCAGTCTGCAGACTCGCCCCCACGTGCTGCATTACCCGGATGTGCGCAGCCTGACCCATGAACTCAAGGCGCTGGGCGCGCACAACATCAACCCCGGTCGGCCGGGCGGACTGACGGGCCGGGCGCGGATTCTGGGTTTGATTGAGGCTTACGAGCAGTTTCGTCAGGCCCAGGGCCTGCCGGCGACTTATCAAGTGGTGTACGCCGTTATGGAGAAACCCTTATGAGCGCAGCCTATTTCATCACCGGCACTGATACCGATGTCGGCAAAACCACGGTCGCCGTCGGATTGCTGCATGCCGCGCGATCAGCGGGCCTGAGCACGGCGGCGGGCAAGCCGGTGGCTTCCGGTTGCGACGTGACCCCCAAGGGCCTGCGCAACGCCGATGCACTGGCGTTGATGGCTGAATGTTCGCTGCCGTTGACCTATACACAGGTCAACCCGGTGGCGTTCGAGCCGGCCATCGCCCCGCACCTGGCTGCACGGGAGGCCGGCGTGGCGCTGACGGTGCAGTCGCTATTGACGCCCATGCGGCAGATTCTCGACATGCAGGCCGATTTCACCCTGATCGAAGGCGCGGGTGGTTGGCGCGTGCCCCTGGCCGATCAGGACAATCTGTCGGACCTGGCCATGGCCTTGCAGCTGCCGGTGATCCTGGTGGTGGGCGTACGCCTGGGGTGCATCAGCCATGCCTTGCTGACCGCCGAGGCGATTGCCCGGGATGGTTTGCAGCTGGCCGGTTGGGTGGCCAACATCATCGATCCGAAGACTTCGCGCCTGGAAGAAAACCTCGCCACCCTGGCCGAACGCCTCCCGGCACCATGCCTTGGGCGAGTGCCGAAACTCAAGGGGGTCACGGCCGAAGCGGTGGCCGAGCATCTGCAGCTGGATCTGCTGGATTAAATTTTGCCTATGGCAAGGCACTGTGCCATTAGTGTTTTTGACGGGCCTTTCAGCCACAGGTCTGCTTCAATAGCTGCTGTTGATCCTTCACAAGGACGAGTTCTCCCATGGAAATCTCAGGAAGCACCGCTTTTTATGCCGGTCTGAGCACCATTCAGACAGGGCAGAACCGCGTCGATCAGGCCGCCGGGCAGATCGCCAACAACACCCTCGAACGTTCGGTCACCAGCCAATCTTCCGAGATTCAGGCCGAGCGACTGCGTTCGGTCGATCGCAGCCAGCAATCGGACGTAACCAGCAACATGCTTGAGATGGCTCAGGGCAAATTTCAGGTGGAGCTGGGGGCAAAAGTCGCCAAGGCTTCCGATGAAGTGCTGGGTACGCTGATCGATACCTTTGCCTGACCATTCGCTGAACCTGCACCATTGACGCCGCGAACCTTCGCGGCGTTTTTCATCGTAAGTCCTTATTTGCAAACTATTCTTTCCTTAATGGCGTGTTGCCCGGGCAACCACGTGGCGCCGCTGTGCGCGCTGTGTGCGCGCATGCGATGACGCACGGCAAAAGATCGACGCTTGACAAGATTTAGGCGTAAACGTATGTTTCAAACAACTGTTTGACCGTCATAACAAATCGTAACGGTCGCTCATCCCCGGTTACATCAGCAGAGGTTTATCGCTATGCCTGACTACAAGGCCCCCTTGCGTGATATTCGCTTCGTTCGTGACGAGCTGCTTGGCTACGAAGCGCACTATCAGAGCCTTCCGGCTTGCGCGGACGCAACGCCGGACATGGTTGACGCCATTCTCGAAGAAGGCGCCAAGTTTTGTGAGCAGGTACTGGCTCCGCTGAACCGCGTGGGCGACCTTGAAGGCTGCACCTGGAGCGAGTCCGGCGTTAAGACCCCGGCCGGTTTCAAGGAAGCCTACAAACAATTCGTCGAAGGCGGCTGGCCAAGCCTGGCCCACGACATCGAGCACGGCGGTCAGGGCCTGCCGGAGTCCCTGGGGCTGGCGATCAGCGAAATGGTCGGCGAATCCAACTGGTCTTGGGGCATGTACCCAGGCCTGTCGCACGGTGCGATGAACACCATTTCCGAGCACGGCACCCCCGAGCAGCAAGAGGCTTACCTGACCAAGCTGGTCTCCGGCGAGTGGACCGGTACCATGTGCCTGACCGAACCGCACTGCGGCACCGACCTGGGCATGCTGCGCACCAAGGCCGAACCTCAGGCCGACGGTTCCTACAAAGTCTCCGGCACCAAGATCTTCATCTCGGCCGGTGAACACGACATGGCCGACAACATCGTCCACATCGTGCTGGCCCGCCTGCCGGATGCACCGGCCGGTACCAAAGGCATCTCCCTGTTCATCGTGCCGAAATTCCTGCCGAACGCCGACGGCACCGTCGGTGCACGCAACGCCGTGACCTGCGGTTCGATCGAACACAAGATGGGCATCCACGGCAACGCCACGTGCGTGATGAACTTCGACGAGGCCACCGGTTTCCTGATCGGCCCGGCGAACAAAGGCCTGAACTGCATGTTCACCTTCATGAACACCGCACGTCTGGGCACCGCGCTGCAAGGCCTGGCCCATGCCGAAATCGGCTTCCAGGGTGGCCTGAAATACGCTCGCGATCGCCTGCAAATGCGCTCGCTGACCGGCCCGAAAGCACCGGACAAAGCCGCTGACCCAATCATCGTGCACCCGGACGTACGCCGCATGCTGTTGACCATGAAGGCGTTCGCCGAAGGCAACCGCGCAATGGTCTACTTCACCGCCAAACAGGTCGACATCGTCAAGTACGGCGTGGACGAAGAAGAGAAGAAGAAAGCCGACGCACTGCTGGCCTTCATGACTCCGATCGCCAAGGCCTTCATGACCGAAGTCGGTTTCGAGTCGGCCAACCACGGCGTGCAGATCTACGGCGGCCACGGCTTCATCGCCGAGTGGGGCATGGAGCAGAACGTACGCGACAGCCGCATTTCCATGCTGTACGAAGGCACCACCGGCATTCAGGCGCTCGACCTGCTGGGCCGTAAAGTGTTGATGACCCAAGGCGAAGCCCTGAAAGGCTTCACCAAGATCGTGCACAAGTTCTGCCAGAACAACGAAGGTAACGAAGCGGTCAAAGAGTTCGTCGCACCGCTGGCTGCACTGAACAAGGAGTGGGGCGAACTGACCATGAAGGTCGGCATGGCTGCCATGAAGGATCGCGAAGAAGTCGGCGCGGCTTCCGTGGATTACCTGATGTACTCCGGTTACGCGTGCCTGGCCTACTTCTGGGCCGACATGGCGCGCCTGGCAGCTGAAAAACTGGCTGCCGGCACCACCGAAGAGGCGTTCTACAACGCCAAGCTGCAGACCGCGCGCTTCTACTTCCAGCGCATCCTGCCGCGTACCCGCACTCACGTTGCAACCATGCTGTCGGGCGCCAACAACCTGATGGACATGAAAGAAGAAGACTTCGCACTGGGCTACTAAGCCTCAACGCGGTCTGACGAAAACCGTTGCTCCCTCGGGGGGCAGCGGTTT
>DATMUG010000262.1:0-5356 GCA_035563915.1 Pseudomonas sp. | reverse complement strand
GTGGGAGCGGGCTTGCTCGCGAAGGCCGCGCCGCGGTTTCAGATCAGAATCACTGCCATCCCAACTTCAAAAACTCTCGCACCAACGCATTGACCCGAGTCCGGTCTGTGCGATCCGCGCGGCCGTCGTTGTCGACATCGGAACACAGCACCACCTCGAACGTGCCGTCGTTGTCGAGGTCATGGACAGCGGCCTTGTAGGCAATGATCGATCCTTCATGGAAATGCAACCGTACCGATTCCGGTGTTCCATCGCCGGTAGGGTTAAGCGAGAACATTCGCAAGTGCCGCTCTTCACCTTCACCTGCGTTGAACCATCGGCATTTCAAATAATTGGTGCCAAAGGTCCTCAGCAGTCGAACTTCCTCATCCGCTGCCTCACGCAGCCATTGTTCATCTTCAAAAAACTGAAACCGAAGCGTGTCTGCCACTCCGGCTTCGCTTCGATCCTGAGCGATCACTTTTAAATAGCGCATCCCTTTGCCTCCTTGTGAAAAGCTCAGCTTGAGCCCTGCCAACAAGGCGATCCATGTAACGCTTTGTCAATTGCCGTAGGAACGTTCAGCAAGCCTCGCGGGACAGGACGCTGACTGCCTTACGCTTCAACACGTCCAGATCAATCACCGGCACATGCATCTCCTTGGCCAGTTCATCCCACTGACGCATGCGCAGACTCACTTCGCACAAGGGGTCCTGCTCGAAGGCATCGGCTTCGGCGTCGGTCATCACCCCGCCCTGATATTCCAGCGTGCGACGGCTGGCTTCGCTCAAACGCCCGTAGTACCCCGGCTCTCTGAGCGTCAGGTAGCGCTTGGCCTGGACGTGGTACTCCACCAACCGCGCCATGCGCTCGCTGAAACCGGCACGGCGCAAGAAATCGGCGCCCAGCCGTTCGTGGCTGACCACGCCAAAGCCGCCCATGTGCTCGGCGCCCTCGGCGCAGATGTGTCCGATGTCGTGGAAGAACGCGGCGAGCACCACTTCGTCGTCGAAGCCTTCGGCCATTGCGCACTGCGCGGCCTGGGACATGTGTTCGATCTGCGATACCGGCTCGCCAATGTAATCGGCATCGCCGAAGCGCTCGTAGAGGGCGAATACCCGGGCGACGGTTTGTTCGTTGAGGCTCATCAGAGATCTCTCGATGAAGTGGGATGTGTGGTGAATCGTAGACCGCTTTCGCGGGCAAGCCCGCTCCCACAGGTTTTCGGGTGAGACACACATTGTGTGAACACCGGCGATCACTGTGGGAGCGGGCTTGCCCGCGAAGAGGCCCTGTCAGCCGACGAAGATCTTACTTGGCCGCCACTTTCTCGGACTTGCCGTCATAACGCTTGCGCCATTCGGTCAGGATCTCGTCGCGATTCTTCGAGGCCCAGGCAAAGTCGTTCTTGATCAGGCGCTGCTCATAATCGGCCGGCAATTCGGTCTGTGGCTTGGCGATGCCCGGCTGCGCGAGGACGGCGAAGTTTTCTTTGTAGAGTTCCATCGCCTCGGGGCTTGCGGAGAAGTCGGCGAGTTTCTTCGCCGCGTCTTCATGTGGCGTGCCCTTGATCACGGCGGTCGCCTCAATCTCCCAGCCCAGGCCTTCCTTCGGCAGGATGATGTCCAGCGGCGCGCCTTGGCGCTTGAGCTGAACGGCCGGGTATTCAAAGGAGATACCGATCGGGAATTCACCCGCCGCCGCCAGTTTGCAAGGCTTGGAACCGGAGTGAACGTACTGGCCGATGTTCTGGTGCAGGTCGTCCATGTACTGCCAGCCCTGCTTCTCGCCAAAGGTCTGCAACCAGGCGCTGACGTCGAGGAAACCGGTGCCGGACGAAGCCGGGTTCGGCATGACGATCTTGCCTTTGTATTCAGGCTTGGTCAGATCCTGCCAGCTCACGGGTTTGGTCAGGCCTTGCTTCTCGGCCTCGACGGTGTTGAAGCAAATGGTCGCGGCCCAGACGTCCATGCCGACCCAGGCTGGCGGGTTGGCGGTGTCGCGGTAGTTGCCGCCGATTTTGCCCAGGTCCTTGGGTGCGTAGCTTTGCAGCATGCCTTGCTGATCGAGGATCGCCAGGCTGGAAGCGGCCAGGCCCCAGACGGCGTCAGCCTGTGGGCGCTCTTTTTCCGCCAGCAGTTTGGCGGTGATGATGCCGGTGGAGTCGCGCACCCACTTGATCTCCACGTCCGGATTGGCCTTTTCAAACGCTTCTTTATAGGTCTTGAGCTGTTCGGCTTCGAGGGCGGTGTACACCGTCAACTCGGTCTTCGCCGCAAAGGCGTTCAGGCTGAAAGCGGTGAGGACAGCGGCGGCCAGGGCCATAGGCTTGAACATGATCTTTTCCTGTTTTTGAGTTGAGGGGCTTTGGTTTTCTAAAAAAGCGAATCAATGACCGGGTGCGGTCTGTCGCCAGGCCTGTGAGCGGCGCAGCAAGCCGCGCGAGGCCCAGGCCAGCAGCAGGGACACGCCCGCCGAGGTGAACAGAATCAGGGTCGACATCGCCGCCGCACCGCCGACATTGCCGGCATCGTCCATGTTCAGCACCGCCACCGCCGCGAGGATGGTGTCCGGGCTATAGAGGAAGATCGCCGCCGAGACGGTGGTCATGGCCGAGACGAACAGGTAGCGCACGATGTCCAGCAGCGCAGGCAAGCAGATCGGCACAGTGACCCGCAGGTAGTGGCGGTACAGCGGCGCCTTGAGCGACAGCGCAGCGGCTTCGAACTCGGCGTCGAGCTGACGCAGGGCCGTGGTGGCGGTCATCTGCGCGGTGGTCAGGTAGTGGGCGATGGTGCAGACCACCAGCAACGTCATGCTCCCGTAGAGCACGTGCAGCGGGTTGCCGGCGAGGTTGAAGAAGAAGACGTAACCCAGGCCGAGTACCAGACCCGGCACCGCCATCGGTACGAAACTGAGCATGCGCAGGGTCAGATTCAGGCCGCGCTGGCCTCTGGTTTTTTCCATCAGGTAGGCGCCGGTGAAAATCAGCGCACTGCCGATCAGCGCCGTGTACAACGCCATCTTCACGCTGTTGCCGTAGGCCAGCCAGCCACCGCCAGCGGTCTCGTTGAACTGGTAATGATTGAGCGACAGCGACAGGTTATAAGGCCAGAACTTCACCAGCGACGAGAACACCGCCATGCCAAACACCAGCAGCAACGCGGCGCAGATCAGCAGCACGATGGTCAGGTAGCAGCCGTCGCGCAGTGCCGACGGTGCCGGTTTGAACACTTGCGCCCGGCCGCTCATGGAGTCGCCATGACGTCGGCGCAACCAGGCATCGACACCGAAGCTCAACAGCGCCGGCAGCAGCAGCACCATGCCGATCAAGGCGCCACGACCGAACTGCTGCTGGCCGACCACCGCTTTATAGGCTTCCAGCGCCAGCACCTGATAATCACCGCCGACCACCACGGGCACGCCGAAGTCAGTGATGGTCAGGGTGAACACCAGGCAGAACGCTGCGAACACCGCCTGACGGGTCGCCGGCCAGGTGATGCTGCGAAAGGCCTTGGCGGGACTGGCGCCCATGCTCGAAGCAGCATCGAACAGTCGCGCATCCGCCAGGGACAGGGCTGACAGCAGAATCATCAAAGCGTGTGGGAAGGTGTAGATAACCTCACCCAGAACGATGCCCCAGAAGCCGTAGATATTGTCCGAGAGCAAACCGCGCAGCATGCCCTGGTTACCGAACAGGTAAACCAGCGCGATGCCCGGCAGCATCGACGGCGCCATCAGTGGCAGTAGCGAAATGCCGCGCCAGATGCCTTTAGCCGGAATCAAGGTGCGCTGCAGGGCGTAGGCAAACAGGTAGGCCAGCGGTACGACGATGAGCGCGACACTGAGGGAAACCTTCAGGCTATTGCCCAGCAGCCAATGGAAATTTTCACTGGTCACCAATTCCTTCGCCGCAACCCAACCACCTCCCTGCCCGGCTTCGGAACTGAAGCCGCGCCAGAAGATGGCGAGCAGCGGCATCAAAACGGCGACGCCGAGTAACACCAGCAACAGAATCTTGCCGCCGACCACAAAAATCCGGTCGCCCATCTCGGCACGAGAGGCCTGCCGAACCTGCTGGGGTGACAGCGGCAGCGCGATGTTCGCGCTCATCAGGAAAACACCTGCAGGCTGCGGGGCGGCAACGCCACCATGATCTGCTGCGCGCCGAGGCGCGGCATGGCTTCCGGTGCCAGCTCGGCCAGCAGGGCGTGGCCGGGCAGATGGTCAAGTTCGAAACTCATGCGGCAGCGGTTGCCGAGGAAGGTGATTTCACGAACCTTGGCCGGGAACAGGTTTTCTTCGTGAACCAGCGGATTGACGTTGATCGCCTCCGGGCGGCAGAACAAACGGCCCGAAGTGGTCTTGGCACTGCCATCGGCCAGGCGCATGTTCATCCCGCCGACCTGGGCATGGCTGTCGCTGCTGCTGTGGAATGGCAACCAGTTGCCCTGGCCGACGAATTCCGCCACGAAGGGTGTGGCGGGACGGTTGTAGATGTCCTGCGGGGTGGCGTACTGCTCGACCTTGCCGTTGTTCATCACGGCGATACGGTCGGCCATCAGCATGGCCTCGTCCTGGTTGTGGGTGACCATCAGGGTGGTGATGCCCAGCTCTCGCTGCAGCTGGCGCAGCTCCGTGCACAGGTGCTCGCGCACGCGGGCGTCGAGGGCGGACATCGGTTCGTCCAACAGTAATAACGACGGCGCGGGCGCCAGGGCCCGGGCCAGTGCGACCCGTTGCTGCTGACCGCCGGACAATTGGCCGGGGTACTTTTTCTCACTGCCACCGAGGCCCACCAGTTCGAGCATCTGACCGACGCGCCGGCGCACTTCGTCGCGACTGGCGTTGGCCAGGCCGTAGGCAATGTTGGCTTCGACGGTGAGATTGGGAAACAGGGCGTAGGACTGAAACAGAATGCCGTAGTCCCGCGCTTGAGGTGCCAGGTGGGAAACGTCGCGATTGCCCAGGTACAACTCCCCGCTGTCCTGCTTTTCCAGACCGGCGATGCAGCGCAGCAAGGTGGTCTTGCCACACCCGGAAGGCCCGAGCAGACACACCAGCTCACCGGCCGCCACGTCCAGGGACACGTTATCCAGCGCGGTGAAGGCACCGAAACGCTTGTGCACGCCGCGCACCTTCATGGGCGCGCCGGGATTGGTCAGGGCAGTGGCGATCGAGTTGTTCATGGACGGACCTCATCTAACAGATGCAGGCCATCCTAGAGTTGTAATGCGTCCGTCATATGGCAGTAAGGCAAAAACGGCCGATAGGGGTATTCGGGATTTTTGGTTAAGCCTTCAAGTTTTTTGGCGTCTGATCTGGCCCCTTCGCGAGCAAGCCCGCTCCCACAATCGAATGCGTTCCCCCTGTGGGA
>DATMUG010000261.1:0-6708 GCA_035563915.1 Pseudomonas sp. | reverse complement strand
CGGCGGCCTGACCACCAACGAATTCTGCGAAGTGCGCGGCGGCTACATCATGAGCGAATGGCACAAGCTGCGTTTCGCCCAGCGTCACATCAACATGTGCTCGATGGCCCTGTCCAAGCGCGTGCTGACCATGACCGGGCGGATGTCGGTGTTCCGTGCCACCGTGGTCACCAACCCCGAATTCATCGCCGACGTGGAAAGCGACTCGCTGCAACACTGGCGCCTGGGTCGCTTCAAGTTCCTCACCGGCGATGACAAGTCCAGCTGGTTCAGCCTGATGCGCCTGGGCTACGACACCTTCTACGTGCCCGATGCGGCGATCAACACCGTCGAGCATCCGCCGGAAAAGAGCTTCATCAAGGCCAGTCGCAAACTGATGTTCCGCTGGTACGGCAACAACCTGCGCCAGAACTCCCGTGCCCTGGGCCTGGGGATCAAGCGCCTGGGTGCGTTCACTTCCGTGGTGCTGTTCGATCAGCGCGTGTCGATGTGGACCTCCCTGCTGGGCCTGACCGTGGCGCTGATCGCCAGCTTCAAGTACGGCACCGCATTCATTCTGGTGTACCTGCTGTGGATCGGCATCACCCGCCTGATCCTGACGTTGTTGCTGTCCTGCTCCGGCCACCGGATCGGCCCGGCCTACCCGGCGATTCTCTATTACAACCAGATCGTTGGCGCACTGGTGAAGATCTACGTGTTCTTCCGCCTCGACCAACAGTCCTGGACTCGCCAACCCACTTCTCTGTCCCGTGATCTCGCCAGCTTTCAACGTTGGTTCAACACCTGGTCGTCTCGGACCATGACCTTCTCCGCCGGCAGCATTTTCGTCGCCGTGCTGCTGATGATGGTCTGACCGAACTCGCCTGAATTAACTAGGAAAACGCCCCTATGAATACCGCCGTCAACGCCAACGTAGTGCATGAATCCGAAGCCCAGCGCCAACACGCCCGGGTGAAAATCCCGGCCAAGCTGCGCTTCTTCGGACCCGACCGTACACCGGTCGAAGCGCGAGTGATCGACCTGTCCGCCGGTGGCCTGGCCTTCAACGCCGGCCAGCTGCCGCTCAAGACCGGTGACGTGTACAAGGCCCGCCTGCAGTTCGTCATCGACAACCTCGGCCTGGCCATGGACGTCGAGCTGCAAGTGCGCTCCTACGATCGCCAGACCGGTCGTGCCGGTTGCCAGTTCCAGAACCTGGAACCGCAAGACATCTCGACCCTGCGCCACCTGATCACTTCGCACCTGGCCGGCGACATCGTCAGCATCGGCGAGGTGCTGGCCACCCTGCAGCGCGACAACTTCACCAAGGCGCGCAAGATGAAGGACGGCGGCCACGGCATGAGCGCGTTCGGGCGCCTGAAAGCCGTGACCTTCAGTCTGGGGATTTTCGTCGTCGGCCTGGCGGCGTTCGGTTTCATTTTCAAATCGGTGTACGGCATGTACTTCGTCAGCCATGCCCAGGCGGGCCTGGTCAGCGTGGCGGGCGTGAACATCACCATGCCCCGCGACGGCACCGTACAGAGCCTGGTGAAAGCCGACGGCATCGCCGCCAAGGGCGCACCGTTGGCGACCTTCAGCACCAGCATGCTCGACGTGCTCAAGGGTCACCTGGAAGACGATCAACTGGCCCCGGCCAAGGTCGAGGAACTGTTCGGCAAGCAAATGACCGGCACCCTCACCTCGCCGTGCGACTGCACCGTGGGTCAGCAACTGGTCGCCAACGGTCAGTACGCCAGCAAGGGCGACGTGATCTTCCAACTGGTACCGCGCAACACCGAAGCCAATGTCGAAGCACGCTTCTCCTACCGCCAGTTCGGCGACGTACTGCCAGGCACCGCCGTGCGCTTCCAGATCGCCGGTGAAGACAAGACCCGCACCGGCAAGATCGTCAGCAGCACCAGCCTGAAAAGCGC
This sequence comes from Pseudomonas sp., assembly GCA_035563915.1. Classification (GTDB taxonomy): domain Bacteria; phylum Pseudomonadota; class Gammaproteobacteria; order Pseudomonadales; family Pseudomonadaceae; genus Aquipseudomonas. The sequence goes on along the minus strand of DATMUG010000261.1, from coordinate 4,795 downwards.
CGACCTGTCCTCCGACATCCGCGTCCTGATCCAGCCTGACGAAGCCCTGGACAGCACCCTCGCCGGCCGTCCGGTGGAAGTGAACAGCGACCGCGGCCCGAACCTGAACTGGCTGATCGACAAAGCCATGGCGGCTGGTCTGTAAGCGGAGGACATGCCTGTGACGACTCCACCTATCCTGATCACACCGCAACCCCTGTGGGAGCGGGCTTGCTCGCGAATGCGGTTCAACATTCAGAATCAATGTGGGCTGACACACCGCTTTCGCGAGCAAGCCCGCTCCCACATGGGTCCACTGTGCGCAGTGGCATTGGCAGTGTCTCTGGCCGGCTGCGCCGGCCTGCCCGACCAGCGCCTGGCCAACGAAGCCCTCAAGCGAGGCGACACCGCCACCGCCGCGGCGAACTATCAGCAACTGGCAGAGCTGGGCTACAGCGAAGCCCAGGTGGGTCTGGCCGACATTCAGGTCGACAGCCGCGACCCGGCGCAGATGAAACAGGCCGAAGCCACCTACCGTGCAGCGGCCAGTGTTTCGCCGCGTGCCCAGGCACGCCTGGGCCGCCTGCTGGTGGCCAAGCCCGGCGCCACCGAAGCCGAGCATCACGAAGCCGAAGCCCTGTTGAAAAAGGCCTCGGCCGCCGGCGAAGGCAACACACTGATCCCGTTGGCGATGCTGTACCTGCAATACCCGCACAGCTTCCCCAACGTCGACGCCCAGAAGCAGATCAGCCAATGGCGCGCCGAAGGCAAGCCGGAAGCGGGCCTGGCGCAAGTGCTGCTCTATCGCACCCAGGGCACCTACGACCAGCATCTGGATGACGTGGAAAAAATCTGCAAGGCCGCGCTCAACACCACCGACATCTGCTACGTCGAACTGGCCACGGTCTATCAGAAAAAAGCCCAGCCCGAGCAACAGGCCGAGCTGATCAAGCAGCTGCAGGCGGCGCACAGTCGCGGCACCGTCTCCGCTCAGCGGGTGGACAGCGTCGCCCGCGTGCTCGCCGATTCGACCCTGGGCAAGACCGACGAAAAAACCGCGCAGTCGCTGCTCGAACCCATCGCTCCCGGCTACCCGGCTTCCTGGGTCACCCTCGCGCAACTGATCTACGACTTCCCCGAACTGGGTGACGTCGACCAGATGATGAAGTACCTGGACAACGGCCGCGCCGCCGACCAGCCTCGCGCCGAGCTGTTGCTGGGCAAGCTCTACTACGAGGGCAAGATGGTGCCGGCCGACGCCAGGGTCGCCGAAGAACACTTCCAGAAAGCCGTTGGCCGCGAAGTCGCCGCCGATTACTACCTGGGCCAGATCTATCGCCGGGGTTACCTGGGCAAGGTCTATCCACAGAAGGCCCTCGACCACCTGCTGACCGCTGCGCGCAATGGTCAGAACAGCGCCGATTTTGCCATCGCCCAACTGTTCTCCCAAGGCAAGGGCACCAAGCCCGACCCGCTTAACGCCTACGTGTTCAGCCAGCTTGCCAAAGCCCAAAACACCCCGCAGGCCACCGAGCTTGCACAAACACTCGAAGCCCAACTGCCGCCTGCGCAAATGGCCGAGGCCCAACGCCTGTTGAAACAGGAACAGTCCGTTCGTGGTGCCTTGAGCCAGAACACCCCGCAACTGCAGGCCCTGCAAGAAGACGGCGAGGAATCCCTATGAAGTTGAATCCATTCGTACAAGCCGGCATCGGCCTGACATTCGCCCTGCTGTGGGCCGGCCCGACACTGGCCGCGATGACTGAAGCACCGAAGAATTTCGGCCTGGACGTGAAAATCACCGGCCAGTCCGAAGACGACCGCGACCTGGGCACTGCCCCCGGCGGCGACGTCAATGGCGTGGGCCTGGACCTGCGTCCGTGGGTCTATGGCGAGAGTGGCGCGTGGAGCGCCTATGCGATGGGCCAGGCGGTGACGTCCACCGACATCATCGAGACCGATACCCTGCAGCAATCCGAGGGTACCGAGAACACCCAGAACAATGATCGCGAAACCAAGAAGAACTATCTGGCGATGCGCGAATTCTGGGTCGGTTACAGCGGCTTCACGCCCTACCCCGGCGAGATCCTCAAGTTCGGCCGCCAGCGTCTGCACAACGATGACGGGCAATGGCGCGACACCAACATCGAAGCCCTGAACTGGGACTTCGATACAACCCTGTTGCGCGCCCACGCCGGTGTCGCCGAGCGCTTCAGCGAGTACCGCACTGACTTGAAGGAACTGGCCCCGGCCGACAAGGATCGCCTGCATGCCTACGCCGATGCCGAGTACCAGTGGACACCGGGTCAGTGGGTCGGCATTCGCGGGCATCACACCCACGACGACGGCAAGCTCGACTACGCGCAACCTGGGGTAGCCAGTGATTCGCTGGACAAGAAGCAGAACGGCGACATCAGTTGGCTGGGCGTGCAGGCCAACAGCGACGCCTACAACTGGCGCAACACCAACACCGTCAATTACTGGGGCAGCATCACCGGCATGAGCGGCGACCGCGACAAGGTCAACCCGCTGAACGCCGATGGCACCGCGCCCGCGCAACCGAAGAAAAGCGGCGATGTCGACGGCTGGGCCACCGACCTGGGTGTGCGTCTGCGCCTCGATCCGCAATGGCAAGTCGGTGCGGCCTACGCCCGTGCCAGCGCTGATTACGAACAGAACGGCCTGGAAAGCAACCGCTCCAATTACACCGGTACCCGTTCGCGTGTGCACCGCTTCGGCGAGGCCTTCCGTGGCGAAATGAACAACCTGCAAACCGCCACGCTGTTCGGTTCGTGGATGCTCAACGACGAATACGACGCCAGCCTGATCTACCACAAATTCTGGCGTGTCGACGGCAACAAGCCGGTGGGCAGCAACGGTATCAACGCCGTTGAGAACACCACCGACGACGTGACCGGCGCCGTGCTGTCGAGCACTTCGCTGCCGCTCAACGATGGTGAGAAAGACATGGGTCAGGAGATGGACCTGGTGGTCACCAAGTACTTCAAGCAAGGCTTGTTGCCGGCTTCGCTGAGCCAGGCGATCGATGAGCCTTCGGCCCTGGTGCGCTTCCGTGGTGGCGTGTTCAAGCCGGGCGATGCCTATGGCAAGGAAGTCGATTCGTACATGCACCGCGCGTTCATCGACGTGATCTGGCGCTTCTGATGCACATTGCGAAGGGAGTCTCCCGGATGAATCATCAAGCCATGAAAGGCTCGATCAGCCTGCTGGCCGGCGCGGTGTTGCTGGCCAGTGCGGCGACGGCCTTCGCCAATGTGGAACCGGCCAAGCCGGCAACCATGGCCAAGGAACTGCAACAGGCCAAGACCTACACCGTCAGCAGCGCACCGACCGCGCCGCTGGAGTTGCCCACGCCGAAACTGCCAGACCTCTCGGGCTATACCAGCGATGCCGTCGCCGCAAAAGTCGTGCGTAGCAAGGCCGGCAAAGTCAGCGTGCGCCGGATGATGCAGGAAGATGCCTTGAAGGACTTCATCGGCGGCGACAACAAGATGGCCGAATGGGTGGTGCGTCAGCACGGCATCCCCCAGGCGATCTTCGTCGACGACGGCTACATGAACCTCAAGGACCTGGCGAAGAAGCAACCCAAGTACGTCATCGAGACCGCGCCGGGCGTCTACCTGGCGAAATTGCCGATCGTGGTCGGCCGCCACGGCATCCTCGAAATCGACAAGCAGACCCAGGAACTGCGCCTGTCCCAGGAGGCCGGCTCGTTCCTGGTCAACGACGGCCAGCTGTTTGTGCGCGACACCAAAATCACCGGCTGGCGCGAGAAGGACAACGGCCCGGCGACGTTCAACTCGCCCAAGGAATTCCGCCCGTTCCTGCTGGCCTGGGGTGGCACCGAGACCTACATCGCCAACAGCAAGATCGCCAGCTTCGGCTATGCCAACAGTAAGTCCTACGGCGTGAGTATTTCCCAGTACACGCCGAACATGGCCAAGGTCCTCAAGCGCCCTGAACCGACCGGCTGGATCGTCGGTTCCGAGTTCTCGGACATGTGGTACGGCTTCTACTGCTATGAAACCCGCGACTTCGTGGTCAAGGGCAACACCTACAAGGACAACATCGTCTACGGCATCGACCCCCACGACCGTTCACACGGTCTGATCATTGCCGACAACACGGTGTACGGGACCAAGAAGAAGCACGGGATCATCATTTCCCGTGAGGTCAACGACAGCTTCATCTTCAACAACCGCACCTACGACAACAAGCTGTCCGGCATCGTGATCGACCGTAACAGCGTCAACAACCTGATCGCCCACAACGAGGTCTACCAGAACCACACCGACGGCATCACCCTCTACGAGAGTGCCGACAACCTGTTGTGGGGCAACAAGGTGCTGAGCAACCGTCGTCACGGCATCCGCATCCGAAACAGCGTGAACATTCGCCTTTACGAAAACGTCGCCATGGCCAACGGCCTGACCGGCGTCTACGGGCACATCAAGGACCTGACCGACACCGACCGTGACATCAAGCTCGACCCGTTCGATGCCCAGGTGTCGCTGATCGTGGTCGGCGGCGAACTGGCGGCCAACGGCAGCGGCCCGTTGTCCATCGACTCGCCCTTGAGCGTCGAGCTGTATCGCGTGTCCATGCTCGCGCCGACCAAATCCAGCGGCATCAGCTTCTCGGGGATTCTCGGCGAGCGCCAGGATGAAATTCTCGACCTGCTGGTGCGCCAGCAGAAAGCCGTGCTGATCGACCCTGTCGAACGCCAGACCGAAATGCGGGACTGAGGATAATTTTATGCACCCACACCTGATCAAATTACTCAGCCTGTCGGCCC
>DATMUG010000260.1:0-4596 GCA_035563915.1 Pseudomonas sp. | reverse complement strand
GCATTCTTTATCGGCGCTTGGGTGAAAGGAGGAGGGGCGAAATCTCCCACGGATCTGTACTGCGCCAACAGTCAGAATCGGGCTTTGTCCCTACTCCTCCCTTCAAGTTCCAGCATACAAGCGGGCTTGCTCGCGAAGAGGCCAGCACAGGCAGCATCAATGCCGGATCAGTTTGCTACGCACCTCAGCCATCACCTGCTCATCCAGCTCCCCCCAAAACTGCTGCTTGCCGGCAATCTGTGCCGCCACCGGCAACCCATCGCGGTACACCAGCCGATTGCTCGCCAGCGCCGGCACTTTCGCACCGGGCAGCAAGGTGCCCGCCAGGTTCAGCGGATCGATCCCGCACACTGCGATCAAACTTCCATCGTGGGCCCGCCGGCGCACCTCACGCAGCAGCGGGATCGCCTCGGGCAGCGCGAATTGCTCACCCGCCAGGCCACTGACAAAACGCCCGCCTCGAATTTCGCCCCGCGCCTCCAGTCGATGGAACGTGCGCAGCAATTCACGCCAGCTCGGCAGCCAGTCTGCCTCGCGTTCCAGCAGGCGCCAGAACACCACGCCGTAACGGCGCAGCAAGGTCATGGCGATATGTTCCAGCGTATCGGCGGGAGTGGCCGGCGGGCGTGGGTTGTCCGTGACCGGTGCTGGCGTGCCGCGTCGCAGCAAAGCCCAGCGCCCGGCATCGTCCATGCCACCGATGAACGCCCCGCGCCCACGACGGCTGCTGTGATTTTGCCGCTTGCTGGCCGGGGTGATCAGCGCCCGCAATCCGGCGAAGCTGTCGGCATTCACCAGCCCGGCCCCCACCAATTCCTGCAAGGCGATTTCCAGCTCGGTGCGCAGCACATGGGCTTCGTGGGTCAGCTCATCGAAAAACAGCGCGCCGTGCTGGCGCAGCGCCTCGTATACCTTTTGCGTTTTCGGCGACAGTTCGCTGACCGGCGTCTGCTCGGTCAAATCGCTCCACAGCCCGACCCGGTTGCGCGGCAGCAGCACAATGGGCGTATTGCGCAGGGCACTGCTGGCGCTATTGTTACGCGCGGTGAGTCGGGTCCAGACCAGTTTGCCGCTGCGGCACAGCTCATCTAGCCAACTGGCCGAATAGTCCTTGATGCGTGCCGGCAGGATGTCGCTGTCCCAGGCTGACGCGGCGGCGGGGTAGCCTTCGAACTGCGCGACGATCGACGGCAACACCGCGCTGCCCTGGCCCTGGCTGGCGCTGGACAGGTGCTGCCAGTCGAACAGAAAACGCATGAAGTCCTGCAACGCCACCGGCTCGATTTCCCGCCGCAAACGCTTGACTGTGTAGCGGTGGATTCGCGCCAGCAAGTGCCGTTCGCACCATTGTTCCTCCTCGACGGCTGGAATGAAGCGGCCGCGCAGCACGTAACCCTCGCGTTCCAGTTGCGCCAGAGCCTGGGTGACTTGTTCCTGTGGCAAGCCCAGTGGTTCGGCAATCGCTTTGAGCGGTAGCGGCGCAAAGGCGCCGAGCCGTGCGCGAATCACTTCCAGCACGGCGGCGTCCCGTTCCCAGGGTTTATCGAATCCAGACAAGGCCGCCACCGCCGGCCAAACGACGGCCTGTGGATAAATCCCTCGCAGGCAGCTCAGTCGCTCCCGAGCCAGCCATAACGATTGATCCAGACGACAGGCACGGCCACTGGCCGCCAGGGCATTGAGCCAATCGAGCCAATTCGGAATGGCCTGCGCTTCGGCCTCGGTAATGCACGCCAGGCTCATCAATGCCTCGTGCATTTCATCGGCACCGGCGGGCGTCGGCCACGCTTCCCCACCCACGGCGACGATGGCGTCAGCGTCCAGCGCACCGAGGTCATCGGTGGATTGCGGGTCGATCCAGCGCCGGTTGAGCACGGCTTGAGTGCGGCGCTCTTCCAGCGGCGCATCGTCGAGAAAGGTGTAGGGGCGCGCACTGAGAATTTCCGCGGCCAAGGGCGAGGGCGCCGGCAGGTCGCGGCTGATCAGGCGGACCTCACCGCGTTCCATGCGCCGCAACATCGCCAGCCAGCCTTCGCAGTCCATAGCCTCGTGCAGGCAATCGTCGAGGGTTTGCTCCACCAGTGGATGGTCGGGAATCTCGCGTTCGCCCGCGAGGTTTTCCACGCAGGCGATCTGATCGGGAAACACGCTGGCGATCAGGTCCTCGCTTTTCATCCGCTGGAGCTGCGGCGCCACCTTGCGACCGCCGCTGAAGCGCGGCAACGCCAGCGCCACGCCGGCATTCCAGCGCCAGCGCACGCCAAACAGCGGCGCATCGAGCACCGCCTGAATCAGAATGTGCTCGGCGCTGTTGCTGTGCAGGTAGCGCCACACGTCGTCCAGTTCAAAGCTGTGGCTGGTGGACAGTGACATCACGATCGCATCTTCACTGGCCGCGGCCTGCAATTCGAAGTTGAAGGTGCGGCAAAAACGCTTGCGCAGGGCCAGGCCCCAGGCGCGGTTGATGCGACTGCCGAGCGGCGTATGGATGATCAACTGGGTGCCACCGGACTCGTCGAAAAAGCGCTCCATCAGCAGGGTGTCCTGGGACGGCAGTGCGCCGAGGGCCTGACGTGCGCGGGCCAGGTATTCCACCAGTTGCTCGGCGCTGGCGAGGTTCAGGCCCAGGGGGCCGGTCAGCCAGTCGAGCGCCGGTTGCAGATTTCCCGGGGTGTCACCGAACAGTTCATCGAGTTGCGCTTGCAGGCGCGCGACGGCAAACGACAGTTCCGCGCTGCGCCCCGGTGCCTCACCAAGCCAGAACGGGATTGTGGGCGGCTGCCCCTGGGCATCCTCGACCCGGACCTTGCCGGTTTCGACCCGCAGGATGCGGTACGAGGTATTGCCCAGCTGGAACACATCGCCGGCAATGCTTTCCACGGCGAAGTCTTCGTTGACGCTGCCGATGTTCAGCCCCTGGGGTTCGAGCAACACGCTGTAATCGGCGTTGTCCGGAATGGTCCCGCCACTGGTCACCGCCGTCAGCTTGCTGCCGCGACGCCCGCGCAGGGTGCGGTTGACGGCATCGCGATGCAGATAGGCACTGCGGATGCCCTGACGCCCGCTGTAGCCCTCGGCGAGCATGTGCAACAGTGCCTGATAGTGTTTTTCGTCGAGCGCGGCGTAGGGCGAGGCTTTGCGGAACATCTCCAGCAACCCTTGCTCGGGCCATTCCTGGCAACTCACCTCGGCGATGATCTGCTGCGCGAGAACGTCCAGTGGCGCCTGCGGGATCTGCAAGGTGTCCAGTTCGCCACGGCGCACGCAGTCGAGCAGCGCCGCGCATTCGATCAAATCGTCACGGGTGGTGGCGAACAGGCGACCCTTGGGCGTGCCGCCGACCTGGTGTCCGGATCGTCCAACTCGTTGCAGAAAACCGGCAATCGAGCGTGGCGAGGCGATCTGGCACACCAGGTCGACGTCGCCGATGTCAATCCCCAGTTCCAGCGAGGCCGTGGCGATCAGCACTTGCAGCTCGCCGCGCTTGAGCCGCTGCTCGGCGTCCAGGCGAAACTCCTTGGCCAGACTGCCGTGGTGGGCGGCGACGGCGTCCTTGCCCAGGCGCTCGCTCAGGTGCCGGCTCAGGCGTTCGGCCAGACGTCGGGTGTTGACGAAAACCAGCGTGGTACGGTGTTCGCGGGCCAGCGTCGCGAGGCGGTCGTAGACCAGCTCCCAGACATCGTTGGCCATCACCGCCGATAACGGCACGGGGGGCACTTCGATGTCCAGGTCCCGTGGCCGGGCATGGCCTATGTCAATGATGTCGCAGTCACGATCACGACCGACCAGAAAGCGCGATACCGCTTCGATGGGTTTTTGCGTGGCCGACAGGCCGATGCGTACCAGCGGTTCGGCGCACAGCGCTTGCAGGCGTTCCAGGCTCAAGGCCAGGTGGCTGCCGCGCTTGCTGGCGGCGATGGCGTGGATTTCGTCGACGATCACCGTGCGGGTGGTTTTGAGCATCTGCCGGCCGGAATCGGAGCCGAGCAGCACGTAGAGGGATTCCGGGGTGGTCACCAGAATGTGCGGCGCGGCCTTGCGCATCGCCGAGCGTTCTTTTTGCGGGGTATCGCCGGTGCGCACCGCCGTGGTGATCTGTAATGGGGGCAGGCTCATCACTCGCAGTTGTTCGGTGATGCCGGCCAGCGGGTTTTGCAGGTTGATCTGGATGTCGTTGGACAGCGCCTTGAGTGGCGAGACGTAGACCACCAGGGTTTCGTCGGGAAGGCCTTGCGCCGGATCTTCGGGGTGGTCGAGGCCTCGGTGCACCAGATCGTCGATCACCGCGAGGAACGCGGTGAGGGTCTTGCCGGAACCGGTAGGCGCGGCGATCAGGCTCGAACGGCGCTGGCGGATCAACGGCCATGCCCGGGCCTGGGCGGCGGTCACCGTCGCGAAGGTGTTGCTGAACCAGGCGCTGACGGCGGGGTGGAAGCCGTCCAGGGCACTGTCTGCGGGGATGGGCAGGTTCATGGAGGAATTTATGCGGGTGGGGGCGGGAAGATGCAAGTACCGCTGGGGATCTGCGTGACCTCCAGGGCCTCTTCGCGAGCAAGCCCGCTCCCACAGGGGCGTTGCGGCGTACACAAATCCAAT